>DATJHN010000331.1:0-13459 GCA_035493915.1 Bordetella sp.
GCCTTATCCCATTCTTCCATCTCTCGTAGTGGCCGCCGGTATGGCCTTCGCCGCAGCCGCATCCGCTCACGATGCCGCCGATACGGTCGAGCCGAATTTCGCCAGGGCGATCCCGAACATCCCGGGCAAATCACTCATCGCCGTGGAGGTCCTTTATCCGCCCGGAGGATCCTCGCATGCCCATACCCATGCCAAGTCGGCATTCATTTACGCGTACGTGGTATCGGGCAGTGTGGTCAGCAAGGTAAATGACGAGCTCGAGCATGTGTATAAGGCGGGCGAGAGTTTCTACGAGGAGCCCGGTGCGCACCATCAGGTCAGCCGCAATGCGAGCGAGACCGAGCCCGCCAAGCTGCTCGCCGTATTCGTCGTCGATTCGGACGATAAGAAACTGACGGTTGACGACAAGTAGTGAATTGATTTGCGACGCGGGGCAGCGTCTCCGATCAATTCGGCTGGCAATATACACTATAGTAATCCCCTATTAATTTACATCGATACCATGATTACTATATATTAATTTCACAACCCGAGCCGGCACAGGGGCCGCATAGAGCCCCATGCCACCAACGCGCAGGAGACCGCGATGCGCCCATCATCGAAGCGCCGGAGTTTGATCACCGCTGGCATCGTGATGCCTATCTGCGCCGCCGTGGGCCTGCCCCGCAAGACCTTGGCGCAGCCGACCGAAATACGCATGCTCGTGCCGTTGACGGCCGGCAGTTCGGTCGACGTGATCGCGCGTGCCGTGTCGGCCGAGATGGGCAAGGCGCTGGGGCAGAACATTTTCGTGGACAACCGCCCCGGCGTCGATAGCATCGTCGCCACGCAGGCCGCGCGCAACGCCAAGCCCGACGGCAAGACGGTGGTGATGCTGACGCCCTCGCACGCCATCAACGTCTTTCTTCATCCCGACGTGGTCACCTACGATCCCATCAAGGACTTCACGCTGGTCGGCCTGACCGCGACCAACATGAACCTGCTGGTGGTGCCCGCCAACTCGTCCATCCACAGCGTGGCCGAACTGATCGCCGCCGCCAAGGCCAAGCCCAACACGCTGAATTACGGCAACTCGGGTGGCACCTCCGGCGGCTCGGCGCAGCTGCTGAACTTGTACGCCGGTATCCGGACCACCGACGTCAAATACAAAGGTGCGCCGGAAGTGATGAACGACGTGATCGCCGGACGGCTGGACTTTACCTTCACCGCCATGTCCAGCGCGCTGGCCATGGTGCGCGCCGGCAAGGCGCGCGCCCTGGCGGTTACCGGCCGCACGCGCCATCCCTCTCTACCCGACGTGCCGACCGTGGCGGAAACGCTGCCCGGCTTCGAGGCCATCGGCTGGTACGGAGTGGCCGGCCCGGCCGGCATCGCGCAGGACACCGTCACGAAGCTCAACCGGGCGCTGATGACCGCGCTGGGCAAGGACAACGTCAAGACCGTGCTGAGCAACAGCGGCTTCGATCCCGCGCCGCCCAACACGCCCGAGGATTTCCGTGCGTTCGTGCGGCAGGAGATCGACCGCTGGGGCAAGGTCACCAAACCCGCCAACAGCGCGTCGTAGCCGTAGCGACGAGCCCAAGAAGAAACAAAGGAGCCCGATTCCATGGGCGTTACCGAGCAGTTGGCCCGCTTCGCGATGGAGACGCCGGCCGGTTTCATGACTCCGGCGCTGCTGCAGTCGGCCAAGGTCAAGTTCTTCGACACCATCGCCGTCATGGTGGCCGGCGCGCACCACCCCGCCGGCCGCATGGCGGCGCGGCTGGCGCGCGACCTGGGCGGCCGCCCGTCGGCCACCCTGATTGGGCATGCCGATCGCAGCTCGCCCACCGAGGCAGGCTTCGTCAACGGCGTGGCCGCGCACGCGCACGAGTACGATGACTTCACGCGCGGCGTGGGCCATGCCAACGTGGTGCTGGTGCCCGGCTGCATCGCGCTGGCCGAAAGCCTGGGCGTGTCCGGCCTGGCCATGCTCGAAGCCTATGCGATGGGCTTCGAGATCACCACGCGCGTGGCCAAGGGCCTGCGGCCGGCGCTGCTGGACCACGGCTGGCATCCCGTCGGCATTGTCGGCGGCCAGGGCGTTGCCGCGGCCGGATGCCGCATGATGGGCCTGGACACCATGCATGCCCGCATGGCCATGGGCATCATGGCTTCATCCGGCTCGGGCGTGCGCAAGAACGTGGGCTCCATGGGCAAGGCTTTTCACGTGGGCCATGGGGTGCGCAGCGGCATCCATGCGGCACTGCTGGCACGGCAGGGTTTCGCCGTGGACCCCGACATCATCGAGG
The DNA here is from genome assembly GCA_035493915.1 of Bordetella sp. GTDB lineage: Bacteria > Pseudomonadota > Gammaproteobacteria > Burkholderiales > Burkholderiaceae_B > Bordetella_C. Next base: position 2,292 of record DATJHN010000331.1, read on the forward strand.
GCGCGGACGCCAGCGAAGGCGAAGGCCACCAGCGCTTTGGCCTGGCCGATACGTTCAACGGTATCGGCAACCATCGCCTGCACCTGATGGTACAGGGGCTGGGCCAGGACGAGCTGGAGCTTGGCCGGCCCACCACCATGCTGCGCATGTATCCCGGCTGCACATCGTCCGGCGCCGCCGTCGAGACCGCGATTGCCCTGGCCACCGAGATCGACCTGAACCCTGCCGACATCGATGACGTGCTGTACGAGTGCACCCCGCACTGCCGCGCCGTGGCGCCTTATCCCGAGCCGCTGGACGACCACAAGTCCAAGTTCTGCCTGCCCTACACCATGGCCGTGGCGCTGACCGACCGCAAGGCCGGCATCGCGCAGTATGCCGAGAAGCGCGTGGCCGATCCGGCGCTGCATGCGCTAGTGCGGAAGATACGCGTCCAGGTACCCGATGACCTGCAGCATCATCGCGGACAGTGGGGCGAGAATGGCGTCAACTGGGCTGAGATGCGGGTAACGGTGCGGTTGAAGAATGGCGCTATGCTGACGCGCGGCGGACGCTACGCACAGGGATATCCGGAGATGCCGGCATCTTGGGAAGACCAGAAGGCAAAGTACGTCGAGTGCGCCGAGGGCATACTGTCGCCCGCGCAGATCGATGAGACTTCAGAGATGATTGCCGGCCTGGAGCGGCTGGACGATCTGCGGGAGCTGACGGCGGCGCTGGCGCCGCGGCCCGCGAGTTAGGAGACGCCTACCCATGAATCGTGCCTGGCAGGCTTTGACGCAGGAAGAAACGCTCGAGCCCGAGCTGCCTATCTGCGACGCGCATCATCATCTGTGGCACGGCGGCCCCGACCGGCGCGAGCGCTATCTGTTCGACGACTGGCTGCTGGACGTGAATGGCAGCGGGCACAAGATAGTGTCCACCGTGTTTGCCGAGTGCCGTTCCATGTACCGGCAGGACGGCCCGGAGGCATTCCGCTCCATAGGCGAAACCGAATTCGCCAACGGCATCGCGGCCATGAGCGCCAGTGGCGGCTATGGGCGCACGCGCGTGGCCGCCGGCATCGTCGGCCATGTCGAACTGACGCTGGGCGAAGCGCTGGAACCGGTGGTGCAGGCGCACCTGCGCGCCAGTCCGCGGCTGCGCGGCATGCGTTATTCCACATGCTGGGACGCGCGGGCAGACGAGCTGACTCTGTGGCAGAGCGCTCCGCGGGGGCTGCTGTACGACCCGCGCGTACGCGCCGGGTTGGCCTGCCTGGAACGCCACGGACTGAGCTTCGACGCGTGGATGCTGTTTCCGCAATTGGCGGATCTGGTCGACCTGGCACGCGACATGCCGGGTCTGCGCATCGTGATGGGCCACCTGGGCGGACTGGTGGGCATAGGACCGTATGCCGATCACGATGCGGTGTTCGATGCGTGGCGGCGGCACATCACGTTACTGGCCCGCTGCCCGAATGTGTACATGAAACTGGGCGGCATCGGCGTAAAGCGCCTGGGATTCGGCTGGCACGAACGCGAGCGGCCGGCGTCATCGATCGAAATCGCGGCGGCCGCCCGCCGCTACGTGCTGCATTGCGTGGAGCAGTTCGGGGCCGAACGATGCATGTTCGAAAGCAACTTCCCGGTGGACGGGACGGCGGCGGCGTACAACGTGCTGTGGAATGCGTACAAACGGGCGACGGAAACCTGCTCCGCGGCGGAACGGGCCGAGCTGTTCCATGGAACCGCGGAGCGGGCGTATCGGTTGGAGCCCGAGCGGGTGACGGCCCCATCGCCGTCATCCAGCGAATAACCCACTCACAGGTGCGTCAGCGGCAACCCGATCCGGTATGCGGTGTAACCAGCGGGGTGTCGCCGGAGGTATTGCCCGCCAGCTTGCGAATTTTTTCCGCCAGATCCGGGGTTGGCTTCTCATAGCCGTAGCAGTACGGCGGTGCCGGCACCAGCTCGGGCTGGTAGTCCTCCAGAACCGGCTTCGCATCGCCAAGGAACAGATTGTCTTTCAAGCGCAACGCTGCCTTGTAATCGAACTTGTAGCCATACTGCCCCTTTGATTTTTCGTAATTCTCGCGGTCGGATTCGCCGTTACCCAGCGCGCTTCTCTTGGGTGAGCCCTGGATATAGCTGCAATAGTTCACGTTTTTACCCTCGACCGTCGGGAAAAACTTCGGCTCCACGCAGTTGCGCTGCGATACGTTGCTGAACATGTTTCCTTCGACGAAGGCACGGGCCTGCAGGCTGAAACTCATCCCATAGAAGTCCCAGTTCTCCAGCAGGTTGTTGAACAGATGAAACGTGCCGAACTGCGCTCTTGGATTGCGCTGCACCGTGTTCAAGAAATAATTGTGATGCAGCGTCACCCGCGCGATCTTGTCCCTCTCGTAATTCTGGAAGAGATTCTTCGAGGTAATGTTGTTGAGCAGCATGACCTTGTCGGAGTCATGAAATTTGGTCCACGAAATCGTAACGTCGGTCGAACCGTTCTTCACGTTCAGCAGCCGATCCGCCATGCGCGCCAGATCAAGATGGTCGACCCACACGTCGCGGCTGTCATTGGCCACGTTCACGGCCTGCGTGAACCTGCTCAATCGCCCGTCGATCGTAAGATGCGTCAGGATGACGTTCTTGCTGCCATATACCCCCAGCCCATCGTCGATCAAGGTGACGTGCTTTCCGCGTCCATCGACGGTTGTGTTCGATGGCACGCGAAGCTGCTTGCTCAGCACGATCGTCATGTCGGACGCAAAGCGAATCCACGTGGGCCCCTTCTTGGCGTGCTCCAGCGCGTCGCGCAATGTTCCCTTCCCCGCGTCCTGGTCGGACGTGACCTCGACAAATCGTCCCCCCAGGCCGCCGGTGGCCTTCGCTCCGTAGCCTTCGCGTTGTTGCAGAAGTGTGGAGACACTTGGACAATGCTCATCCGGCACACTGCATGATTCACTCGCGGCGGCCGCGCCACCGAACAACACCGCCAACGCCAGTAGCCAGCGCATCCTAATCATATTCATATTCATCTCCATCACGCGGCTGCCTGGGCAGTCAGAAAACCGATATACCAAGGCAGCGCCTCGTTCATTCCACGCCGCAAATCGACGAGCGGCGCGTAGCCGATGCCGGCCTTCGCTTTCGACACGTCGGCTTGCGAATGCCGCACGTCGCCTTCGCGAAACGGCCTGTATTCCGGCGCCTGCGTGTACTCGAAACCACGCGGCATCAAGCCGTCGCGGATAATGCAGAAAAGATCGTTAAGCGTGGTGCGGCCGCCGACGGCGACGTTGTACACCTCGCTTGCGCCCGCGGTTTGACGCAAGGCGGCGCGCAGGTTCGCCTGCACGACATTTCCAACGAAGCAGAAATCCCGGCTTGTTTCACCATCGCCGTTGATCTGGACGGCTTGCCCCTCGAGCATGGACGAAATCCATTTCGGGATCACGGCCGCATAAGCGCCGTTCGGGTCCTGGCGCGGACCGAATACATTGAAATAGCGCAGCCCCGTAGAGGCAAACCCATACGTGCGCGAGTACACATCGGCATAAAGCTCATCGACGAGCTTGGTTACCGCATAGGGCGACAAGGGCTTGCCTATCCGCTCTTCGCGTTTGGGAAGATTGGGTTCATCGCCATAGGTAGAGCTGGACGCGGCATAGACAAAACCCCGAACCGCCGCGCGGCGCGCCGCGTCGAGCATATTCAGAAAGCCCGATACATTCACTTCATGCGAAGTCATCGGGTCTTTCACCGAGCGGGGAACCGAGCCCAGCGCGGCCTGATGGAGCACGTAATCGACTTGTGCGACAGCCTGCTCGCACGCGGCCATGTCCCGAATGTCCGCCTCGTGCAGCGTGAAGCGCGACCACCGGCTTTCCCCGACGTTCTTGCGGATTTCTTCCAGGTTGCGTCGATGTCCCGTCGAGAAATTGTCCAAGCCCAGCACATCCTGGCCAAGGAGCAACAAGGTCTCAACGAGATTGGAGCCGATAAAGCCCGCGGCACCGGTCACCAGCCAGCGGCGGCGCCGGGCAAGCAATTCATCGCGAAGGTCACGCTGCGTTTCATCGAGCAGCCACGACGAGATCGCCGTATCGCCTTTAAATTCTGCTGAGCTCATCAAACTTTCACTCCTATTGCTGCGCGGATCGATCCGCGGACTTGACGTGGCGCCAGATCCCCCCGCTCAAGCGCAGGTTTTCCGGAGGACCGGCCAGGTGCTCCCTGACCCGTGCGAAGTAGGCCTGCTGCCATCGCAGCGAGTACGCATCGACATCCTCGCCGGGTACGACTTCAGGCAACATTTCCAGCGTGTGGGTAACACGGCCGTTCTCCCAGCGAGGGGCATGAAATACCGAAGGCACGCCCATGCGGTGCGCCATGCGGGCTGCGAAACTCGAGTACGTCACTTCCTGCCCTTCGAAGATTGTTCGTGGCGCGGCCGGATTCGCCGCGCCGTCCACGGCCACGCATAGCACGTTGCCCGATCCGAGCGCGCGCATGCAGGTCTTGGCCACCTGCATCTCGGTCTGGTCGGCGGTGGAAATCAAGGCCGCGGAGTAACTGGTCTGGGCGATGCTCGGCGCGGTCGCGAGCCAGCGCGACGGAATGCCAACCAGTTCCAAGGCCATCAGCCCGGCATACAAGGGGCCGACGTGCGCGGTGGCCAGCACGACACCGCGGCCGGCCGCAAGCAGCGGCGCAAAGAAACGTTCGCCGCTGTCCAACTCTCCAAGCAGCTGCATCGCCTCTTCGACGCGGTCCTCGCGGCATTCAAGCCAATCGAACAGCAGATGGTCCACCATATGGCCCCAACGTGCCGCATGCTCCCATTGCACACGATCGACATCGGTATTACCGCGCAGCGACCACGCCCAATCGAAACGCGCCTTCGGTATCGGGGCGGTATCAAGCCGTTCCTCCAGCCTGGCCATTGCCTCTTGAAAGGTGTCCGGAAGCTGCGAGTTCCGCTTCGATACATATTGCTGAAACAGCAATTCGGCCTCTTGCGTACGGCCGGCCTGGGTCAGCGCCCCGATGGCCGAACGCTGCAAGAGCAGCTTCTCAGGGGATTTCTCGAGCACTTTCATAAGCTCGTCGGCGGCATCGGCGTACTGCATCGTATGGCGCAGCCCGCGTGCATAGAGCACCCGCGTCTGCTCCAACTCCGGTGCCAGATCGATCGCCTTCTTCAACGGCGCCAACGACTCCTTATAGCGCCCCGCGCGCAGCAGTGTTTCGCCGTAAAGCGACAGCACCCGCACGTCCGATGGCGCCACCTTCAGGGCCGCCTCGAAATGCGCCAGCGCGTGCACCTTCCGATCCTCCTCGGTGCCGCGCTGAAGGAACGATTGACCAAGGCCGGTACGCAAGGCCGCGCAATCGTGGCCAGCATCCAGCGCGGCGTTGCCCAGGCTGATCGCCGCATCCGCCCTGCCATCCTCGAACAAGGCACGCACGGCCATCGCCGCCACGCGTTCGTTTGGCAGTTTGTGCACGTCCAGGACCATTGCCACGCGTGCCGCCTCGGCCGTATCTCCGTTGCGCAGAAATGCCATCATCCAGAGGTGCGCTTCGCCAGGTTCGCTTGCCACCATGCCACTGGTCGCGCGCGCGACCGCCGCGGCCTCGGCCACCTGGCCGGCCTGCAGGCGCAGCTGAATCCGGGCAGCATGCAGCGCCGCGGCGTCAGGTTCGATTTCAGCGGCGGCGTCTGCCGCGGCGATCGCCCGCTCCCACTGCTCCGTGCGACCCAACAAGCTCGCGAGCAAGCGGCGCTCTTCTGTTCTTGACGGATAGGCTGCCACCAGGACCTCGAGCACGGCGATCGCGGGCGCGAATGCGCCCTCGCGCACGAATGGAGAAACCAGCAAGCGCCGAACGTCGCGCAGGCCATCCGCCGCCAGCACCAGCCTTTTTTCGAGCATGGCCGCTTCGCATACCGGGTCTGCCGCGGAACGGATCTGCTTTATGACATCAAGCAGCTGGGAGGTGGCATCGGTTGACGCGACGCCACTTGCAATAGCCATATCAACCATGGCGCAATCCCCTAAACAAGGCCGTAACGATGCGAGCGAGGAACATCAGCACAAAACCCAGGGCCAGGGCTTCCAGCAGCAGAGTCCTGATGCGCGGGCTGCTGGGCTGATCCGTGGGAACCGGTTGCGCGATGATGGACAAATACCGCTGTAGTCGCAGGGCATCCGTCATGGCCTGCTGGAACGACTGCTGGGCCAGGGTCAAATTCGAATCCGCGAAGGCCTGGGCATTCCGCAGCGCTTCGTAGGATTTAAGCTGTTTCGCTTCCGTGTTGCCGTGGCCGCTCAGGCGGCGGCGTACCGACACCAACCGCCGTTCCAGGGCAGACACCTGCATCTGGGCGGGCCTCAGCATGGGATGGTTCGGGTTGCCCAGTGCGCGTATCTTGTCCAGATTGATCTGGGCGCTGCTCAGCTCTCCTTCAAGCTGGCTGGATAGATTCAGAAGCATCGTGACAGAGGCCGTCGGATCGATATTGCCGTGGGTCGTCCGCCAGTCCGTCAGGGCATCCCTGGCGTCGAGCGACTTCTTTTCCGCACTCTTGACGGACTCCCCGCTCACCTTCAACTGGTCGGCCACGCCCTTTTCGTTCATCTGGCTAACAAAATCTTCCGCCAGGCTGATCAGTGCATTCGACATGGTTGCCGCGTCATCGGACGAAAACGCGCTCACCCGCAATACGTCGATCTGTTCGAGCACGTTAAAGGAGACCTGAACCGCGGACTGGTATGCGCGGTACAGATCATCCTCGCTTGCGTCCTCGGCAAGATGGTTCACAGGATCAGGGCCCGTATTTACCAGGTAGCGGCGTAATCCGATTTTCTTATCGAGCTGATGCATGCAGTCGCGCGACTTGAGAAAGTCGCTGACCGCCCATCCGTCCACGAAACCGCCAAGCATGCCGGATCCCGTGGAGAGCAAACTGGCGGCCGCACCCGCGGATTGCTGGTTGGAACTGGACTGCACGAAGAACCGTGACTCCGCTTCATAGCGGGGCGTCGCGACATACAGCGCATAGACCAGGGCGATGGCCACCGGCGCGACAACAATGATGGCGCTGATCCAGCGCTGCCGGCGACGCTCGCGCAGCGCCGCCTGGCGTTCGCGATGGCGACGCTCGATCTCGGACTTGCCCTCAGAAGCCGAGCTGGCTGTCCCCGAATCCGCTTCCGAGAAGGTCTTCGCCTGTGCTGCCGGATTCGCTCCTGGATCGTCTTGGCGGGAAGTTGCGGATGCATAGTTCGAGGTCGTCTTCGATTCTGAGACTGCTTCGTTCATAAACCAAGCCTTTTAGGCAATAGTCTGCCAACTGGTTCTGGCGATAAGTGGAAAAAACGAGTGTCCTGCCAACCAGCCGTTCTTCGAACAGCGCAAGCCAGAGACGGGTAAAGCGGCACGGCTCGAACGGTATGGCCCCTTCGATCACGTACACATCGAACGCGGGTGCCAGCGCGAGCGCGAATGAAAATTCCTGGCGTACGTAGAGCGGCCAATGCTCCATGGGCCTGGCCAGGCTTTTTGGATCGCTGATAAGGTCCGCGACGAACTCGATAGTGGCGCCCGGATCGAGCTCGTACACGTCGCAAACGAATTCGATCATGTGCAGGCCGTTTGCCTTTCCGCGGACAAAGCCTTGCCGGCCTATTGCCCAGGAAACGCTTCCACCGTGCTTGACGAAGCCACTGCGCGGCGGACGCAGACGGCACAGCACATCGATAATCTGGCGATGCAGCTCCGGCGCGGGCGAAAGCAGCGCGTAGCGCCCGACGGGAATGTCGAGATCGACATTGGCAAGCAGCGGCTGCCTGTTTCCGAATGCGTACGGCTCGTCGGTTACGCCGTTAAGATGGATCATCGCTATCGCTCACATCGGCTGGACATTACTGCGCGCCAGGCGCTCGGCCGCCAGGGAGATCACCGCCAGAAAGACCAGCGCCGTCAGGAAATAACTCAAGCTCGCATCCGACGACTTGTAGCTGACGAAATAGGCCGAGCGCAGGAGTTGCATGCCGTGCGCGAACGGCGACCACAGCATCCAGGGCCGGAGCTGCTCCGGCAACTGCTCCGAAACAAAGAACACGCTCGAGAAGAGCTGGAGAAATCTCTCGATCACCGGTGCGAGCCTCAGGAAAAAATGCCAGGCCGTCGCGATCGAGCCAAACAGCACACCCATGGCCGCGCCGGCGCACCCCATCAGCACGACATAAAGCATGAACCCCGCCCAACTTTCCGGCAGCGTAATAAGTTCCAGCGCGCTGCCCGCTCCAATCAATACGCAAAACACCCCGATATATACCGATAGATAGATAAGCGCCTGCGCCAGCGCGCACATGAGCGGCGTAACGCCCTCGAGGTTCAGCAATGCACGAGCCGATACATAGCTCGTGCTGCTGCGGAAAATAATCTGCCTGAACATGATCCAGGTGGTTGCGCCCAACATCGAGAACGTCGGCACATCCATGCCAAGGATGTAATGCGTTCCCATCAGGAAATACAACGATGAGATCAGCGTGAGCAGCACCACGGGGCCAACCAGCGCCCATAGCAAGGCAATCCGGCTTTCACCATGCATCACATGCAATTGGTAGACGAACATCGGCAATAGCGTACGCAGGCGCGCCCTGTTCTCATCGACACGACGCGGCGGCTGCCCTTCATGCAACGCGCGCAAGCGGTCACGCAGGATCGAGAGGTCCCCGGCCTCATCCGGAGAAAGTTCGATTTCCAGAGCAATATCGTTGCGGGAAGCATGGCGGCGCGCATCCCGCTCCTCGTCCAGCTTGCGCCGCCGCGCTCGCCGTTCATGCGCCCCGGCCAGCCGTGCGTCTTCCTCCACAAGCTTGGACGGCATGTATCCCGGCTCGAACACCTCGACGCCCGCGCGGATATCCTGTTCAAGCAGGCGCACGATGATACGGAGGCGCCGCCGGGCAAAATCCGTAAGCGTATCGTCAACCCGGCTACGCTCGATCTCCCCTTCCAGCTCCGCCTGTATGGCTTCGTACACCGCTCGCCGGGCCGCCACGGAATCGTGCGGCGCCCCCTGCAGCCGGGCGAGCAAGGGCTTGAACAAGACGGAGGGCGTGGACTCGGCCTTGAACAGCGCGGCCGGGTCAAGGCGCCACGCCGTGGCGCCGGAGCCTACGGTGTAGTTTCGTTCCTGCCGGCGCGAGCGCCAGCCCTTGATACGATCCTCGTTGCTCATCGGCGCGCTATTGCTGCTGTACGTTCGTATTCGATCCGCCTGTGTCCTGGTCGATAGCGCGGGTGGCGCTGAAGCCGGCACTCATGGTTACGCGGAATGCCGACAAGACTTTCTGCACCTGGGTAAACGGCGCATCCGATATATAGATAGCCTCTCCTTCGTGCACCGTGAATTGGCGCGCGATCGCGACCTGCTCCGGACGAGTAAGGTCGAACTGGTAAACAACTGGAACGGTGTCCGGTTTCCCATCGACACCGGCTCTCGCGGGAGTAAACAGGAAGACGGAGCGTGGGTCCGCCAACTTGTCGTCAAGCCCCTTGGAATCACCCAGTGCATCCAGCACGCTGTAGTTGCGCTTGCTGATCTGGACACGCCCCTGGTTCCCGGCCGCGCCCAATACCGTCAGGAATTCCCGCGCATCATGCGCCGTAATGACGTCGCCCGCGCGGAGCAGAATATCGTTATCCTGGTTGCGATAGAGATCGGACAGCCGCACGGAAGCAATCTTGTTGTCGCGGCGCAGGGTGATGACGAGCTGCTCGGGATTTGTCTGCACCGGTGCCGCCTGCGCCAGCGCGCTGCTCAACCTTTGGGAAGTCTGGGTAATGGGGTACATGCCAGGCTTGGCGAGATTGCCCTGCACGGTCACCATCTGCCCGCGCGCATCAGCGACCCGGGTCACGCTCACATCGGAACCGACAATGAGCTTGCTCAAACGGGCCACGACCTGGTCATGCAGTTGCGCCAGCGTCAAACCCGCTGCATGGAACTTGCCCAGCATAGGCAGATAGAGCGTCCCCACCCGGTCTATCTCCTGGTTGCCCAAGTCGCTCACACCCGACGGGTTGGCCGCGAAAACGCCCAATCCATCGCGCTCCCAGACAGTGACGTTTATGCCGTCGCCGGGGACCAGGACGTCGAATCCAGCCTGGGTCAGGTCACGATAACGCGCGGGAAAATCCTCCACCGCGGGCACGTTGCTCTTACGCGCGAGTTCGGGCGAGGCGAGCGTGACCACGACATCCTTGTCATCGTTTCCCGACATCATCTCGCCCAGCATCGGACCGGAACGCGGCAACTGGCATCCCGTAACCGCTAGCGTGGCGAGCAACATCGTAAGCAGGCCCGCCTTGCGCCGTAGGCCTGAAACCGGGACGTTCTTTTGCATAAAAGGCATTATTTTCAGGATCGCGGGAAGATAGCCGGACAATCAGGCCTCCATCAGACGCATGGCCCCGATGCCCATGCCGTCATCGCTGTTCGACGCCCCCATAACCGTCACGCACAAGCTCAGGAACTTCTCCAGCATCGCATTAAGCGAAAACAGCTCCCGCGCCCGCTGGCGGCTGTGCTGCTTCAGCACATCATTGCCGCGCATCAAGTCCACCATCGACTCGATCCTGTCGCAGGCCTCATTCAGATCGGGATGCTCGACGTCGCCAAGTAGATGACCCGTCACATTCTCGACGAAGCATTCGCCGGCGCCGCCGGCGGGTGTCGAGACAACCGGGATGCCCAGCAGCTGCGCTTCGATAAGCACGTTCGGCAAGCCTTCGTACCGCGACAGCAGCACTTTGACATCCATCTGCGAATACCAGTAACCCACGTGATTCGACAGGCCGACGAACAACAACCGATCCTTCACGCAAAGCTCCTGCGCGAGCTCCACCATGTTGTCGGTCAGGCGTCCATCACCCACGATGAAGAAGCGCGCCTGCGGTCGCCGTTTCAGGTACTGCGCGGCGAGCCTGATCCACAGTTGCGGCCGCTTGTCGGGCTCCAGTCGGAACACGCCGCCGATCGTCTCCGTGGCATCGGCCGTGCACTCGTCAAAGGCCTTCCATTTTTTTTCGTCCTCGGGCGAGGAGCCGGTCTTCAGTTCGGGAACGCCGTTATACAGAATATGAAAGCGCACAATCGGAATGCCGAGC
>DATJHN010000332.1:0-28537 GCA_035493915.1 Bordetella sp.
GGGGATCTGGCCGCGCGTGCCCCGGCGTTTCTGGCATGTCGGCCCGATGGCACGCAGTGTTCGGGACATCAAGCTCGCCTATTCGTTGTTGGCTGGGCCGGATGGCGCGGACGGCTTTTCGATGAGCCCGCTCAGGCTGGACGCCGGCGTGGGCGCGACGCCGGACCGGCCGCTTCGGGTTGGCTGGCTGGTGGAACCGGCCTTCGCTCCGGTGGACGCCGATGTCGCGGCGACCGTGCAGGCAGCGGCCGAGGCGCTGAAGGGCGCGGGAGTCCTGGTGGAGCAGGTGCGTATCCCCGTGCTTGAGCAGGTCAACGCCTTGGATGTGCTTTGGAAGCTTCAGGCAATGGAGAGCAAGCCTGAATTCCGGAAGGCGACGGCGGGGCACGAGGACAAAATTTTCAAGCATGCCCAAGCTGTCTTTGACACGCCGGACACCTCGATGAGCGATTTCGTGCAGGCCGAACAGCAGGCCGAAAATCTGCGGGACGGCTTCAGCGAATACTTCGAACGCTACGACGCATTGATCTGCCCGGTGACGCCAGTGCCGGCGCACGAACACGACGCCGAGGAGTTCGTTATCAACGGCCAGTCGGTGTCTTCCTTGCACGTTATGCGGGCGACCTCGCCCTTCAGTGTGACCGGTCTTCCCGGGTTGTCGATGCGGTTCGGCACAAGCCGGGATGGCCTGCCTATCGGGGTGCAGCTGGTGTCGCCATGGCTGGCGGAGTCCACGATTCTGCACCTGGCGTCGCTGCTGGAGGATGTGAGCCCGGTTCGGGATCTGCATCCGGACCTGTCCAGCATGTGAGTTCAGCCGCGATCCGCTATCTGTTCTTCGGATCGAGCGGATCGACAAAACATACCTCGGCGCTGGCGCAACCTGGATGGAGCATGAAGTGGCCGGCGCCAATGATCTAGATATACCTCAGGGAAAATTTGCATATGTCGAATGCAGTAAACACACAACGTCGCCGTCTGTTGGGCAGCACTTCGGCTTTGGCCGGTGTTGGCTTGTTGGACCTGGCCGGGATGACCCAGGCCAGTGCGGCGCCGCAGGCTGTTGCGTCACGGCGAGCGGTCTCTTCCACCTCGTTCAGCACTATCCGCCAGATCGATGCCGGCAAACTGAACATCGGTTACGCCGAGACAGGCCCGGCCGATGGACCGGTTGCCATTCTGTTGCACGGCTGGCCCCACGACATTCACAGTTTCGTCGACGTGGCGCCCATTCTGGCGGCCGCGGGCTACCGCGTGATAGTGCCGTATCTAAGAGGCTACGGCTCCACGCGCATCATCTCCGCGGACACGCCGCGCAATGGGCAACAGTCCATATTCGCGGTGGACGTCATTGCCCTGATGGACGCGCTGAAGATCGACAAGGCGGTGATCGCCGGTTTCGATTGGGGCGGGCGCGCGGCGGATATCCTGGCCGCTGTATGGCCCGAGCGTTGCCGCGCACTGGTGTCTGTCAGCGGCTATCTGATCGGTAGCCAGGAAGCCAACCGCAAGCCGCAGGCGCCGCAGGCCGAATTGCAGGCGTGGTTCCAGTATTACTTCGCCACCGAGCGCGGCGCCACGGGTTACGCGGAACATCGCGACGAGTTCAACAAGATGATCTGGCAGAACGCATCGCCGAAATTCAAGTTCGACGACGCCACGTTCCTGCGGACGGCAAAGTCATTCGACAATCCCGATCACGTGGCCATCGTTATCCACAACTACCGTTGGCGGTTGGGATTGGCCCAAGGCGAATCGCAATACGACGACCTGGAGAAGCGGCTGGCGCAAGCGCCGAAGATCTCAGTGCCCACCATTACGATGGAAGGCGATGCGAATGGCGCGCCGCATCTGCCACCCGCCGCCTACGCTAAACAATTTATCGGCAAGTACCAGCACCGGAATGTCAGCGGCGGCATCGGTCACAATTTGCCGCAGGAAGCGCCCAAGGCATTTGCCGAAGCGGTGCTGCAGGTCGTGAAGCTGTGATCGGGCGTCACCCTGGGCCTACCTGTGACAGCAGCCATTCCTTGAATGCCATCACCGGTGCCGCGTTTTCGCTTTCCTTCCGGTAAACCAGGTAGTAGGCAAGCTCGCAACTCTGTACTTCATCGAACGGCCGGACGAGGCGCCCTTCGGCAAGGTCCCGCTCCACCAGGGTGCTTCGTCCCAGCGCGACGCCGTTGCCGGAAATGACAGTCTGGATTCCCATCGCGGAGTCGTTCAATTGCAATCCGCGGTCGGAGTCCACCGTCTTGCCGTATCCGGTTTTCTGTAGCCACGATCTCCAGGTCGGGAACACACCGAAACTGCTCATTGAGGTGTCGTGGATGAGCTGATGATTCAGCAGGTCGGCGGGGCTTTTCAGGGGATGCTTGCCCTTGAGCAGGGTAGGGCTGCACACAGGGAAAAATTCATCGCGCAGTAGAAAGGTCGAAACCAATCCTGGCCACGCACCCGCGCCGTACCGAATCCCCGCATCGATGCGTTGCGCGGTGAAATCGGCCAGCTGTCCGCTGGTGTCGATTCGAATGTCGTAGTACGGATGCCTGCTCTGGAAAGACTCCAGGCGCCACAGCAGCCATTTGTCCGCGAACGCGGGGGGGACGGTGACTGTGAAAAGGATGCGGGATTTGTAGGCTCTCAGGCGCTCGACGCCGGTCGAGAGCATGTCGAATCCCGCTTGCAAGTCCGGTAATGCGGCCCGCCCGGCATCGGTCAATGTCAGGCGGGACGGACCGGACGTCGATCGATGGAACAGTTCGATGTCCAGGTAGCTTTCCAGGCCGCGGATCAGTTGGCCCACGGCGGCCGGGGTGACATTCAGCTCTGCCGCGGCAGCGGTGTAGCTTAAATGCCGTGCGACGGCCTCGAAGGCGCGCAGCGCGTTCAGGTTGTTCGGTGCTCGCATTTACCTGGGCCTGACCTATCCGAAAGTTGACCGATTTTCCCAGTGCCTTCAAGCAGGGTCAATTTCAGATTTGCGACAGGCCGCCATCGACCACCAATTCCGTGCCGGTCATGTACGACGCGTCGCTACTGGCAAGAAACAACGCTGCCTTCGCGACTTCCGCCGCCGTGCCGACACGCTTGAGCGGTACCGCGGCCACGAGCGCTGCGCCGGCCGCCTTCAGGTCTTCTTCCGGCAAGCCTATCTTGCTGGCGAAAGGCGTGTCGATCGGGCCGGGGCTGACCGCATTGACGCGGATCCCGCGCGGCGCCAGTTCCGCGCCCAGCGAGCGTACCAGCGAACGCACGGCGGCCTTGCTGGCGGACAGGATGGACAGGCCCGGCGTTCCGACTTCGTTCAAAAAGGAAGTCGTTACGACGATGCTGCCGCCATTGCTCAAATGAGGAGCAGCTTTCTGGATCGTGAAGAACACCCCGGAAAAATTCAGCGCGAATTGTTCGTTGATCTGTTCCGGCGTTACGGCTTCCAGCGGCGCCGCTATGCCCGCGCCGGCATTGGCGAATACCACGTCGATGTGCCCGTGGGTTTCGACGACTTCAGCTATGGCTTTGTCGATTTGCGCGGGATCGCGCAAATCGGCGCGCAAGGCGATGACGTCGCCGCCGAGTTCGCGTTCGGCTTCCTTCAGCCGCTTGTCGTTGGATCCGATGATGGCGACTTTCGCGCCTTCGGTGCGAAACAGCTTGGCGGTTTCGAGTCCGATGCCGGAGGTGCCGCCGGTAACCACAACCACTTTGTCTGCGAGTTTCATGTCGATAGTCCTTTAACTTCGACGTGGCGGAATGTCACGTCCTGGTGACTGAACTATCGCTCCGGGCAAGAACCGCGACAAACGAGAAGATCTGGCGCGGTCGCATAGAAAAACTATTCGGGAAGTGTGAAGCGTGGCAGGTATGCGGGCGCGTTGCCGGGAATGGCAGGCCGCGCCGCTGTCCGCTGGTAAACCGCAGGAAATGCCGTTAACGCGCCGCTCGCGCACCCTGGGTACCGATAGCCAGCCGTTCGGGATCCAGGCGCCGCCAAACCAGCGCGGACAGGGTCGTGATCAGGCCCACGCAAACGAAGGACCATGTAAACGCCGGAACCAGGTGCCGCGCGGGGCCGGCTAACAGCGTGACCAGACCGCCTCCCACGGTTACGCCCAGGCTCATGGCGACCATCTGGAACATGGAGAACAGACTGTTCCCGGGGCCGGCCTGTTGCGGGCTGAGCGAGGTGAGCGTGACGCTGTTCATGGCTGAGTACTGCATGGAGTTACCCAGGCCAAACGCGGCCAGCTGGATGAGCTGCAGCCAAATGGGCCAATCGCTGGAGAACAGCGCGAATGAAATGATCCAGAATCCGACGAACAGGGTGTTGGCGATAAGAAACTGGACATAACCGTATCGCTTGATCAACGGCGCTACCCAGGATTTCGAGACCGCGCCCGCGGCGGCAACCGGCACCAGCATCAATCCCGAGTGCAGCGGCGAATAACCCATGCCCAGCTGCATCATCAAGGGCAATAAAAAGGGCACCGCCGCCGCGCCGATCCGGCAGGCCAGATTACCGGCAATGCCGACGGTGAAATTGGTTTCCGCGAACAGGCTCAAGGGGAACAGGGGAGCACTGTTGCGGCGGGCATGCAAGTAATACCCCAGCGCCGCCAGCGCGCTCAGCGCCAGCAGGCCCGCCGCCCAGGCGATCTGGTTATCGGCGGCCGGTACGTCCAGCGCGCAGGAAAAGGCCACCAGCCAGATCGCCAACAGCGCGCCGCCCGTGAAATCGAACGGCGGCGTGCCTTCCACTCTCTTTGCGGGCATATACCGGCGAGCAGCCCACATGCCGACCAGCCCGACCGGCACATTGATCAGGAAAATCCAGTGCCAGCTCAGGGCCTGGACGAATACACCCCCCAATACCGGGCCAAAGACCGGCCCGATCTGGCCGCCTATGGACATGAACGCCATCGCCGAGATGAAATCCGCGGCCGCCACGGAGCGCAGCACTGTCAGCCGTCCGACAGGTAGCAGCATGGATGCCCCCGCGCCCTGCAGGATGCGCGCCATCACCAACTGGGTGGGCGAATTGGAAAGGGCGCAAAGCAGGGAACCCGTGACAAACGCCAGGATGGCGGTGAAGTACACGTTGCGGGTGCCGTAGCGATCGGCCAGCCAGCCCGAGGCGGGCATGATCATCGCCATGGTGATCGTGTAGGCAACCACGATGGGTTTGAGCGCCAGCGGCGCGACGCCCAGATCCGTGGCGATGGCCGGCAAGGCCGTATTGACTATGGTGGTGTCCAGCGTCTGCATGAAAAAACCGGCGGCAACGATCCATAACAGCGGGGGAGGTGAGCTATTTCGGGCCATTGGTTTTCTGTGCTGGAAAGAACGGATGCGCCGGAGACGTGGAACTACTTAACATCATCATAATTAGACCATCCTGTCGGACTCCTGTCGGTTCTCCCCTTCGGCGCGGGAGATCTCGCCCTTTTCCATGACGTATTTCCGGTCCGAAACCATGTCGGCGAAACGCAGGTTCTGCTCCGACAGAAGTACACTGGCACCTTGATTTTTAAGGGCAATAATGGCCCGTGCCATTTGTTCGATGATTACCGGGGCGACACCTTCCGACGGTTCGTCCAGCAAGACGAGATAAGGGTTTCCCATCAGGGTGCGCGCGACGGTAAGCATCTGCTGTTCGCCGCCGCTCATGCGGGCGCCCGGTCGGTTTTGCATGGTGGCCAGATTCGGAAACAGGGCGTAGAGCTGGTCGGTCGTCCAACGCGGGGCCGGCTTGCCGTCGGGCCAATAGCGGGGCGGCTGCTGGCCCACCTGCAGGTTTTCCGCCACGGACAGGTCGGTAAAGATGCGCCTGTCTTCGGGCACGAATCCCAATCCGGCCTTGGCGATTTGATGTGGGCGTTTATGCGAAATGTCCTGGCCCATGAATTCCACATGGCCGCTGCGCTTTTCCAGCATGCCCATGATGGCTTTCAGGGTGGTCGATTTGCCTGCGCCGTTGCGGCCCATCAGCGCGACGACTTCGCCGCGGCGGACTTCCAGGTTGACGTCGAACAGGATATGGGCGGCGCCGTACCAGGCGTTCAGGTTCTGGACATGCAATAGCACATCACCGGTCTGTGTTTCGGCTCTGCTGGTATGGCGGCTTTCGGCAGGGTTCGGGATCATGCCGCGGATTCCTCGAAAGTCGATCCGGAACCGAAATACACTTCTTGTACCTGGGGATCGGCGCGGACTTCACGCGCGCTGCCTTCAGCGATCACTTTGCCGCGGGCCAGGACGATTACGCGGTCGGCGTGCGCGAAGACGACGTCCATGCTGTGTTCGGTGAAGAGCACCGCCATTTTGCGTTCGACGACCAGCCGCTTGGTCAGGGTCATCAGGGCGTTGCGTTCGTTCGTCGCCATGCCCGCCGTGGGTTCGTCCATCAATAGCAGCTTGGGGTCGTTCGCCAGTGCCATGGCCAATTCGACACGCTTTACGTCGCCATAGGCCAGTTCGCTGCAAGGGCGATGCGCCTGGTCCGCCATGCCGACCTGGTCCAGCAATGCCAGCGCTTCTCCGCGATATTGCGCGGCTGCCGGTTTCCATATTGAAAACACCCGGCGGTGATGGGACAGCAAGGTCATCTGCACGTTTTCGACGACCGACAGGGAAGCGAATGTCTCGGTAATCTGGAAGGTCCGGCCCACCCCCAGCCGCCAGATATCGCGCGGATGCAAGCCGGTAAGGCTTTTGCCGTCCAGTACGACGGACCCCATGCTGGGCTTGACCTGTCCGCCGACCATATTGAAGGTCGTGGATTTGCCGGCGCCATTGGGGCCGATCAGGGCCAGCAATTCGCCCGCCGCGACATCGAAGTCGATGCCGTCGACGGCCGCGATGCCGCCGAAGTGTTTGCCGAGATTGCGGACCTGGAGCAGGCTCATACGGCTTTCTTCCGCGATCCGGCGTTGGCCCACCGATCGGCAAACTGCCGGACAAAGCCCGCGATCCCTTGCGGAAATGCCAGTACCAGCAGCAGGATCACACCGCCCAGCATGGCGCGCCAGTATTCGGTCGCGCGCATCACGTTGTCCTGCAGCCAGGTAAATGTGGCGGCACCAACCACGGGACCAGCCAGTGTCTGGATGCCGCCCAGCAGCACCATGACCAGGCCATCGACTGATTTGCCGACCGACATGACGTCAGGCGCGATACTGCCCTTGGAGAACGCGTACAGCGCCCCGGCCAGTCCGGCGAACAGGCCGGCAACCACGAATCCCATCCATTGCACGCGCCGCACATCGATACCGATGGCGTCGCTGCGCAGTACCGAATCCCGTCCCGCTCGCATGGCATAGCCGAATGGGGAAAACAGCACACGGCGCAGAAGCAGGACGCCAGCTACCGTCAGCGCCAGCGTCAGGTAGTAATACGCGTAGCCCGTCGACAGCCAGGCGGAAGGCCACAAGCCGGTCATGCCATTGGATCCGCCCGTCAATCCATCCCACTGGAAAACCACCGACCAGATGATTTGCGAGAACGCCAGCGTCAGCATGGCCAGATAGATGCCGGACAAGCGCACGCAGAACCAGCCGAAGACCAGGGCGCCCACTCCGGCGACCAGGGGCGCGAAAATCAACGCAACCTCCATGGGCAGCGCCAGGGTTTTCAGCAGCAGGGCCGCGCCATACGCGCCCAGGCCGAAATACGCTGCGTGGCCGAAAGAGTGCATGCCCGCCGGCCCCATGATGAAGTGCAGGCTGGCCGCGAACAAGGCCGCGGTCAGCTTGTCGGTAAGCAGCACGGTCGCATAGGGAAAGCGGTCGCCGATCAGCGGCAGCAGGATAAGCACGGCCAATATGGCGGCGGCAAACCAGCGCAAACCATGCGAAGACGGCCGCAATGGAGCTTCGATGGGCGCCGCGCTGCGCACGACCACGCCGGGACGCCCCAGCAAGCCCCACGGGCGCACCGCCAATACGACCGCCATGACCAGGAACTCCGCTACCAGGGTCAGCGGCGCCAGGGAGATTTCAAACCCGGCCACGCTGATGGTGCCGATGGCGATGCACAAGGCCTTGATTTCGGCGATCAGCAGCGCGGCGACATAGGCACCCGGAATGGAGCCCATGCCGCCGACGACGACCACGACGAAGGCATCGCCGATGGTGCGCAGGTCCAGGCCCAGGCTGGCGGGTTCGCGCGGCAATTGCACCGCGCCGCCCAGTCCGGCCAGCGCGGCGCCCAGCGCGAATACGCTGGTGAACAGCCATGCCTGATTGACGCCCAGGGCGCCGAGCATTTCCCTGTCCTGCGTGGCGGCGCGCACCAGGGTGCCCCAGCGGGTACGGGTCAAGAGCAGCCACAGCAGGAGCAGCACGATCGGCCCGATGGCGATCAGCAACAGGCTGTAGGCGGGAAACTGTCTGTCAAGTATCGTGATCGCGCCGGCCAGGCCCGGCGCACGCCGGCCGAGCAGGTCTTCCGGACCCCAGATGGCCAATGCCGCATCGTTGATGACCAGTACCAGGGCGAAGGTCGCCAGCAGCTGAAACAGTTCGGGTGCGCGGTATATGCGCCGCAGCAGCACGATTTCGATCAGCGCGCCGAACGTGCCGACGGCAAGGGCGGTCAGCAATACGCCGCCCCAGTATCCCAGGCCGGTCGCGCCGAAGCGTTCGGTCAGGCTATAGGCGATATACAGGCCCGCCATGTAAAGCGAGCCGTGCGCGAAATTGACGATGCGGGTAACGCCGAATATCAGCGACAGGCCGGAGGCCACCAGGAACAAGGTGGACGCTTCGGCCAGGCCATTCAGCAGCTGGACCAATAAGGCGTTGGCGTTCATACGGAAGAATCAGGCAGCCAGGCGGTGCATGCCGCGCGCCGATATGCCCGTGTCGGGGTATCGGCGCGCATGGCCGCCTGTCCTTGGCGCGGTCGATCAGTTGGCGGGGCGGAGCTTTTTCACTTCCTCGTCGGAAGGCAGGAAATTCGCGCCATTCATGTATTGATAGTCGACCATGATCCCTTTGCCGTCCTTTTGCGCGAGTTTGCCGACAAAGGCACCCATGGTGGATTGGTGGTCGATGGCGCGGTATTCGATGGGCCCGAAAGGCGTGTTCACTTTCAAGCCTTCGAATGCCGTGATCAATTTTTCCGTATCGGCGCCGCCGGCTTTCTTCATGCCCGCCGCCATGGACATGACGGAGCTGTAGCCGATGATGGAGCCCAGCCGCGGATAATCCTTGAAGCGGTCCTGGTAGGCTTTCAGGAAGGCCGCGTGGTCGGAGGTCTGGATGGAATACCAGGGATAGCCGGTCACGATCCAGCCCGCGGGCGTTTCGTCCTTGAGCGGATCCAGGTATTCCGGTTCGCCGCTCAGCAGGCTGACGGCAGGCGTCTTGGGAAACAAGCCGCGCGTATTTCCTTCGCGCACGAGCTTGGCCAGATCGGCGGCGAACAGCACGTTGAAAATGGCGTCCGGCTTGGCGTCGGCCAGCGCTTGCACGACGCTGCCCGCATCCACCTTGCCCAGCGGCACGGCTTGTTCACTGACGAATTCGACATCCGGCTGGGCCTTTTTCATCAGGACCTTGAAGGTGGCGGCGGCCGATTGGCCATATTCGTAGTTCGGGTAGACGATGGCCCAGCGCTTTTTGTTCAGCTTGGCGGCCTCCGGCACCAGCATGGCGGTCTGCATATAGGTGTTGACGCGCAGCCGGAAGGTGTAGCGGTTGCCGTCCTGCCAGACGATTTTGTCCGTCAGCGGTTCGGTGGCCAGGAAGAACACTTTCTTCTGGCGCGCGAAGTCGGTCAAGGCCAGGCCGATATTGGACAGGAAAGAGCCCATCAGCACATCGACCCGTTCGCGGGAAAGCAGTTCTTCCGCCGCGCGCACGGCATCGCCAGGGTTGGCATTGTCATCGCGCGTGATCAATTCGAGCTTCTTGCCATCGATGCCACCACCGGCATTGACCTGCTCGACAGCCAGTTCCATGCCTTTCTTATAGGACTCCAGAAAGGCCGGCTGCGATTTATAGCTGTTGATCTCGCCGATTTTGATGGTGCTGCCTTGCGCGGAAGCGGTGGCCGGGTAGGCCAGGACGCAGGTGGCGACAGCGAACGTGACGCTCGCGAGAACGGCCGCATGCAAAAGTCCGCCGGCCGTGGCGCGCGCTCGTGCGGGTTGATGGTGATTCATGACTTCCCCTGGTGGAAATACCAACTAAGCGATAAGCAGGAATATAAAGAAACGAGTGGCCCTGTGGGCGTTCAATTCGGGCGGCGTCGGTTTGAATCGCGCGCAGGGTGTGCGGTATGCCGGCGGACCCATTCGGCGAACGCTTCATCCTCGATGCGGTATTCGCCAAACGCCAACCGCGTCACCACATTTTCTTCCCGCAAACGTCGTAGCGCATGCGCGCCGGTGTTCTTAGTCACCGATTTACCCAGTAGCGTGGACAGTTGAGCCAAGCCCGCCGTTCCATGGATATCCGTTCCGCCGCGCGCGAGCAAAGTCAGGACCGCCTGATCCGCAGGATGCATGGCGGACCAGTGAGCGAGAAAATGTTGGTCTGAAAAGACGCTGGCCTTGGTATGTTCCAGCGCTGCTTCCGGACCCTGGGTCTGGTAAAGCATGTATCGCTCGATGAAGCGTTTGAAGAATTCCGGGGTGCGATGGAGCGCATCGAAAGCCTGTTCGCCTTGTTCCAGCGACAAACCATACTTCGCCATGCCGTTCATGATGTCGATCGTGAAGGCGACGAATTCTTCCCCCAGAAGAGGAAAGGGTTCCAGAGCTGCCCAGTTGTAGAAGGGTTCAGACGTACGTGCGAACATTTCGCGCAACGTGGCTTCGGAGCTGCCGGCGAAAATTACCTTGATCCGGTCTTTTCTCGTGTCCAGGGCAGCGCGCAGCGCATGCGCGAAATCACTGTGGTCCGCGCGCGCCAATACTTGAGCTTCATCGATAAGTAGCAAAAGCGGCTTTTTCTGGTTGTCCAATCGTCCGAGAACTTCGCGAAGGTCCGCCGCATTTTCCGTGGCGGATGAGGCAAGCTCGGCTTCGAGCGAACCCTCCGCCGCGCCCGCGATCTTGGCGGTGGCCTTGACCTTTTTGACGGGCTTGCTCAGCCGTGCAAGCACGGCACTGACGCCTTGCGGTGCGAGCGCGTCCGCCAAAGCGGATATAAGTGCTTCCCGCGGAGCTGACCGGACGTCCCAAAGGTTGCTATAGGCCACCAGATACCCGCGTTTGATGGCCGCCGGCAGCAGGTCGCGCAGGAGAAATTCCGTCTTGCCCATGCGTCGGCGCGCGAAAAGGCCACGTGCCGACGATAGCTTCAGTTCAAAAGCCGAAAGGTAGGAGCCCGCCAATTCGGGGCGCGGGAAATGCCAGGGATCCGGCTCCAAAGTATCACGAAGTATCATTGAAATTGATAATTCTCAAATTCATTGAGAATTGATGATACTTGGTATGGAGTCTGACGTAAATGTTGACCCTATCCCCCTAATCCCAGATTTGGGTGGAAATAATATAAGTTATTGATTTAATTGTATTGTTTTCTTAATCTTCGTGGTGTTCCACGACTTCGGCTTCCAGGCTGTGCGTCTCCCCGGCAATCAGCACGCGCAGCAGCCGTTCGCGTTCGGCGCCTTCCAGCGTGTGGTCGTAGTGGGGCTTTTGGGCGATCCAGGTGGCGATGGGCAGGCCGTCGCGGAACAGGATGCGGTTGCCGGCCAGGGCGGGGACTTTTTCGCCGGGCAGCAGGGTGCCGCACAGGTTTAGAGGATCGACCGCCGATATACGGACCAGGCTGCCATCCAGGGGGCGGCGGCGCACCTCGCGCAGCAGCGGGATCGCTTCCGGCAGCGCGAATTGTTCGCCCGCCAGACCGTCGACGAAGCGGCCGCCGCGGATCTCGCCGCGTGCTTCCATGCGGTGCAGGACCGGCAGCCATTCACGCCAGGGCGGCAGCCAGCCGGCTTCGCGGTCCAGCAGGCGCCAGAACACCACGCCGTAGCGGCGCAGCAGGACGCGGGCGATGTGTTCCAGGGTTTCCGGGGCGATGGCCGGACGGTGGGCCGGCTTTGCGCTGGCGCGATTGCCGGATGCCGTCGCGACCGCGGCGGCCATCGACGCCATGGCGGCTTCCCGCGGGCGCCGCACCGGTGCCCAGCGCCCGGCGGCTTCCAGCGGGTCCGGCATGGCGCCGCGCCGCCTGCGCGCCGCATGTGCCGTGCGCTTGGATGCCGGCACGAGCAGGGCGCGCAAGCCGGCGAAACTGTCGGCGGCGATCAGGCCGGCCGCCACCAGTTCGCCCAGGACTTCTTCAAGCTGGCCGGGCAGCAGGCGGGTTTCGCCCGCAAGTTCGTCGAAGAACATGGCGCCGCCGTCCAGCAAGGCGGCGAGCACGAGTTGCGCGCGGGCGGAGATTTCGGCCTGGCCTTCCAGATGCGGCAGGGCTTGCCACAGGCGCAGGTTGCGCCGTGGCAGGATAACCATGGGCGTGGCTCGCACCGGTCCCGCGCCGGGCCGGCTACCGGCGGCGCGGGACGGGTTGGATAATCGGGTCCAGGCGATCTTGCCGGCGCGTGATAGCTCGTCCAGCCAATCCGGGGCGTAGTCGGCGATGCGTGCGGCCAGCAGCTCGCTTTCCCAGGCGCCTGCGGGGGCTTCATAGCCTTCCAGTTGATCCAGCACGTTCGGCAGCGTATGCGGCCCGCGCAGGCGAGCATCGGCGGACAGGTGCTGCCAGTCGAACAGGAAGCGCATGAAGTCCTGGCGCGACACGGGTTCGACTTCGGCGCGCAGGCGCTTGATGGTGTAGCGGTGGATGCGTGCCAGCAGATGGCGTTCGCACCATTCCTCGTCGCGTGAGCCGGGGCTGAAGCGGCCGCGCATTACGCTGCCTTCGTTTTCCAGTTGGGCCAGGGCGATGTCGATGGTGGACCGCGGCCAGCCCAGCAGCACCGCCAACGCGGCGGCGGTGATGGGGCCGCTGGCGCCGAGGCGGGAGCGGATGACTTCCACCTTCGCGTTGTCCGGTTCCCACGCCGCATCGTCGGTTAGAGGGGATAACGCGGGGTCGCGATGCGCATCCGGATAGGCGGCCATCAGGCAGCCCAGGCGTTCCAGCGCGACCCATATTGTTGGCGCTGGCATTGGGGATGCCGCTCGCTTTGTTGGCGATGCGGCTTCCAGACTTACGTCGTCCGTTTTCACGGCCCTGCCTGCATCGCCAGTTTCATTGGCATAGAGGGCCGCGGCGTCAGTATGGATACGCAGCCGGCAAGCACGCCCGGCCTGTGCCAATGCCTTCAGCCAGGCATTCCAGTTTTCCCGCGCGTCCGCTTCGGTGGTCGTGATGAAAGCAAGTTCGCTCAGGGCCTCGTGCATTTCATCGGTGTCGCGCGGCTCGGGCCAGGCTTCGTCGCGCACGCGCTGGATGGCTTCAACATCCAGTGCTCCCAGGTCGTCGGCGCTGGCGGGATCGGTCCAGCGGCGTGCCATGACAGCCCGCGTACGGCGTTCCTCCAGCGGAGCGTCGTCCAGAAACGCATAGGGCTTGGCGCCAAGGATTTCCATCGCCAGCGGCGATGGCGCGGGCAGGTCGCGCGCCAACAGCCGGCACTGGCCCTGTTCGACGCGCTTGAGGACGGCCAGCCATTGGTCTGTGTCCATGGCTTCATGCAGGCAATCGTCCAGGGTCTGCTCGACCAGGGGATGATCCGGCACTTCGCGTTCGCCCTGGATGTTCTCAACGCATGCAGCCTGGTCGGGGAAGGTTGCCGCCAACAGATCGTCGCTGCGCATGCGCTGGATGGGCGGCGCCACCTTGCGGCCGCCGGAGAAACGCGGCAAGGCCAGCGCGAAGCCGGCGGTCCAGCGCCATCGCACATTGAACAGCGGCGCGTCCAGCACCGCCTGGATCAAAACCTGTTCGGCTGTCGCCGAACGCAGATAGGTCCAGACTTCCTCCAGCGCAAAGCTATGCACATCCGTCAGCGAAAGAACGATGGCATCCTCGGTGGCGGCAGCCTGCAGTTCGAAATTGAAGTTACGGCAGAAGCGCTTACGCAGCGCCAGTCCCCAGGCGCGATTGACGCGGCTGCCGAATGGCGCGTGCAGGACCAGTTGCATGCCGCCCGATTCGTCGAAGAAACGCTCCAGTATCAGGGTGCCCTGGGTGGGCAGCACGCCCAGCGCGGCGCGCGCGCGGGCCAGGTAGTCGACGATCTGGCGGGCGGGTGCGAGGTCGATGCCGATTTCTTCGGCCAGTGTCGCCGCGGCGCTGATCAGCAGATCGTCGCCGGAAGTGGACATCGACGCGGCGAATTCCTGATCCATCTCGTCAGGGAGATCGCTGCGCAGATCGGTGATTTCACCAATGCGGCTTGCATCCGGAACGCTGGACGTGGGAGTTGTCGCGGGCGTGTCAGTTACCTCGGACGCGGCAGTCACTGCGGGCGTGCCGGTTACCGCGGAAGTGTCGGACTCGCCCTCAAGCAGCGCATTTACCCGCTCCCGCAAGCGCGCCACGCCGGCAGACAATTCATCGCTGCGCCCGGGCGCCTCGCCCAGCCAGAAAGGAATATTCGGCGCCATGCCGTGCGCGTCCTCTACCCGCACGCGTCCGGTTTCCACACGCAGGATCCGATAGGACGTGTTGCCCAACTGAAAGACATCGCCGGCCAGGCTTTCGACGGCGAAGTCCTCGTTGACGGTGCCGATGTTCAAGCCTTGCGGTTCCAGCACGACCGCGTAGTCGGCGTTGTCCGGGATGGCCCCGCCGGATGTCATCGCCGTAAGCTGGCTGCCGCGTTTACCGCGCACCGTGTGCGCCACCGCATCGCGGTGTACATAGGCTGCGCGTTGCCCGTTGCGGCCGACGTGGCCATTCACCAGCATGCGCAGCACGGCGTCGAAGCGCTCGCGCGGCAGGTCCGCGTAGGGCTCTGCCTGGCGGACCATGCCGTAGAGTTCGTCCTCGCTCCATTCGCGGCAGGACACCTCGGCCACGATCTGCTGCGCCAGCACGTCCAGCGGCGCGCGCGGAATGCGCAGCAGATCCAGTTCGCCGCGCCGCACGCAATCCAGCAGTGCCGCGCATTCGATCAGATCGTCGCGCGAGCTCGGAAACAGCCGGCCCTTGGGGATGCCCCCCACCTGGTGGCCCGCGCGTCCTACCCGTTGCAACAGCGCCGAGATACCACGTGGCGAACCGACCTGGCACACCAGGTCGACATCGCCGATATCGATGCCCAGTTCCAGCGACGCGGTCGCGACCAGCACCTGCAGCTCGCCGCGTTTCAAGCGCTGTTCGGCATGCAGGCGGTGCTCCTTCGACAGGCTGCCATGATGGGCCGCCACCGCTTCCTCGCCCAGCCGTTCGGCCAAATGGCGAGCGGCGCGCTCCGCCATGCGCCGCGTGTTCACGAAAACCAGCGTTGTCCGGTGCTGCGCCGCCAGCACGGCCATCCGGTCGTACAGCAGATCCCAGACATCGTTCGCCATGACCGCTTCCAGCGGCACCGGCGGCAGTTCGATCGCCAGATCGCGCTTGCGGACGTGGCCGATATCGACGATGGCGCAATCGTCGGCCCGGCCCCTGCCGGCGAGAAACCGCGCGACCGCGTCCAGCGGCTTTTGCGTGGCGGACAGGCCGATGCGCACCGGCGGCCGCGCGCACAGCGCGTCCAGCCGCGCCAGGCTCAGCGCCAGATGGCTGCCGCGCTTGGTGCCCGCGACCGCGTGGATTTCGTCGACGATTACCGTGCGCGTCGTCGCCAGCATCGCCCGGCCGCTGGCGGAGGTCAGCAGCACGTATAGCGATTCCGGCGTCGTCACCACGATGTGCGGCGGCCGCTTGCGCATCGCCGCGCGATCCTGTTGCGTCGTGTCGCCGGTGCGCACTGCTGTGCGGATGCCATGGTCGGACAGCCCCTGCGAGCGCAATTCCTGGCCGATTCCGGCCAGCGGAACCTCCAGGTTGACCCGGATGTCGTTGGACAGCGCTTTCAGCGGCGATACGTACACAACCGCCGTTTCGTCGGGCAGCGTGCCATCCGCCGCGATACTGTCGCGCACCAGATCGTCGATCGCGGCCAGGAAGGCGGTAAGGGTCTTGCCCGAACCGGTGGGCGCCGCGATCAACACGGGGCGGCGCTCCTGGATCAGAGGCCACGCAGCTTCCTGTGCCGGGGTGGGCGACGGAAAAGCGTGACGGAACCAGGCGGAGACGGTGGGGTGGAAGGCGTCCAGCGCATCGGCGCCGGCACGGATGGAAGTCATGTCTTCTTATATCGGGTCGCTCAAGCCGAAGTCAACCGCGCGTGAAGCTGGACTTGAAGGGCGCGGGGCCGTCCTGGTCCGACGGAACCGATGACGCGCCCGCCCGCGGCGGTTCAGGGCTGCCGCAGCTGTTCCGTGCGCCACTGTGTCAGCGCGACCTGGCACGCCAGGTCCGTGTCACCGGCGCCCGAACCGCCCAGCAAGGCAGCACCCTGGCGCTTGCATTCCTTGTGCAGGAAGCTGTTGAAGCTGTCCTGGGCGTGCTTCAGCGTGTGCAGGGCCTCGGGCGTGGCGGATGAGTCGATTTCCTTGAGACCGGATTCGACCTTTGCATAAGCCGCGCGCATGGTGTCCTGCGCCTTTTTCAACTGGGTTTTCAGGCATCCCTGCATGGCCGTGCGCGGCTGGTTGCCGATAGCCTTCTCGCAGATGTTCAGTATGCCTGCCGTCGTCGCCGGTTCCGCGGCACTGGCGCCGGTGGCCGCGCATAGCATTGCGCCGAACGCCAACGCGCATGCGATGCCGGTACGCAGGTTGGTCGCTTTCATCGCCTACTCCTGGATCGAAAGATCCAGGCGATTGTAAGGACCGGCATTGGGGGCAGGGCCCCCGTGGCCCAGGGATAGGCGTTGAATCCTGGCGATAGGGCGTGCTTGCAAAAGAAATAGCGGCCGTGGAGCAACACTGTCACGGGGTAGCCAACAGTTTGGATCCATTGGCGGCGACGCTCTTTGGGCGTAAGGGACCGCCGCGCGCTCACGCGGCGTCGTGGAAAATCACGCCCATTACGTGGCGCTGTCCTTCTCGCACGCGGCTGACGCCATGGCGCAGTTTGACGCGGTATACGCCGCGGGTGCCTTGCACCGGCCGTTCGTTGACGGCAAACACCACCGCATCGCCTTTGTCCAAGGGCACGACTTCCACCCGGGACTGCATGCGTGGACGCTGTTCCGTCAGCACGAATTCCCCGCCGGCGTAATCGCGCCCTGGCCGGGAAAGCAATATCGCGATCTGCAGCGGAAAAACATGTTCGCCGTACAGATCCTGATGCAGGCAGTTGTAGTCGCCGGGGCCGTAGCGCAGCAGCAGCGGGGTCGGGCGGGCTTGGCCAGCCTGGTGGCAGCGCCGCAGGAAACCCGCATGACTCGCCGGGTAGCGCACCGGGTTGCCCATCGCGGAATTCCAGCGATTGGCGATGGGCACCAGTTGCTCGTAGGCTTGCTCGCGCAGCGTCTGGATGATGTCCGGCAGCGGATAGGCAAAGTACTGGTATTCGCCGCGCCCGAAGCCGTGGCGGCTCATGACGACGCGGCTGCGAAAGCGTGATGGGTCGTCATAAGTGGCCGCAAGCGCGTCGCATTGCGTACCGGACAGCAAGCGGGGGAGAAGCGCGCAGCCCTGGTTGTCCAGCGCTTCGGCCAGGGATGTCCAGTCTTGTCCGGACAGGCCGGAGGGAATCCGGCCGGCATCAGGTGAGGGCGTTGTTGCGCGTTCCGGGGCGTCCCGCGGCTGTTGCTGCCGCGGTGATTGCTGCTGCGGTGATTGCGGCGGTTCGAAGGCGAGGGCGGACTGATGCGCGGGGAAGGACATATCGGGCCTGGCCGCGCATGCGGCCTGTCTGGAAGAAACCATTCCAGTCTAAGCCCGCCCGCGGTCCACTGCACTCCGGATCTTGCGGTTACAAGCAGTCGCGTCAGGCCGCCAGCCGCACTGCCTGCCGCGCCAGCAGTTTCCAGGCGTCATTCCGCTTCTGCCAGACCAGCAGGATTTTCAGCGTGACGTGCCCAGGCCTACCGCCGTCGAAGGTATCCGCATCCAGCGTATGGCGTACCAGCGCGACGTCGCCCGCCAGGGTGATCGTCTGGCCGGTCAGGTCGATCCGACGGAAGTCGGACCGCTGGGAAACCAGGGCGTCGATGAAGCTGGCCTTGTCTTCGACCATGCCGTTGGAATGTCCATAGCTGAGCTCCTGGGCGGCCAGCGCGTCCAGCCCGGACTGCGTGGGTTCCAGCATGGCCAGGCGCAGTTTTTCCACGCATCCGGCGACCTGATTGGCACTCATCTCATCAGTTGTCATATGACTTATATATCCAATGCAATGCAAACTTAATATTCAGCTACCAGCAAGCTTCCTGTCTGGGAAGCCTTAGGGATGTGTACCATGTACGTTGTCGTACATCAATGATATAGTCCTCTTCAGCAGATGCAGGCCAAGACTGTCGACCAGCATTGCAGTTCCAAGAAAAAGGGGGCAGGCCAAAGGCACGGCTTCCCATAAGACCGAGACTTAGCGCGCGATGAGTTTTTCCCTGGATTTCAGCAGTCTCTGGCCTTACTGGCCGGTGTTCCTTAATGGCGCGTGGCTGACCCTGAAGATGACCGCGGTGGCGATTTTCTTCGGCGTCATCCTGGGTACCTTGGTGGCCTTCGCCAAGCGTAGCCGCTACCGCCTGCTGGCACGCGCCTGCGCCATCTATATCGAGGCGGTCCGCAATACTCCTTTCCTGGTCCAGATCTTTCTGCTGTTCTTTGGCCTGGCCAGCGCGGGTATACACCTGCCGACGTTCACCGCGGCAGTGCTGGCGATGATCATCAATATCGGCGCCTATGCCGCCGAGATCATCCGCGCAGGGCTGGAAGCCGTGCCGCGCGGCCAGATCGAGGCCGCCGAATGCCTGGGCCTGTCGCGCTGGCGCATCGGCTGGCACGTAATGCTGCAGCCTTCGATTGAAAAGGTCTACCCGTCGCTGACTGGCCAGTTCCTGCTGATGATGCAGGCCTCGGCGGTCGCCTCGCAAATATCCGCGGAAGAACTTACCGCCGTGGCCAACACGGTGCAGTCCGATACGTTCCGTTCGCTGGAGACCTATATCGTTGTCGCGGCGCTGTACCTGATCCTGTCGCTGCTGATCAAGCTGCTGGCATGGGTGGTCGGCGAATACGCTTTCAAACGCCGGCGCGCGATCCGGCGCGCCGCCGCCCAGGCAGGCAAGGCGGCGCCCAAGCGCGCCAGCGTGTCGGCGGCCATCAAGCGGGGGGCGGCGTAATGCACGGCTTTTCCATGGCGCACTTCTGGTACCTGGTGCAGTCGATCGGGTGGACGTTGGCCCTGTCGGCGCTGGCATTCGTGCTGGGCAGCATCGGCGGCTTTGGCGTGATGCTGGCGCGGGTCTCGACGCGCCGCTGGCTGCGCGTGGCGGCCCTGATCTATACCGAAATCATCCAGGGCATTCCGCTGCTGATTCTATTGTTCATCGTCTATTTCGGCCTGTCGGTGTACGGCATCGAGGTGCCCTCGCTGGTGGCCGCGGGCCTGGCGCTGATGGTCTACACCAGCGCCTACCTGGGCGATATCTGGCGTGGTTGTGTCGAAGCCATGCCCAAGCCTCAGTGGGAGGCTTCCGAATGCCTGGCGCTGTCGCGTTGGCAGACGCTGCGGCTGGTGATTATTCCCCAGGCCGTCCGGCTGGCGCTGCCTTCCACCGTGGGTTTTCTGGTCCAGTTGATCAAGATGACGTCGCTGGCTTCGGTGATCGGTTTTATCGAACTGACGCGCGCCGGCCAGATCATCAACAACTCGATCTTCGAACCCTTCCTCGTATTCGGCCTGGTGGCCGTCTTCTATTTCGTGCTGTGCTACCCGCTGTCGCGCTGGAGCCAATCGATGGAGAACAAGCTCAATGTCGGCAATCGTTAAGCTCGACGACGTCTATAAGCGCTTTGGTTCGAACCAGGTGCTGCAAGGCGTTTCGTTCGAGGTGGCCAAGGGCGAAATGATCGCGGTGATCGGCGCCAGCGGCTCGGGAAAAAGCACCGCGCTGCGTTGTATCGACCGGCTGGAAACCATAGACCAGGGCAGCATCGAAGTGTGCGGCATCCGCGTGGATGGACCGAACGTGGATATGCGCCAGCTGCGCCTGGAAGTCGGCATCGTGTTCCAGAGCTACAACCTGTTCGCCCACCTGACGGTGGAAGAGAACATCATGCTGGCGTTGCGGCACGTCAAGAAAAAGAGCCGCGACGAAGCACGCGGCATCGCGATGAAAGTGCTGGAGCAGGTCGGCCTGGCGCAGAAGGCCGGCGCCTATCCGGAGCAGTTGTCCGGCGGCCAGCAGCAGCGCGTGGCTATCGCGCGCTCGCTTGCCATGTCGCCTAAGGTCATGCTGTTCGACGAGGTCACGTCCGCGCTCGATCCCCAGCTGACGGGCGAAGTGCTGCGCGTCATGGAAGACCTGGCCGCGGGCGGCATGACGATGATCCTGGTGACCCACGAGATGGCCTTCGCCAAGCGCGTGGCCGACCGGATTATCTATATGCATCAAGGC
Organism: Bordetella sp.; assembly: GCA_035493915.1. Taxonomy (GTDB): domain Bacteria; phylum Pseudomonadota; class Gammaproteobacteria; order Burkholderiales; family Burkholderiaceae_B; genus Bordetella_C. Next base: position 20,584 of record DATJHN010000332.1, read on the forward strand.
AAGGTTTGGGAAGTCGGCGACGGCAGCATGCTGGACGCGCCGAAGACGCCCGAGCTGCGGGCTTTCCTGAGCAACGGGCTTTAAGAACGCCGTTGTCGGCATCGGCGCCGTTCGCTGATCCGATGCCAGCCACGGTTTGCGGGAAGAGTTTTCGCCACGGATTTTTTGCGTATCACCGTTTTACGTATCAACGCTTCATTCCAACGTACTCACCAACGCATTCTCAGCGAGGAGACACACTTGAAACTCAAACATATGTTCCTGCGCGGCTGCACTGCCGCGCTGCTGGTGGCCGGGGTCGCGCATGTGGCGGCGGCCGACGAACTGGCCGATATCAAGAAGGCCGGCAAGATCCGCGTGGCGATCGCCATGGGTACGCCGCTGTACAGCTATGTGGACGACAACCTGAAGCCCGTCGGTTCCGACGTCGAGACGGCGGAGCTGCTGGCCAAGGACCTGGGCGTGAAACTGGAAATCGTGCAGGTGACCAACGCCGCGCGCGTGCCGACGCTGCAGGCCAAGCGTGCCGACGTGGTGGTGGCCGATCTGTCGATCACTCCGGAACGCGCCAAGGTAGTGGACTTCTCCGTCCCTTACGCCGTGATTTCCCTGATCGTGGGCGCGCCCAAGGACATGAAAATCACCGGCTATGCCGACCTGAACGGCAAGACCATCGGCCTGACGCGCGCGACCGTCAATGACAGCATCACCACGGAAATGGCCAAGGGCGCGGACATCAAGCGCTACGAAGACGATGCCACGCTGATCACGTCCATGGTGACCGGCCAGATCGACATCTTCTCGAGCACGCCGTCCAACCTGTCGGAAATCCAGAAGCGCGCCCCCAAGCGCAATGTGGAACTGAAGTTCGCACAGAAGGACTTCGACCTGGGCATCGCCTTGCAGCAGGGCCAGCCCGCGCTGAAGGACTGGGTCAATAACTGGGTTCGTGAAAACCTGAAGAACGGCAAGCTGAACGCCATCTACAAGAAATATCACGGCCGCGATCTGCCCACGCACATTACGCAGGTGCAGGGCTGATTCAGGTTTGATCGCGGGTTGTCCGGGAGCTGATCGCTGACGCGGCCGTCGACTCGATACATGGAATAACCCGCGGGAATGACGTCTGGAAACCGGCGTCCGGCGAGCAGGCACAACCTGCACGCCGGCGCCGGTTTTTCGTTATGCTGGGCGGCTTTGATGGATGGTTGAGCGGTACACCGGTGTGTCCAGAACGGTCAACATGAACATAAAAGAGCGAGGGGGCCAGCGATGAAGGGATCGGGCGCGGGCAGCGCAGGCAGGGCTACCAGTTTTGGAGTGGGTGCCATTCTGCTGTGGGCGGCGCTGGCCTTGCTGACGGTGCGTGCCGGCGGCTTGCCGCCGTTCCAGCTGCTGGCATTGAGTTTTGGCGTTGCTTTCCTGGGCGGCGTCTGCGTGCTGCTGCCGCGCGGACGCGCCGCGTTGGCGGAAATGCGCCAGCCCCTGCGTCCCTGGCTGCTGAGCGTCGGCGGACTCTTCTGTTATCACGCGCTATATTTTTTCGCGCTGTCGCATGCTCCAGCCGCGCAGGCCAGCCTGATCGCGTATTTGTGGCCCCTGTTCATCGTGTTGTTTTCCGCTTTCGCGCCGGGCGGCCACCTGCATGCCCGGCACGTGGTGGGTGCGGTGCTGGGATTGGCGGGCACCGCGCTGATCGCCCTGGAGCGCCCCGGCGGCATCGACGCTGCGTGGCCGGTCGCTGGCATCGCCGCGGCCTTTGGCTGCGCGCTGATCTGGTCGGGATATTCGGTCTTGAACCGTCGCTACGCCAATGCGCCCAGCAGCATGATGGTGGGAGTATGCGGACTGGTTGCGGTAGGCGGCGCGGTTTGCCATGCCTTGCTGGAAACCACCGTGCCGGTCAGCGGCGCCCAGTGGGGAGCGATCCTGCTGCTGGGATTGGGGCCGACCGGGCTGGCTTTCCTGGCCTGGGACTACGCCACCAAGCATGGGCATCTGGCCCTGCTTGGGCCCTTGTCCTATCTGGCGCCGCTGCTGTCGACGCTGCTGCTCGTCGTCACCGGCGAAACGCCCGCGACCCTGACGCTGCTGCTGGCGGCGCTGCTGATCATCGGTGGATCGGCGGTGGCGACCTTTGCGCGGCGCAGCGCCTGACACTGAAGTAGACGCGAGCCCTGACGCTAAAGCATCTCCAGCGGCCGCTTGCGCTTCGGCGGGGGAAAGGCCTGATCCAGTTCGGCCAGGTCCTGCTCCGTCAGCGTGACATCCAGGCAGGCCATGTTCTGGCGCAAATGCTCGCGCGAAGCGGTTTTTGGAATGGCGATGATGCCCGGTTCGCGCAGCACCCATGCCAGGGCCGCCGCGGCCGCGCTAATCCCGTGCCGTTCGCTTATCTGTTTCAAAGTGGGATCGAGCAGCAGGCGTCCTTGCTCGATCGGCGAATACGCCATGATTGGAATCCGCCGCGAAGCGCACCAGGGCAGCATATCGAACTCGATGCCGCGACGCCCCAGGTTGTACAGCACTTGATTGGTCTGGACGCGATCGCCTTGCGGCAGGGCGGCCAGCTCCTTCATTTCGCCGGCGTCCAGATTGCTGACGCCCCAGCGCGCGATCTTGCCCTGGCTGACCAATTGTTCGAAGGCCTCGACCGTTTCGGCCAGAGGATGCGGGCCACGCCAATGCAGCAAATAGAGATCGATGCGATCGACTCCCAGGCGCCGCAGGCTGGCCTCGCAGGCGCGCGCCACGCCGCGGCGCGAGGCATTGCCGGGCAGGACCTTGCTGACCAGGAAGACGTCGTCGCGCCGGCCCTGGATGGCGCGGCCGACGATTTCTTCCGCGCCCCCATTGGCATACATTTCCGCCGTGTCGATCAGCCGCAGGCCGGCATCGATGCCGGCCTGCAGCGCGCGGATTTCAGCAGAGGCGCGCGTTTGCGTTTCGCCCATGAACCAGGTTCCCTGGCCCAGGACGGGAACGGTTTGCCCGTCCGGGAAGGCTAGGGTGCGCGGGGTAGTCGTCATGGCTGGTTCTCCATTGACCGCCGCGGATCCTGGGCCGCGGCGTTTCTCCTGACCGGCTCTTCGATATAACCGATCCCTGGGGCGGCCGGTATCCGCCGCATGCACCCGCCCGCGCGGGATGTTCAGCCGCAGCGCAGCGCGGTCAGTGCGCCTTGCTGATCCAGGATCAGGTTGATGCGTTGCGGGTCGTATTCCATGGTCATGACTTCGCCGGGCTTCAGCACGCGGGTCTTGCTGGACGAAGATGCCTGCTTGATCTGGTTTTCCACGGAGCTGCTCAGTTTGGTACCGATCATGTTCTGGACTGGCTGGGCGTCGCATCCCTTGCCGCCAGAAAAGGGTGAGCCATAGCCGCCGCCCGCCGCCGCGCCATAGCCACCGTCGGAAGCACCGCTGTCCGAGGAACCGGAGCCACCTGAGTAGCCGCCGCTATCCGTGCCGCCGGAGCCGCCGGCATACCCACCACTGTCCGTCGACCCGGAACCGCCTGTATAGCCGCCACCGGCGGAGCCGGTGCTATCCACGGAACTGGATGACGTGGACGATGCCGTGCTGTCGGCGTCGGTCGACGACGCCTGGCGGCCGGTATTGGCGCAGGCCGCCAGACTGGCGATGAGTATGGCTGGAATGAGCTTCCGGATCATGCGAACCCCTAAAACTTCGTTGACATTGCGTACCGATATGTCCTTGCGACAAGGACTCGTACATCATAGTTCAGCGCGAACCCCTTGCGTTCCCGCCGATGGCGGATTCTCTTCCACGCCCAGCGGCGTGGCGACCTCCTCCAGCGGCTTGCGCTCCGCATCCACGCCATGGCGCAGGGCTAGCAGGCCGGCGACGATGACCAGCACGGCGGCGACCGCGTAGCCGGCTCCGACGGCTTCGCGGCTGCCGCTTTCGATCAGCGCGCCGAATAGCACCGGCCCGATGAAGCCGCCCGCGCCCGTGCCGATGGCGTAGAAGACGGAAATCGCCAGCGCCCGCGTTTCCAGCGGGAATACCTCGCTGACGGTCAGGTACGCCGAACTGGCTGCCGCCGATGCCAGGAAAAACACCGCGGACCAGCACAGCGCCTGCGTGCGGGCGTTCAGCAGGCCCTCCGTGAACGCCCATCCGGTCAGCGCCAGCGCGACACCGGCGGACACATAGGTGGCGGCGATCATGCGGCGCCTGCCCACACGGTCGAACAGCGGCCCGAGCAGCAGGGGGCCCAGCACATTGCCCAGCGCGAAGGGGAAGATGTAGAGCGCCACATCCTCCTGCGGTACGTTCATGAAGCGCGTCAGCACCAGCGAATAGGTAAAGAAAATGGCGTTGTAGAAGAACGCTTGCGAGACCATCATTGCCAGCGCCACGACGCTGCGCCGGCGGTAGCGATGAACCAGCACGTGTAAAACTTGACGCACCGTCGGAGCTGCCTGACGGGAGAAAGTGACGTTGCCCGTCACCGGCGGCAGGTCGCCGGCGCGCACGGCGACTTCGGCTTCGATGCCTTCGATGATGCGCCGGGCTTCCGCTTCGCGGCCATGCGACAGCAGCCATCGCGGACTTTCCGGCACGTGCCGCCGCACCAGCAGAATGGCGAACGCCAGCACCGCGCCCAGGGCGAAGGCGGCGCGCCAGCCGTGTTCCGGACCCAGCACGCGTGCATCCAGCAGGATCAGGCTGACCGCGGCACCCAGGGCGGCGCCGACCCAGAAGCTGCCGTTGATCGCCAGGCTGACACGGCCGCGCACCCGTGCCGGTATCAGTTCGTCGATGGCGGAATTGATGGCGGCGTACTCGCCGCCGATGCCCAGCCCGGTGGCGAAGCGACAGATGGAAAAGAAAACGAAATTCGTGGAGAAGGCGGTGACCAGGGTGGCCGCCATATAAAGCGCCAGGGTCATCAGGAACAGCCGCTTGCGCCCCAGCCGGTCGGCCAGCCGCCCGAACACCAGCGCGCCCACTACCGCCCCGGCGATATACAGCGACCCCGACCAGCCCACCTGCACGGCGTCCAGTCCCAGGGTATCGGGGCGTTCCAGCACGCTGCCCAGCGAGCCCACCAAGGTCACTTCCAGGCCATCCAGGATCCAGGCCACGCCCAGTGCCGCGACGACGCGCGTATGCCAGGCGGACCATGGCAGGCGGTCCAGCCGGGCGGGAATGTCGCTATGGATGACGCTCATGGGGCGGAGATATCGCTGTAAATGGCGCGCATTTGGGCGGGAATATCGTCTTGGAGGATGCTTATAGTGCAGGGGAGAGGATCAGGCTGGTGATTCGCCTTTCCAGTGTGACCGCAGGGACCGTTACGCGGGCGTGTCAAAATCCTTATGACGGATACCAATGGAGACACGCCGCCCTTGCGCGGCGTAGACGCCCGATGCTCGATCTGAATGAGTTTTTGACCTTTTCGGTGATCGCGGAGGAGAAAAGCTTTTCGCGCGCGGCCGAGAAGCTGGGTATTTCCAAAGCCTTGGCCAGCAAGCATGTGGCCGATCTGGAACATGCCCTGGGCGTGAAATTGCTGCACCGCACCACCCGCAAGATCGGCCTGACCACCGCCGGGGCGCTGTTCTATGAGCGCTGCCGCCAACTGGTCGCACATGCCGAGGACGCTCGCCACGAGATCGAGCAGTTCCGCAGTTCGCCGGGTGGCCTGATCCGCGTCAGCTCCGCCATGGCGTTCGGCCGCCGTCATCTGGTGCCCGCCATTACCCGCTTCCTGGAGCAGTATCCGGACATTTCCATCGACCTGGACCTGAGCCAGCAGTTTCCCGACCTGATCACGGCCGGCGCCGATGTGGTGATCCGCCAGGCCGACGAACCGCTGCTGGTGTCCCTGGTGGCGCGCCGCCTGGCGCCTGTGCGCTGGGTCGCATGCGCCAGCCCGGCCTATCTTGCCCGGCACGGATCCCCGCGCACGCCGGCCGACCTGGCCAGTCATAACTGCCTGGTGTATTTCGTCAACAGCAAGGGCGAATGGTCGTTTACCGACGCGGCCGGCATCCACGCAGTGCGGCCGAAGGGCAATTTCAAGGCCAACAGCGCGGACGCGGTGTTGCACGCCGCGCTGGGCAACCTGGGGATCGGGGTGGTGCCCACCTTCGCGGCGGGCGATGCGCTACGCAGTGGCCAGCTGGTGCGCGTGCTGCCGGCATATCAGCTGCCGGAACGCGCCCTGTACGCCGCCTATCTACCCAATCCGACCATGGCCCAAAGCACCCGGCTGTTCGTCAGCTTCCTGGGCGATTACTTCGGTGACCAGCCTTATTGGGACAGCGGCCTGGCGACGTAGACGCTCTGGCATCGAAGCGCGGTTCGACGCCATCGTTTGACGCACTGCGGCACTGCGCACTGTGGTGCGGCAGTACGGCGGACGCCGTGAACAATTCGACCCGATAGCCGTGAACAATCTGTTCACCGGTTCGTCTTGAATCACGCCGTCCGCGCGTTCACCATGTTTTCTTCCGCACTCCATCTTCACAGGAAGAGACAGCATGACTCAAGCAGCACCCTCCCAAGACCCGTCCCTGTCCGGCACGGGCGCCGTTACCTGGCAGGGAGGCCAGGAACATTGGACGCAGCGTGACGGCGACGTCAAGCTTTTCATGTGGCACAAGCCGGCCGCCGCCGGCGTCCCCCATGCCGGCACGGTCCTGTTCGTGCATGGGTCGTCCATGGCCTCGCAGCCGACGTTCGACCTGAGCGTGCCGGGGCGGCCGGATTCTTCCGTCATGGACTGGTTCGCCGCGCGCGGCTTCGATACCTGGTGCATGGATAACGAAGGCTATGGCCGTTCCAGCAAGCATCGGCCGATCAACTTCGACATTCCCAACGGCGCGCAGGACCTGGCCGCCGGCAGCGAATACATCCTGAAGCGTGCCAAGGATGACAAGCTGATGGTCTACGGCATTTCCTCCGGCGCGCTGAAGGCCGCGCTGTTCGCGCAGCAGCATCCCGAACGCGTCGCCCGCGTGGCATTGGACGCTTTCGTATGGACCGGCGAAGGCAGTCCCACCCTGGCGCAGCGCAAGCTGAAGCTGCCGGAATTCCTGGCCAAGAATCGCCGCCCCATCGACCGGCCCTTCGTCGAAAGCATTTTCTCGCGCGACCACCCCGGCTGCGCGGAAGACCGGACCGTGTCGGCCTTCGCGGACGCCATCCTGTCGCTGGACAACTCCATGCCCACCGGCACCTATGTCGATATGTGCAGCAAGCTGCCGCTGATCGATCCGGAAAAACTGCAAGTGCCGACGATCGTCATGCGCGGCGAATACGACGGCATTGCGTCCTTCGACGACCTGGCCAAGTTCTTCGAGCGCCTGCCCAATACCTTCAAGCAGTTCACGGTCATGCAGGGTATTTCGCATGCCAGCTTCCAGCAGAAGAACTACAAGATGGTCTATCACATCCTGCACGCCTTCTTCACGCAGCCGGAACCTGTGTATCGCTGATACCCGCGCGCCCAGGCGGCGCAACACGCGAGCCCGGACACCGGGCCGCGTCTTCCATGAATAGTGCGAGTCCGGACCACCGGGCCGCGCCTTCCATGAATAGTGCGAGCCCGGCTCACCGGGCCGCGCCTTTCATGAATAAAAAGAACGGAGGAGACTACGATGCGACATCGATTTGCAGGCGTAATGGCCGCGCTCGCCCTGTGCGGGGCGATGACCGCCACGGCAATGGCCCAGGGCGATGCCAGCCACTACCCCAACGCTCCCATCAAACTGGTCGTGCCCTTCGCGCCCGGCGGCTTTACCGACGTGGTGGCGCGCATGCTGGCCGAGAAATTGACCCCGGAGCTGGGCCAGGCGGTCGTGGTGGAAAACCGCATGGGCGCGGGGTCGACCATAGGCACGGATTTCGTCGCCAAGTCGGCGCCCGACGGCTATACGCTGGTGCTTATTTCCACGACGCACGTCATCGGACCATGGCTG
>DATJHN010000333.1:0-20641 GCA_035493915.1 Bordetella sp.
AATCCCGGACCGTCGTCGGTGATCTCCAGCACCAGCGCGTCCACTTCGCGCCTGACGTCCAGCGCGATGCCGCGGCGTGCCGCTTCCAGCGCATTGTCGAGCACATTGCAAATCATCTGCTTGAGCGCCGAGTCGGACACGATGCGCAGATCGGGGCCGAAGTCGTTCTGGTAGCGTAATTGTTCATCAAAGCCGCGCGTCGTGCGCCACTCCGCGACCAGATCGTCCAGGAATGTATGCACCGTGGTCTCCGCCGGCGACTCGCCGCGCGCTTCGCCGGCGGACAGCAGAATGCCGCTGACGATGGATTTGCAGCGCGCCACCGAGGTCTGCATGTCGCCGATTTCCTGCAGCAGCTGTGGGTCGCCCTTGAACGGCTTCATGTGGGACCAGTCCCCCAGGATCACCGCCATGGTCGCCAGCGGCGTGCCCAGTTCGTGGGCCGCGCCGGATGCCAGTAGTCCCATGCGCACGATGTGTTCTTCTTCGGCGGCGCGCTGGCGCAGGTCGGCCAGGTGGGCGTCGCGCGCCCGCAGGTTGGCGTTGATGCGCGTGATGAACACCACCAGCAGCGAAGCGTTCAAGGCAAAGCAGATCAACATGCCTTGCACATACAGGCTGGCCAGGCCGTTGCCATGATCCAGCGGCAGGGTAAGCGGCCGGCCGGCGGCGGCCAGCATCATGAAGCAGAGCGTGGTAAGGATGACCAGCGCCCATGTGCTCCAGGGCTTGAGCAGCATCGCGCCCAGCGTCACCTGCACCAGGTACAGGAACACGAAGGGATTGGTCGCGCCTCCGCTCAGGTAGAGCTGGGCTGTCAGCGCGAACAGATCCACCAGCATCGCGACCATCAGTTCGGTATTGCTGACTTCCGGCGCCAGTTTCAGGCGCACCATGCCGATGATGTTGAATGCGGCCAGGCCGCCCAGCACGGGCACCATGTCGTCCAGCGGCAGCGGTACGCCGAAACCCGTCACGACCACGTAGATGGTGGCGATCTGCCCCAGCACGGCGATCCAGCGCAGCGTGATCAGCTGCTGCATGTTCTTGTGGCCAGTGGCGTCGTACTTGCGCTGCCCGCGTGCCGGCTCCAAGGTCGCCGGGGGGGCGGAGCGGCCGGCCGGGGCGGCCGGCGGCATGGTACGACCCTGGTCGGCGCCGGGCGCGTGATCTGGTTTCATATTGCCGCGTTCACCCGCGCCGCCGCTGGCGGCGCTCGTCCCGGATGGTATAGAAGGCCGCGCCCGCCACCATCAGGGCCAGCGCATACCAGGTAATGGCATAGACCAGGTGGCTGTTGTGGAAGGCGATGACGGTCATGCCGCCTTTGGGCCACGCTTCCGCCGGCGCGCCTGGCGTGGCCGCCGCGTCGATGAAATAGGGTGCGGTTTCCGCCAGGCCGCGCGCGGCCGCGATGGCCTGCACATCGCGCGAGAACCAGCGGTTGGCGGCGGGGTCGTTATGGCGCAGGAAGCCGCCGCCCGGTTCGGTCATGCGCAGCAGGCCGGTAATCGTGGTGCCATCGCGCGCTTCGGCTTGGGGATGGGCGATGCTGTCGCGCTGGTCGCCCGGCACGAAGCCGCGATTGACCAGGACCGTGCTGCCGTCATCGCGCAGCAGGGGCGTGATGACCCAGTAGCCGCTGCCCAGATCCGTACTGGCCTGGGTCAGGGTTTCCTTGCCGTAGTCGTAGCGGCCAGTCAGTGAAACATGACGGTATTCGTCGGCATCCGCGCTGACGGTGGGCCAGCTCGGCGCGGCGGGGGCGGGCATGGCCGGTGCATGGACGCGCTGGTCCACGCGGGCGATCAGGTTCAGTTTCCAGGCGCGCCTCTGGACCTGCCAGGTGCCCAGGGCACTGAAGCCTACAAAAAGAAAAACCGCCACGATCGCCATGCAGATGAGGACTGCCGGGCGGCGCCGGATGCCTTCATCGGCATCCGGCCGGGCGGTAACTTCCGGGCCCCCGCGCGGCGTCGATTGCGTCGATGCGCCACGCCGCGAAGGAGCCCCATTGGACAACGCCATACTCAGGGCATGTTCTTCATTTCGGTCATGGACGGCATCATGTTCACGTTCAGGTGATACATGACCCACAACGATCCGGCCAGCGTGATGACGACGATCACGATGGTAAAGATCAGCGCCAGCATGTTCCAGCCGCCTTCCGAGCGCGCGTTCATGTGCAGGAAGTAAATCATGTGGACCACGATCTGCACCGCGGCCAGGCCCAGGACCACCATGGCGGTCGTGCTGGACTGGTCGAAGACCTTGTCCATCACCACCCAGAACGGAATGGCCGTCAGGATGACCGACAGGATGAAGCCGGTCATGTACCCCTTGAAGGTGCTGTGCGAAGCGCCTTCGTCGTGGTCGTCATGGTGATCGTGATGATCGTGGTCATGGTCGTGATCGCCATGGGCCAGCGTACCGTTATGCGTGCTCATGGCAGCACTCCCATCAGGTAGACAAAGGTAAACACGCCGATCCAGACGACGTCCAGGAAGTGCCAGAACATCGACAGGCACATCAGGCGGCGCCGGTTGGCGGGAGTCAGGCCGAAGCGGCCTACCTGGACCATCAGGGTGATCAGCCAGATGATGCCGCTGGTGACGTGCAGGCCGTGCGTGCCCACCAGGGTAAAGAACGACGACAGGAAGGCGCTGCGGGTCGGGCCGTTGCCTTCGTGGATCAGATGCGCGAACTCGAACAGTTCCAGGCCGATGAACGCCGCGCCGAACAGGCCGGTTATCAGCAGCCAGAATTGCACCGCGCCCACGCGGTTGCGGTTCATCTCCAGCATGGCGAAGCCATAGGTGATGGACGACAGCAGCAGCATGGACGTGTTCAACGCCACCAGGGGCAGGTCGAACAGATCGGCGCCCGACGGGCCGGCCGCATAGCTGCGGCCCAGCACCCCATAGACAGCGAACAGGCTGGCGAAGATGAGGCAATCGCTCATCAGGTAAATCCAGAAGCCCAGCAAGGTGCCGTTCTTGGGATGGTGCTCCTCGGTCAGGTAGAAACTGAGGGGCGCCGGCGACGCCGCGCCGCCGGGTTGCGTAAGGACAGTGGCTTTAGACATGGTTTGCTAGCAGACGGGTACGCTCGGCTTCGACGCGGACGACTTCTTCCGCGGGAATGTAGTAATCACGCTTGTAGTTGAAAGTGTGGCCGATCGCCGTGGCCAGCGTGGCCACGAACGATACGATCGCCAACAGCCACATGTGCCAGATCATGGCGAATCCGAAGACAGTGCACAGGCCAGCCAGGAAGATGCCGGCAGCCGTGTTCTTCGGCATGTGGATGGGAATGAACCCTGCCGTCGGACGCTGCGAACCGCGCTGCTTCATCTGCCACCACGCATCGCCTTCATGGATTTGCGGAGTGAAGGCGAAGTTGTAGGCGGGCGGCGGCGAAGACGTCGACCATTCCAGCGTACGGCCGTGCCAGGGGTCGCCCGTGACGTCGCGCAGCTTTTCGCGGTTGCGGATGCTGACGTAGATCTGGATCAGGAAGCTGGCGATGCCCAGGGCGATCAGGAAGGCGCCGAAGGCGGCGATGATGAACCAGATCTGCAGCGACGAATCGTCGAAGTGGTTCATGCGGCGGGTCACGCCCATCAGGCCCAGGACGTACAGCGGCATGAAGGCGGTCCAGAAGCCCACCAGCCAGAACCAGAACGAGCATTTGCCCCAGAACGCATCCAGCCGGAAGCCGAAGGCCTTGGGGAACCAGTAGTTGATGCCGGCGAACATGCCGAACACCACGCCGCCGATGATCACGTTGTGGAAGTGCGCGATCAGGAACAGGCTGTTGTGCAGCACGAAGTCGGCGGGCGGAACGGCCAGCATCACGCCGGTCATGCCGCCGATCACGAAGGTCAACATGAAACCGACCGTCCACAGCATCGGCACATCGAAACGGATGCGTCCGCGATACATGGTGAACAGCCAGTTGAAGATCTTGGCCCCGGTCGGGATCGAGATGATCATCGTTGTGATGCCGAAGAACGAATTGACGCTCGCCCCCGAACCCATCGTAAAGAAGTGGTGCAGCCACACCAGGTAGGACAGCACCGTGATCACGACGGTCGCATAGACCATGGAGGCATAGCCGAACAGGCGCTTGCCGCTATAGGTCGACACCACTTCCGAGAACACGCCGAACGCCGGCAGGATCAGGATGTAGACCTCTGGGTGGCCCCAGATCCAGATCAGGTTCACGTACATCATCGGGTTGCCGCCGAAGTCGTTCGTGAAGAAGTTCGTACCGACGTAGCGGTCCAGCGTCAGCAGGGCCAGCACCGCGGTCAGGATGGGGAATGCGGCCACGATCAGCACGTTGGTGCACAGCGCGGTCCAGGTGAAGATGGGCATCTTCATCATGCCCATGCCGGGCGCGCGCATCTTGATGATCGTTACCATCAGGTTGATCCCCGATAGCAATGTCCCAAGACCCGCGACCTGTAATCCCCAGATGTAGTAATCCACCCCCACGTCCGGACTCGGTCCTATCCCCGACAGCGGCGGATACGCCAGCCAGCCCGTCTTCGCGTACTCGCCGACGAACAGCGAGATCATCGTCAGCACGGCGCCGCCCACGGTCATCCAGAAGCTGAAGTTGTTCAGGAAGGGGAAGGCCACGTCACGCGCGCCGATCTGCAGCGGCACGACGTAGTTCATCAGACCCGTGACCAAGGGCATGGCCACGAAGAAGATCATGATGACGCCGTGCGCGGTAAAGATCTGGTCGTAGTGGTGCGGCGGCAGGTAGCCGGCGTCGCCGCCGAAGGCGATCGCCTGTTGCATCCGCATCATGATGGCGTCGGAAAAACCGCGCAGCAGCATGACGATCGCCAGCACGATATACATGATGCCGATCTTTTTGTGGTCGATGCTGGTGAACCAGTCGCGCCACAGGGGACCCCAACAGCGGAAGTAGGTCAACAAGCCCAGCAGCGCGATCCCGCCGAGGGCGACGGCGATGAACGTCACCACCAGGATGGGCTCGTGATAGGGGATCGACTCTAATGTGAGGCGGCCAAATATTAGCTTTTGCAGGTCTAGGTTTTCAAACATCTCGATTCCCGTGACGGGAGGCGCAAGGCGAAAAAGGGGGCGGGCGGCTTAAAGCGGTACGCGGTTGTCCAGCACAGCGGCCCCAGTGGGGTTCGCGGGCGTGCAGACGGCACCGACATAATTGCGGGCGGGCATTTCGGCCAGGCCGAGACGAACGCGGGTCGAAGCATTGGTGGCAACGTTATACGTACCGGACGTGCCCAGGCCGCCTTTCTCGTCGATCGCCGCCATGTCCTTCAGGCACATGCGGTTCGATTCGACGCAGCGGTTCAAGATGGCGTCGTACAGGTCCGGCGCCACCTTGGCGTAGCGGCTTACGGGGTCTTTTTCACTGGGCTGTTCCAGTTTCAGGTAGACCGGGCGGGTCAGTTCGCCGCCACCTTCGCGCGTCTGCTGAACCCAGTTGTCGAAATCGGTGTTGTTCATGCCGTAGAACTTGAAGCGCATGTCCGAGAAACCCGCGCCGCTGAAGTTGGCCGAAAAGCCTTCATACACGCCCGCGTTGTTGATCACGGCATTCAGCTTGGTTTCCATGCCGGGCATGGCGTAGATCTGCCCCGCCAGCGCCGGAATGAAGAAAGAGTTCATCATCGTCGACGACGTGATCTTGAACAGGATGGGCCGGTTGACCGGTGCCACCAGCTCGTTCACGGTGGCGACGCCTTGTTCGGGATAGATGAACAGCCATTTCCAGTCCAGCGCCACCACTTCCACGGTCAGCGGCTTGACGTTGGTCGGCAGCTCGTGGCCTTCGGCGATCCGGTCCAGGGACCGATAAGGATCCAGCCGGTGCGTCGTAACCCAGGTCAGCGCGCCCAGGGCGATGATGATCAGCAGGGGAGCCGACCACACCACCAGTTCGACCACCGTGGAATGATGCCATTCCGGGTCGTACTGCGCATTCGTGTTGGTGGCGCGATAGCGCCAGGCGAACACCACGACCAGGATCATGACGGGGATGATGATGATCAGCATCAACACGGTCGAGATGATGATCAGATCGCGTTGCTGCATTGCAATGTCCCCTGATGGGGACATAACCACGGCCTGGCAACCGCCCAGCAGGGCGAAAAGGGCGAGGAGAGGTAACAGGAGAAGTCGGCGGGGGAGCTTGGAGGATGACATGCCGGGCGACAAAAGCCTAAACAGGAATGTAGCGGAAGCCTGGCGAGCGCGTAAGCGCCGCGTAAGCTGGATAGAGAAAATCAGTCGAAATGTACAATTTTTGATGCAATGCGGAAAGTGGACATTTTGTCCTACCTATGGCGGCAAGGGAAAAGTCATGCCATGCTAGGGCTTGCCGGGCCTGTGCAAGGGCAATTTTCGGTAAGCAGCAGGCCTGCGCGAGAGAATGGATCGGTCCCCTGAGACAGGGATCGCGGATGTAGCAACAAACGCGAGGAAATAAGATGTCCATGACTGCCGGATTCCCCCATACGCCTTCGACTTCGCTCGAACATGACGCCAGGCTTACCACCGCCGATCATTCCAAGATCGCGCCCGGAGAAATCGCGATCGGCGTCGTCATAGGCCGAGCGTCCGAATACTTCGATTTCTTCGTCTACGGAATCGCCTCGGTACTGGTGTTCCCGCAGGTGTTTTTCCCGTTTCTTACGCGACTCGAAGGCATACTCGCCGCCTTCGTAATATTTTCCTTCGCCTTCATCGTACGGCCCTTCGGTACGGCCCTGTTCATGACCGTGCAGCGGCGCTGGGGCCGGGCGCCCAAGCTTACCGCGGCACTGTTCCTGCTTGGCACCGCTACCGCCGGTATCGCGTTCCTGCCCAGTTATGCCACCCTGGGCGAGCGCGCCATTATATTGCTTGCGGTCTTCCGCTGCCTGCAAGGCCTGGCAACCGGCGGCGCCTGGGATGGCCTGCCATCGTTGCTGGCACTGAACGCACCGCCCGAGCGCCGCGGCTGGTATTCGATGTTGGGGCAGTTGGGCGCGCCCATCGGTTTCCTGTTGGCGGGCGGCCTGTTCCTGTATCTGCACACCAACCTGAGCGCGGACGATTTTTCCGATTGGGGCTGGCGCTATCCGTTCTACGTCGCTTTCGCCATCAACGTGGTCGCGCTGTTCGCGCGGCTGCGGCTGGTGGTCACGCACGAATATACCCAGCTTCTGGAAGAGGGCGAGCTGTATCCCATACGCGCCACTACGCTCATCCGCCAGCAGGGATACAACATTTTCCTGGGAGCGTTCGCCGCACTGGCCAGCTACGCGCTGTTCCACCTGGTGACCATCTTCCCGCTGTCCTGGCTGGCCTTGCAGTCCACGCAGTCGGTCGATGCGATTCTCGGCGTCCAGATCGTCGGCGCCTTTCTGGGTATTCTGGGAACCATGGCTTCGGGCTGGCTGGCCGATCATATTGGCCGCCGCAATACCCTGGGAGCCCTGGCTTGCCTGATCGGCGTATTCAGCCTCTGCACGCCCTGGCTGCTTGATGGCGGCACGGTGGCACAGGATGCCTTCATCCTGATCGGATTTGTCCTGCTGGGTTTGTCCTATGGACAAGCGTCGGGCACTGTCACGGCAAACTTCACCCGCCAGTTCCGCTACACGGGCGCCGCCTTTACCGCCGATTTTGCCTGGCTGTTCGGTGCCGCCTTCGCGCCTGTTATCGCGTTGAGCCTGTCCTCCCGCTTCGGACTGGGCGCGGTCAGCGTCTATCTGCTGTCGGGGGTAGCGTGCACGCTGCTCGCGCTGCGCATCAACCGCTCGCTGGAGTTGCAGACGCGCGATTGACCTGGATGGTGGGGCAGCCGCCGGTCGCGCGGCCGTGCATCCACCTATAAGCCTTCATCCAGCTCAAGCAGCAGCATTCATCAAACACAAATGAATAAGCCGGGCTCCTGCCCGGCTTTTTTGTGCGTGTTTGTAAACACACGCCTGTGACAGTGATACAAATTTTTGACCCTGGCCCTGGGTCCATGTCCGATTGTGGCCCTTGGCCGACACACAAAGCAAAATACAGTGTCAATTCAATGAATGTGTTACATTGGCCGCGCCTGCGGGGGAGAAATGGGGTAGGGGCATGGTTTGCGTATCGCCATGAGCACCGTTGTTTCGTGCCCGCTTCATTTAAACGGCATCTTCTGCATGCCGATGGCGAGAGGATTCCATGCATTTTGCGCCTCGAGGTATTTCAAAGCGCGTAGCAAGACCCTTGATCGTAGTTAGCGCCGCGGCACTTTTCCTGGCGGGATGCGGTGAACGGCCTCAGTTGAATCCGGGACCGCCGCAAGTCAGCGTGATCACCGTCCAGCCTGAACGTGCCCCTAGCATTGCCGATCTGCCGGGCCGTGTCGATGCGGTGCGCGATGCGCAGATCCGTGCGCGCGTAACGGGTATCGTCCAGAAGATCGTTTTCGAGCAGGGCGGCGACGTGAAGGAAAACGCGCTGCTGTTCAAGATCGATCCGGCGCCCTACAAGGCAGCATACGATCAGGCCGCCGCGCAGCTGAAGCAGTCCCAGGCGGACTTGTTCAGCGCCAAGGCCCTGGCCGATCGCTACGCGCCGCTGGTCAAGGCCAATGCGGTCAGCAAGCAGGAATACGACAACGCGGTTGCCAGCTATCACCAGGCTGACGCCGCGGTGGCCGCCGCCAAGGCCAATCTGCAGAATGCGGCCATCAATCTCGGCTACACCAACGTTACGTCGCCGATTACCGGCCGCATCGGCAAGCCGCTGGTGACCGAAGGCGCGCTGGTGGAAGGCACGTCCGCCACGCAGATGGCGCTGGTGCAGCAGCTCGATCCGATCTACGTCGACTTCACGCAGTCCACCACCGACCTGGCGTCGTTGCGCAAGGCGTTCGCCGCGGGCCAGTTGCAGAAAATCGGCGATAACGCGGCCGAGGCCGAAGTCGTGCTGGAAGACGGCTCGAGCTATCCGCTCAAGGGCAAGCTGCTGTTTACCGGCATCACCGTCGATCCGTCGACCGGGCAGGTGAATCTGCGCGCGGAATTTCCCAATCCGGACACGGTGCTGCTGCCGGGCATGTATGTGCGCGTGCGGTTGACCCAAGGCATCGACGACAAGGCTTTGCTGGTGCCGCAGCAGGCGCTGCAGCGTACGCCTGATGGCCTGCAAAGCCTGCTGCTGGTCAAGGACGGCAAGATCGACCAGGTCAGCGTGACCACGGGCAATGCCATCGGCGGGCGCTGGGTCGTCACCAGCGGGCTGAAGGCGGGCGACGTCGTCGTCGTCGAGGGCTTCCAGAAAGTCCGTCCGGGCGCGCCCGTCAAGGTGTCGCAATGGACCCCCGGACAAAGTGGCGGTGCCGCGCCTGCCGCGGCACAGCAGGCCCCGGCCGCGGCGTCGGGCGCCGAACCGGGCAAACCGGGCGCGCCGAACGCGCCCGCCTCTCCCGCGCAGCCCGCCGCGCAGAAGTCGTAATCGGGTGCGGCGCCGTGCCTGGGCGCCGCTTCCCCGCTTCATGAGTATCGTCTTCGGGGTCAACCCACATGCCGCAATTTTTTATCGATAGACCGATTTTTGCCTGGGTTGTCGCGCTGTTCATCCTGCTCGCGGGGATACTGGCGATTCCCAATATGGCGGTTTCGCAGTATCCCAACGTTGCCCCACCCCAGATCGAAATCACCTCGACCTATCCCGGTGCGTCGGCCAAGGAAGTCGCCGATTCCGTCACCAGCCTGATCGAAGACCAGCTGAACGGCGCCAAGGGCCTGCTGTATTACGAGTCGGTCAGCGACTCGAATGGCCAATCGACCATTACCGCGACGTTCGCGCCGGGCCGCGATCCCGATCTGGCGCAGGTGGACGTGCAGAACCGCGTTGCCAACGTGACGGCCCAGCTGCCGGCGGCAGTGGCACAGCAGGGCGTGCAATTCCAGCAGACCAGTACCGGCTTCCTGATGATCGTGACGGTGTCGTCCACCGACGGCACCCTGGACCAGACCGCGCTGGCCGACTATGTCACCCGCAATATCAAGAACCCCGTTTCGCGCGTATCGGGCGTGGGCCAGTTCCAGCTGTTCGCGGCGCCGCGCGCCATGCGGGTCTGGATAGATCCGCAGAAGCTGGTCGGCTACAACCTGAGCATGTCGGACGTCAACCAGGTCATCGCGCAGCAGAACGTGCTGATTTCCGGCGGCAATATGGGCGGCCCACCCAATCCCGCGAGCCAGCGCACGACCGCCACCGTCATCGCCAACGGCCAGCTGGCCACGGTCGAAGGGTTCGGCAATCTGGTACTGCGGGCGAATACCGACGGTTCCGTGGTGCGCATACGCGATGTCGGCCGCGTCGAGATCGGTGCCGACAACTACTTCTTCGGCGCCCGCCTGAACGGCAAGCCGACCGCGGCCTTCGCCATCATCCTGTCGCCTGACGCCAACGCCCTGGCCACCGCCAAGGGTGTGCGCCAGCAGATGCAGCAGCTGTCGAAATACTTCCCCGCCAACATCACGTACGCCATCCCCTACGACACCGCGCCTTACGTCGAGACATCGATACGCGACGTGGTCAAGACGCTGCTGGAAGCGATGGTGCTGGTGTTCCTGGTCATGTTCCTGTTCCTGCAGAACGTGCGCTACACGCTGATCCCCGCCCTGGTGGTGCCGGTGGCGATGATGGGCGCGTTCGCGGTCATGCTGGCGCTGGGTTTTTCCATCAACGTGTTGACCATGTTCGCCATGGTGCTGGCGATCGGTATTCTGGTCGATGACGCCATCGTGGTGGTGGAAAACGTCGAGCGCATCATGGCCAGCGAGGGACTGTCGCCCAAGGAGGCGACCTCGCGCGCGATGCCGCAGATTACCGGTGCCATTACCGGTATTACGCTGGTGCTGGTCAGTGTGTTCCTGCCGCTGGCCTTCATGGGCGGTTCGGTGGGGGTGATCTATCGCCAGTTCTCCGTGGCCATGGCCGTGTCGATATTCTTCTCGGCCTTCCTGGCGCTGAGTTTCACGCCGGCCTTGTGCGCGACCATCCTGAAGCCAGTGCCGCATGACCGGCACGAGGAAAAGCGCGGCTTTTTCGGCTGGTTCAACCGCCGCTTCGACCGCGGTACCCACGGCTATCAGAACTGGGTTTCGCGCATTCTGCACAAGGGCGGCCGGATGATGCTGATCTATCTGGTGCTGGTTCTGCTGCTCGGCTGGCTGTACTGGCGCATGCCGTCGTCCTTCCTGCCCGTGGAAGACCAAGGCTATGTGATCAGCAACATCGAACTGCCGTCCGGGTCCAGCGCGAACCGCGCGACCGACGTACTGCAGCAGGTCGAAAAATACTTCCTGGCGCAGCCGCAGGTGCAGAACATCATCGCGGTACAGGGCTACAGCTTCAACGGCAACGGCCTGAACGCGGCAATCGCGTTCACCACCTTGAAGGACTTTGACGTCCGCAAGGACAGGAAGGACTCCGCGGAGGCCGTTGCGTTCCGTGGCTTGAACAGCCTGCTGATGGGGATCCACGATGCCATGGTGTTCACCGTGGTGCCGCCGGCGATCTCCACGCTGGGCAATGCGACCGGCTTCGACTTCCGGCTGCAGGACCGTGCCGCTGCCGGGACAGAGGCCCTGGCCGCGGCGACCGGGCAGTTGATGGGACTGGCGATGAAAAGCCCGGTGCTGTCCCAGGTGCGGATTTCCGGCCTTGGACCAAGCGCGCAGTTGACGCTGACGATCGATCGCCAGAAGGCGGCGGCGCTGGGCGTGAACTTCGGCGAGGCCGCGACCCTGGTATCGACCGCCGTGGGCAGCGCGCTGATCAACAAGTTCCCGAACTTCGGCCGTATGCAGAATGTGTGGGTGCAGGCCGATGCGCCCTATCGCATGCAGGTGGAAGACATCCTGAACCTGAACGCCCGCAACAACAACGGCGGCATGGTGCCCTTGTCCAGTTTCGTCTCGGCGAAGTGGGGCCAGGGTCCGGTGCAGGTCGTGCGCTACAACAGCTATGAAGCGATCCGTATCTCGGGCGATTCGGCGCCGGGCTACACCAGCGGCGAAGCCATGACCGAGATGGAAAACCTGATGACGCAGCTGCCACAGGGCTTCGGCTACGAGTGGAACGGCTTGTCGTACCAGGAGCAGCAGGCGGGCAGCCAGGCGCCGGTGCTGATGGGGCTGTCGTTGCTGGTGGTGTTCCTGGTTCTGGCGGCGCTGTACGAAAGCTGGGCGATCCCCTTGTCGGTGATGCTGGTCGTGCCCTTGGGGATGCTGGGCGCCGTCGGCCTGGTGGGCCTGCTGGGCATGTCCAACGACGTGTACTTCCAGGTCGGTATGGTGACCGTGATCGGCCTGGCGGCAAAGAACGCGATCCTGATCGTGGAATTCGCCAAGGACCAGTACGCGCGCGGCCACGGGCTTTTCGAATCAGCGGTCGAAGCGGCGCGGTTACGTTTCCGGCCGATCCTGATGACCTCGCTGGCCTTTATCCTGGGCGTGATTCCGCTGGCGATCGCCACTGGTGCGGGCGCGGCCAGCCAGCGCGCGGTCGGCCTGGGCGTGTTGGGCGGGATGCTGGCGGCCACGCCGTTCGCGGTGATTTTCGTGCCGACTTTCTTCGTCGTCGTGCTGGGTCTGTTCAAGTCCAAGCCGCGCCTGCTGGGCGCGGAGGCCCGCGCCTTTGAAGAAGAGCAGGCCGCCAAGAGGGCCAGGGAAGCCACGCCGCCCACGCCAGCCACCGAAGGGGAGGGCGAATGATGCGCGCTCCGTCCACCATGCTGAAACGAACCGCGCTGGTCACGGCGGTGGTGGCCGCGGTTAGCGGCTGCTCGCTGGCGCCCAAGTACGAGCGGCCCGCCGCGCCCATCCAGGCCGATTGGCCGGACCAGCCCAAGCTGGTCTACAGCGGCTATGACAAGGCGGCTACCGCCGGCACCCAGCCGGCATCGGCGTTGTCGCCCGCCAGCGATGTGGTGGCCGCCGATATCGGCTGGCGCGATTTTTTCCGCGATCCGCGTCTGCAGGCCCTGGTGGCCTTGTCGCTGCAAAACAACCGCGATCTGCGCGTGGCGGTGCAACGCGTCGAGGAAGCACGCGCGCAATGGGGCGTGCAGCGCGCCGAGCTGTTCCCCAGTATCGGCGCGGGTATCCAGGGCACGCGGCAGCGTCTGCCTAGCGACCTGCGCCCCGCCGGCCCGAACTCGACGTCGATCAGCAGCCAGTACCAGGCTGGCCTGGGACTGACGACCTTCGAGATAGATCTGTTTGGCCGCTTGCGCAGCCTGTCGGAAGCGGCTTATCAACAATACCTGTCCACCGAACAGGCGCGCCGCGCCGTGCAGATTTCGCTGGTGGGCGAAGTGGCCCAGGCTTATCTGAACCTGCGCGCCGCCGACGTGCAGCTTGAGCTGACGCGCAAGACCCTGGATTCACGCCAGGCCTCGTACGATCTGGTCAAGCGCCGGTTCGATGGTGGCGTGTCGTCCGAGCTGGACCTGAACCAGTCCAAATCGCTGGTGGATTCCGCCTCGGCCAACCTGGCGGAGCTCGCGCGCGCGCAGGCGCAGGCCATCAATGCGCTGGTGCTGCTGGTCGGCACGCCGCTGCCCGCCGATCTGCCCGCGCCCATGGCCTTCGATAACACGCAGGTGCTGGCCGCCATTCCGGCCGGCCTGCCGTCGGCGCTGCTGGAACGCCGTCCGGACATCCTGTCCGCGGAAAGCAATCTGCGCAGCGCCAACGCCAATATCGGCGCGGCGCGCGCGGCATTCTTCCCGACGATCTCGCTGACCGGCCTGTTCGGCGTGGCCAGTCCCTCGCTGGGGGATCTGTTCAAGGGCGGGCATGGTTTCTGGAGCTACTCGCCGTCGATCACGACCCCGATCTTCGCGGGCGGCGCGATCCGTTCCGGGCTGGCGCTTGCCAAGGCTCAAGACAATATCGCGGTGGCGCAGTACGAGAAGTCCATCCAGCAGGCCTTCCAGGAAGTCTCGGATGCGCTGGCGGGCGAGGCGACCTACGGCACGCAGGTGCAGGCGCTGCGTGCGCTGGAAGCGTCTTCCGCGCGCTCGGTGGACTTGTCGACCATGCGCTATAACGGCGGCATCGACAGCTATCTGCAGGTGCAGAACGCGCAGGTCACGTATTACAACGCGCAGCTCGAACTGGTCCAGGCCGGACTGGGATCGTTGCTCAACCGTGTGCAGTTGTACAAGGCACTGGGCGGCGGATGGGAAGAAACAACGAAAAAACCCGACCAGACCGCTGACGCCGCGGCCAACGGGCAGGCAGCGCCGGTGCGGGCGCAGCCCTGAGCACGCGCGGAACATAATTTGCTGATCGGAACAGATCGCCGCCACGGCCGATAAGCTGTCGCGGCGCCTTTTCCCACGCGCCGTTTTTTTTGCGGCGGCGCCAGCGCCCAGGTGTTCCGATGCCAGAAACTCCCGTCCTGCTGCGTGAGAAAACGCGGCCCGCCCAACCCGGATCTTTCAACACGGGGGTGCCCGCGCGGGAACAGGCAGAAAGAGCGCCGCACCGTGTCGTGATCGTCGGCGGCGGCGCGGGTGGGCTGGAGCTCGCGACCGAGCTTGGCCGCAAGTACGGCCGGCAGCACGTCACGCTGATCGACAGCCGCATGCTGCATATCTGGAAGCCCACGCTGCATGAAGCCGCCGCCGGCACGATAGATGTCCAGCAGGAAGGATTGTCCTATCTGATGCTGGCCAGTCTGTCGCATTTCGACTTCATCCTGGGCGCCATGCGGGGCGTGGATCGGGCGCGCCGTCTGGTCCACATCGGTGCCGTCCCCGGCCCGACCGGCGAGCCCCTGATGCCGGAACGCGACGTCCCCTACGACACCCTGGTGATCGCGGTGGGCAGCACGTCGAACTTTTTCGGCACGCCCGGCGCGCGCGAGCATGCGATCACCCTGGATACGCCGGAGTCGGCCGAACAGTTCCGCCTGACCATGCTGCAAGCCATGGCCAAGGTCGATCAGGCAAAGGCTGGCGATCCGCGTGCCAGGCTGGATATCGCCATCGTCGGCGGCGGTGCCACAGGTGTCGAATTGGCGGCGGAGCTTCAGGAAGCCAGCCGCCTGGTCGCGGCGTACGGATTGTCCAATTTCGATCCGCGCCGGGATCTCGCCATCCGCATCATCGAAGGCGCGCCCCGCATTCTGGCGGCCTTGCCCGAGAAGCTGGCCCGCGCCGCGCAGCGGCGGCTGGAAAGCCTGGGTATCGCCATCGAAAGCGGTTGCCTGGTGTCCCAGGTTACTGCCGACGCCGTCCACACCAAGGACGGCAGGACCTTTCCCGCGAACCTTTGCATGTGGGCCGCGGGAATCAAGGGGCCGGATGTCCTGGGCGCGCTGGACCTGCCGCGCAATCGCGCCGGCCAGCTGGAAGTGGATGCCCGCCTGCAGACCGAGGATCCTTGCATCCTGGCGTTCGGCGACTGCGCGGCGGCGCCGCGACCCGGAGGAGGCGTTGTACCGGCGCGCGCACAGGCGGCCCATCAGCAGGCCAATTACCTGCGCCGGCAACTGGGCGCCCGCATCGCGGGCCATGCCGAGCCGCGTGGCGACTTTGTTTACAAGGACCGCGGATCGCTGGTGGCGCTGGGCCGCGAACGCGGCGTCGGCAGTTTGATGGGCGCCTTGCTGGGACGCGGCTTTTTCGTCAGCGGCACCATTGCGCGTTGGATGTACGCCAGCCTGCACCTGCTGCATCACCGTACCGTGCTGGGCGTTTCCCGTACGGTATCGCTCGCGTTGGCGCGCCTGCTGACGCGTCGCACGCACCCGCGCGTCAAGTTGCATTGAGAGGTATGGCCATGGACACCACCGCGATTTTTCGCTTCGAGACCTATCACGACGCCTTATATGCGCGCGATGCCGTCTTTCACCGTCATGGCGCCGATTTGAATGACGCGTGGCTGGACCTGCGCGACGATGAGGCCGGGCCCGCGCAGGGGAATTTCGTGACGGAGCTGAACCGTTCCAGCCCCTGGGCCGCCGACGCCGCCGGCAGGCCGTACAAGGACACCTGCGTCATGCCAGTGCTGGTGATCGCGGACTGCCGCGATACCGAAGGCGTGCGCCGCGTCACCGAATTTCTGGCGACGCTGGGTGGGCGGGAGATGGGCTCGCCGACCGGGCATTAGGCACCGGGTTGCCGGCATTGGGTATGGCGATCGTCGACGCGGCAGGCCGCGGCCACGCCGTCGGTAGGATGCCGGACGCCGAGACAGCAGCCAGGACGCCAAAAAAAGAGGCCACGGCGAATGCTGTGGCCTCAAAGCTCGTGTGCGGGTCCACGACGTACCAGCTGTTTGAAAACAGCCCGTCGACCCGTGGCAAAAATAGCATCCCGCTGCGTCGCCACATTCCGGCGCTCGTGACTGGATGTAACTGTGTTTTCGTGACAGGACCAATGCTCCATGCGCCGCGCGGGAGCACCCGGGTCGCATTTGAGGTTGCAATCAGGGGGCCATCCACAGGGATTGGAAATACATATTAAGTAACCATCATGGGTAGTAAGACAGTCTGCGGTCACGTTTTTGAATTTTTCCGTAAGCCCTACAAAGACGGTAAGCGGTGCCGATCCATAAGCGAAGCGCGCGGTGGTGCAGGGTCCGGCCAAACGGCTCGGCGGACCCCTGTCACGCCCGGGCGGGGTTCGGCCGGAGGATGAGCGGCCATCCCGGCGCCTCTGGGCACGCGCATTGCCTGCCCTGAAGATACTGAAAATTGGGGGGCGCATGATGACCGACGAACGCAAAGCAGGCCGCAAGCCCAGGGGCTTTGCCGCGATGGATCCCGAGCTGTTACGCGGGATCGCGGCACAGGGCGGCCGCGCCGCCCATGCCATGGGAAAAGCCCATCGATTCGATTCGCAGGAAGCCAGGCAGGCGGCCGCCAAACGCCACGCCACCAAAGCCGACAAATCGGATGCCGGGAAGATCGAGGGGACCGGCGATGATGAAGCGATGACGACCACACAGGCAGAACACAAGTCCTGAGTTTCCTTTTGTGCTGCCGGCGGCTGTACGACAATAGAGCCGACGCAACGCAAAAGGAATTTGCATGTATCAGGCTGTTTTGCTGGCCTTGTCGACGATCGTCGCTGCCGTGCCGCCCGGCACCCTGCAGTCCTATGACACCTACAAATCCTGGCTGGTGGCCTGCGACAACACGCTGTCATGCCAGGCCAAGGGTTTTACCGACGGCGAAACGCGTGCGGAATTGAGTATCGATCGCGAGGCTGGCGCCGACGGCGCGTTAACGGCCAGCCTGAGTGCGGAAACCACGTTCGCCGCTGGCGACGTCCTGGTGGACGGCAAGCCGGCAGGACTCGATCCCAAGGATTGGAAACGCGATGACGACGGCGGCACCACGCTCACCACCGATAGGGCAGACGCCGTGCGGGCCCTCGTCGCGCGCCTGCGCAATGGCACCCGTCTTTCCTTGGGCGGCAAGGCCGAAGTTCCCCTGGAGGGTTTCGCCGCCGCGATGTTGCGCGTGGACGATCGCCAGGGCAGGGTCGGCGGTGTCACGGCACTGAACAAGCCGGGTTCAGCGCCGGCATGGCGCGTTCCTGCCGCGCTGCTCGTGCCGCATATTCCCGCGCATCCGATCAGTGCCACGCTTGCAGCCGGCGAAGCCGAACGCCTGATTCACGCGGTCCGCGATGGGCAGCAGGCGGTTATGGAAAAAGAGGAATGTGAAAGCCATACCGGCCCGCTGACGCCGGAAGCCTATGCGTTGGACGACAAGCGCGCGCTGGTGATGATTCCCTGCCTGATGGGCGCGTACCAGGGATCGTCGCTGGCCTTCGTCGCGCCGCGCGGCGGCGGTCCGGTCTGGCGCGTCATCGCGCCCGCGCCATATCTTGGCAATGATCCGGATCGCACGGATGTGGACATGTTCACCGAAGCGGACTTCGACCCCGCCACGGGCATGCTGTCCATGGCGGGCAAGGGCCGAGGGCTGGCCGATTGCGGGATGGCCGCAAGCTGGATCTGGAACGGCGATACGTTTCAACTTGCCTCGCTCAATCTGCAGGAAGCGTGCGGCGGCGTTTCCGCCGGCGACTGGCCGACACTGTTCCGATCGGAACAGTAGCAGCCGCGCCAGCTTCCCTGCCTTCTTCAAAAGGCCGATGCCTGGGCCAGTTTTTCGACGTGGACCGGAATCGTCAAGGCTTCGACCGCGGCTTGCTGCTGCGCGCCGAACACATCCCGCTCGTCGCTTGAAGCCGAAATATTCGGCCGGTCGATGGTCAGTTTGATCGCATTGCAGCTGTCCACGAAGAACGTGCCGACGACGTGCCGGCGCTCGACACCCAGCACGCGCGCCACGTTTTCCGGGCAGAACACATCCGACGCGAGCGCGGATTCATAGGCCTCCGCGGAATTGAAGACGATATCGAAGGTCAGCCGATTGATGCCGGCGTCCTTGCTGCGGATGACTACCGCCATATCCATCAGCCGTTGTTCGCCGTGCGGCCTGCCGGGTGGCGGTGCATTCGCGATCAACGACAGCGTGCGGTCGTCCAGGTTGCCTGTGTAGTCCGTGTCCCCGATGTCGAAATACCGCGGACGTTGCCTGCCGGTTTCTGTCCAATTCCTGCCGTGGGCCTGGTAATAGGTAATGGGAAACAGCCGGTTCTTGATGACATCCTCGTTCTGCAGCAGGTGATACAGCGACCACTCGTAGGCGTCGGCGGCATCCATATGCAGGATCGAGGCGGGCAAGGGCCGGGCTGCCGCCGTGACGCGTTCGATCTCCTGCTGATGGCGGGTCGAGAGACGTTCCGGATCATGGTCTATGGTGCGCAGCAGGGCCACCGGGTGTTCGGCGTCGGCGTCGTGGATGGTATAGGTCGCATCGCGCATTGCGTCCGGGAACTCGGCCTTGACCAGGTCGATGACCGCGTCCTTGATCTTGCCGTAGTTCGCCAGGAACACCGGATCGCGAGTCCCGCTGGGCACCACCGCGCCATAACTGCCATCCGCGCGCCGGAAACCGACCAGGTTGGGCGACATGGGATAGGCGATATTGCCGGCGGTCGCCTTGCGTCCCGGGTAGCCGTAATGAATCAGATAGTGCGTCAGCAGGCTGGCGAGCGTTTCCGCGGCTTGTGCGGTAGCAGCGCGCGTTTCGACCAGAATGCCGACCTCGCGCTGGCCGGGCGCCACCGGGGCGGCCTGGACACCATTGCGGCCATATACCAGCACGTCTTGCGGAATTCGCGGCAAGTCGGCGGGGTCGATATGCAGCAGCGATACCTTGCGCTTGCCCAGATGGCGCGCGCCTTCCAGTTTGATGCTCCAGGGCCAGGGCTTGCTGGAGTGAACGAAGCGGCTGTTGCGTATCCCCGCGGTACGCGCATCGTGAGCGAAGAACTCGGTATGCTCCATCGCCAGGATGCCTTCCGGGTAGTACTGCAATTGCGGATGGCTTTCTTCGTAGAGCGAATGCGCGGCGATGGAATAGGGAGTGCAGCGGCGGTCCGTATTGGGGGCCACGAACAGCGCGGATCCGTCGTCATAGATCTCGGCGACCAGGCAGTCCGAAGGTGAACCCGGGTCGCAGGCCAAGGCGCCGCATTCCAGCACGTGGCCCACGTGATAGGCCAGGCCGGGGTCGATGCCGCGCCGTATCATGTCCGAGGCGAACAAGGCAATGTCGCAGGCGCGTCCCGCCAGGATGTATTTCGCGCCGTCCTCCAGCGCCGTTATCAGCGGATGGATGCCCATCTGGCCGACGATCGTGCTTTCGCGCAATGCGGCTTCCGTGGGATAGGGACCTTCGCCGGTGGGACGCAACGCGTTCGCGCGCAATTCGGCGACGACCATCTCCGGATCGAGTTCGGCGCGTATCACGGCGACCTTGCGGTCGCTGACACCCAGTTCCGCGAAGACTTCCTTCGCGACGTCCAGCATCCAGTCCAGGTTGCGATCGCCGCCGGCCATGCCGCAGCTGCCCAGGATTACCGGGCCATCGATGCGTTCGCCGGCCTCGACCATATTGCGGAAGTCCGCCTTGACCGCTTCGCGCTCGAAGTATTCGCTGCCCGTGCCAAGGTAGTACGGCCCGGCGTCCATGGACCCCGCGTCCGATATCACGGCGTCGATTCGGCCCTGCATCGCCTTCTGCAGCGATTCATTCGGAAATCCGTAACCCAGTGCGCCGCAGGCGGAGACCACGCGATAGATCAGCTTTGCCATCATTCACTCCAGTTGTCATGCAGGCGGCGGAATGCCTTGCCTGCGTGGGAGTGAAGAGTCCTCTTGTTCGCGTGGCTTGAAAAATAGTATGTCGATATGCGCGTATAAGCGTTGCATATGGCCTGATCAGGCAATGGCTACGGCGCCGGTCAACAGTTGTCCGTCCAACTGGCTGCGCACGAATACGCTCAGCAGGTCGCGCACGGTTTCCCCCGCCGCGGTCAGCGGTTCTTCGTTCGACCACAGCAGGCTTGCCGTCAGGAAGATAGGCGGTTCGATGGGTATGGCGCGGACAGTCGTGTATCCCGGCACGCGCGCGAGATCACCCATGGGAACGATGGCGTCGCCGACGCCGATAAGCACGGCGGACAGCATGTCAGAGAACAAATCCGTCTCCGCGATGACGCG
>DATJHN010000334.1:0-4423 GCA_035493915.1 Bordetella sp.
CGTCCGCGCCGCCGCTACGCCGGTGCAGGGTGATACGCGAGGTGAAACATGAGTTCAGCGCTGGAGGGCCGTCACGCCTTGGTTACGGGCGGCAGTCGCGGCATCGGCTACGCCATCGCCGGACGCCTGCTGCGCGAAGGCGCATCGGTGACGCTGCTGGGCCGCGACGAAGCATTGCTGGGCAAGGCCGCGGACACGCTGGCATCGCCTGGCCGGGTGGCGTGGCAAGCCGCCGATGTCGTGGATGCGGACGCGCTGACGCGCGCCTTCGCGGCTGCCGCACAAGCATTCGGCCCGATCGGCATTCTGGTCAACAACGCCGGGCAGGCGCGCAGCGAGCGCTTCGATCGTACCGATGCCGCGCTGTGGGAGAACATGCTGGCGGTGAATCTAAGCGGTCCGTTTCATTGCATCCAGGCGGCGTTGCCCGGCATGCTGCAGGCCGGTTGGGGCCGCATCGTCAACGTCGCCAGCACGGCCGGCGTGGCCGGTTATGCCTACGTCAGCGCCTACTGCGCCGCCAAGCACGGCGTCATCGGCCTGACGCGCGCGCTGGCGCTTGAAGTAGCGGCCAAGGGCATTACCGTGAATGCGGTCTGCCCGGGGTTTACCGATACCGATATCGTGCGCGATGCCGTGCGCAACATCGCGGCAAAGACGGGCATGGACGAAACGCGCGCGCGCGAGCAGCTGGCGCAGCGCAATCCGCAACACCGCCTGGTGCGCCCGGAAGAGGTCGCCCATGCGGTGGCGTGGCTGTGCCAACCTGGCGCGGGCGCGATCAACGGGCAAGCCGTTCCGGTTGATGGCGGCGAAATCATGGTGGGGTAGCACGGAGGGCATGAGCTGCCCATCCGGCTACCCTCGGCGGCGAACGCGCTCCTTGAAAAGGCAGCGTGCGGCAACAGGAGATACACAGTGAGCGACAACCCGCGGAACGAAGCGGCAAAGCAGCGCGGCGCCATGCAGCAGACAGGGTCGACGCAGCAGGTCGACGCAGCGCAACTGGCCGACTCAGCGCAGCGGACCCACGACACGCAGCCCCCCGACATGGCGCATCACCGTCGTCCCATGGCCGACGCGCAGCCCAGCACCTTCCGCTGGGAATCGCGCGAAGGCGGCAAGGTCGGCGTGATCACATTGAACCGTCCCGAACGCAAGAATCCGCTTACCTTCGACTCCTATGCGGAGCTGCGCGATCTGTTTCGCGCGCTGGTCTACGCGACCGACATCAAGGTGGTGATGGTCACCGGCGCCGGCGGCAATTTCTGCTCGGGCGGCGACGTGCACGAAATCATCGGCCCGCTCACGCGCATGGCAATGCCGGAACTGCTGGACTTCACCCGCATGACCGGCGATCTGGTCAAGGCCATGCGCGCCTGCCCGCAGCCTATCGTCGCGGCCGTCGACGGCGTGTGCGCGGGCGCCGGCGCCATGGTCGCACTGGCCGCCGACATGCGCCTGGGCACGCCGCGCGCCCGCACAGCCTTCCTGTTCACCCGCGTTGGGCTGGCCGGCGCCGACATGGGCGCCTGCACGCTGCTGCCGCGCATGATCGGCCAGGGCAGGGCATCCGAGCTGCTGTACACCGGCCGCGCCATGAGCGCGCAGGAAGGTTTGGCCTGGGGCTTCTTCAACGCCTTGCACGAGCCGGAGGCCCTGATGGGCGCCGCGCACGAACTGGCCGCGCAGCTCGCCGCCGGTCCCACGTTCGCTCATGGCATGACCAAGAAACTGCTGCACCAGGAGTGGAATATGGGGGTCGATGAGGCCATAGAAGCCGAGGCCCAGGCGCAGGCCATCTGCATGCAGACGCGCGATTTCCGCCGCGCCTATGAGGCATTCGTCGACAAACGGCAACCGCGGTTCGAGGGCGACTGAAGTGAACGCACAGACCGACTGGCTGGATTGGCCGTTCTTCGACGACACGCACCGCGAGCTTGCCGCGCGGGCCGATGCCTGGTGCGCGTCGTCCCTGCATATCGACCACGCCGATACCGATGCCGCCTGCCGCGCGCTGGTGGGGCAACTGGGCCAGGCAGGCTGGCTGCGCTATTGCGTTCCCTCCGGTCCCGATGGCAATTGGGGCGGCGCCTTGCCCGCCGTCGACTCGCGCGCCGTCTGCATCCTGCGCGAAACGCTGGCGCGTCACGATGGCCTGGCGGATTTTGCCTTTGCCATGCAGGGCCTGGGCAGCGGCGCCATCGCATTGGCCGGCTCGGATGCCTTGCGCGCGCGCTATCTGCCGCGCGTGGCCGCCGGCCAGGCAATCGCCGCCTTCGCGCTGTCCGAGGCCGATGCCGGTTCCGATGTCGCCGCCATGGCCTGCGAGGCGCGGCGCGACGGCGATCACTATGTCCTGAACGGCGCCAAGACCTGGATATCCAACGGCGGCATCGCCGACTTCTACTGCGTCTTTGCCCGCACCGGCGAAGCGCCCGGCGCGCGCGGCATCAGCGCCTTCGTCGTCGACGCTGGCACGCCCGGCCTCGGCATCGCCGAACGTATCCAGGTCATCGCTCCGCATCCCTTGGCGACCTTGCGCTTCGACGATTGCCGCATCCCTGCATCCCAGCTCCTGGGCGAGCCGGGGCAGGGCTTCAAGCTGGCCATGATGACGCTCGATATCTTCCGCGCGTCGGTGGCGGCGGCGGCACTGGGGTTTGCCCGTCGCGCGCTGGACGAAGCGCTGGCGCGCGCCCGTTCGCGCCGCATGTTCGGCCAGACGCTGGGCGACCTGCAATTGACGCAGGCGGCCCTGGGCGACATGGCGACCGCCATCGATGCATCGGCGCTGCTGACCTATCGCGCCGCCTGGCAGCGCGACGTACAGGGGCGGTCCACCACCCGCGAGGCCGCCATGGCCAAGATGATGGCCACCGAATCGGCGCAGTCCGTCATCGACCGTGCCCTGCAGATGTTCGGCGGTGCCGGCGTGGTATCCGGCATGCCGGTGGAAAGGCTGTACCGGGAAATACGCGCCCTGCGCATCTATGAAGGCGCGACCGAAGTACAGAAACTGATTATTGCCCGCGCGCTGTTAAAGGGCGGCTGAACCGGAGCCAGACTCCGGCATCAAGGGGAACGTCATGCAAGGAACCTTGGACACGGCAGGACGCGGCACGGCCCGGACGGGCGCCGCGCCGAACGGCACGGCGAACACCGCACCGGCGCTTGCCGGATCCGCGCACGTCGATAACTTCGCCCGCGACAATCTGCCGCCGCCGGACGAATGGCCCGAACTGCTGCTGGACGGCCCGGACGCTGTCTATCCCGCCCGCTTGAACTGCGCCGTCGAACTGGTCGACGCCGCTGTCTCGCGTGGGCAGGGCGACCGCGTCGCGCTGCGTTGGCCGGCGCCCGACGGCAGCCACGCCTCCATGACCTATGCCGAGCTGGCGGCGCTGACGGATCGCATCGCCCGCGTCCTGGTAGAAGACATGGGGCTGGTGCCCGGTAATCGCGTGCTGCTGCGCGGTCCGAACAATCCGATGATGGCGGCGTCCTGGCTGGGCGCCATCAAGGCCGGCCTGGTGACCGTGCCCACCATGCCGCTGCTGCGCGCCAAGGAGCTGAAGCAGATCATCGACAAGGCCCGGGTCAGCGCCATGCTGTGCGACGTGCGGCTCAAGGACGAGGCGCTGCCGTGCGCGCAGCCCGGCCATGAATACCATTGCCCCGACCTGCGGCGCATCATGTATTTCAACGACGCCGCGCCGGATAGCCTGGACAACCTGGCGCGGGCAAAACCCGCTGGCTTTGCCGCGTGCGACACGTCCGCCGACGATGTCTGCCTGATCGCCTTTACCAGCGGCACCACCGGCAAGCCCAAGGGCTGCATG
Source organism: Bordetella sp. (assembly GCA_035493915.1). GTDB lineage: Bacteria > Pseudomonadota > Gammaproteobacteria > Burkholderiales > Burkholderiaceae_B > Bordetella_C. The sequence goes on from DATJHN010000334.1 coordinate 3,843, forward strand.
CATTTCCACCGCGACGTCCTGGCGATGTGCGACCTGTTTCCGCGCCATGTCATACGCCCCGCGCCCGACGATATCTTCTGCGGCACGCCGCCGCTGGCCTTTACCTTCGGCCTGGGTGGCCTGTTGTGCTTTCCGCTGCGCATCGGCGCCTGCGCGCTGCTCGCCGAAAAGCTCTCGCCCGAAGGCCTGCTCAAGCTGATCGATAATTTCGGCGCCACCATCGTATTCACCGCGCCGACCTTCTATCGCCAGATGGCGGGGCTGGCCGCGCGCCACGACCTGCGCACGCTGCGCAAAAGCGTATCGGCCGGCGAAGCCTTGCCCGATGCCACGCGCCAGCTATGGAAGCAGGCCACCGGCATCGAGATGATCGACGGCATCGGCGGCACGGAAATGATCCATGTCTTTGTCTCCAGTCCCGAGCACGAGGTGCGCCAGGGCGCCATCGGCAAGGTCGTGCCCGGCTATATCGCCCAGGTCGTCGACGAAAACATGCGGGCCGTGCCCTTTGGCCAGCCCGGCCGGCTGGCCGTCAAGGGGCCCACCGGCTGTCGCTATCTGGCCGACCCGCGCCAGCGCGA
>DATJHN010000335.1:0-11190 GCA_035493915.1 Bordetella sp.
GGCGCAATACGACGCGGACGCGATCGTGGTCGCCCTGAAATCCCGCACCACGCCGCCGGCGGATGCGATCGCCGAATCTCTGCGCGCTCTCGAATGGCTGCGCGCACAAGGCGCCACGCAGATCTATTTCAAGTACTGCTCCACCTTCGACAGCACCGCGCAAGGCAACATCGGCCCCGTCGCGGAAGCCTTGATGGATGCGCTGGGCACGGACTTCACCATCGCCACGCCGGCCTTTCCCGACAACCAGCGTACCGTCTTTAAGGGCTACCTGTTCGTCGGCGATGTGCTGCTGAACGAAAGCGGCATGCGCGATCATCCGCTCACGCCCATGACCGACGCCAACCTGGTCCGCGTGCTGCAGGCGCAGAGCCGCCGCCAGGTAGGCCTGGTCGATTACCGTTCGGTGGGGCTGGGCGCGTCCGCCATCCGCGCCCGGATGGACGCCTTGCGTCAAGATGGCATTGGCATGGCTATCGTCGACGCGGTCTCCAATGACGACCTGCTGCGTCTGGGCGAAGCGGTCAAGGACATGCCGCTGATCACTGGCGGTTCCGGGCTGGCCATCGGGCTGCCCGCGAACTTCGGCCTGCGGCCATCGCCAGCCGCCGAAGCCCTGCCGGCGCCGCAAGGCGCGCGGGCCATCGTGTCGGGCAGCTGCTCGCAAGCCACGCTGCGCCAGGTACGCCATTTCATCGATGCGGGCGGCGCCGCGCTGGCGATCGATCCTCTCCGTTTCATCCAAGGCCGGGACCACGCGCGCGCCGAAGCCACGGATCAGGTGCTCGACAAGGCTAAGGGCCAAGTGCACGACAAGGCGAAGGCCCTTGCGCGTGACCAAACCAGGGAGCACGCACACGACGCAGCCAGGGGGCTGGCGCGTGACGAAGCGCGGCGGGCGCTTGAGTGGGCTCGTCCGCTGCTGGCGCAGGGGCCCGTGCTGGTTTATTCCTCCGCCGCTCCCGATGCGGTGCGGCGCGCGCAGGAAACACTGGGCGTCGATCGCGCCGGTGCCCTGGTGGAAGACACCTTGGCCCACGTCGCGCGCGGCCTGGTCGACGCCGGCGTGCGGCAAATGGTCGTGGCCGGCGGCGAAACCTCCGGCGCCTGCGTGCAGGCCATGGGATTGACGCAATTGCGGATCGGCACGCAAATCGATCCCGGCGTACCCTGGTGCCACGCGCGCGGCGGGGACGCTTCCGTGCCCCCACTGCACGTCGCGCTCAAGTCCGGCAACTTCGGCGCCGACGATTTCTTCGTCCGCGCCTTCTCCCTGTTGGGCTGAATGATAAGATTGCCCCGCCCAAGCGCGCTCCACGTCCACGCGTCAAACGGATGCGCGCGTCACGCAGCCGCCCCGGCTTATCCCGCGCCCATTCCAAACCGTGAGACCGACCAAGAAAACCCTGACCAGCCGCGATATCGCCAAGGTAGCGGGCGTCTCGCAGACCACGGTCTCGCGCGTGCTGCAGGGCTCGCCGCTGGTGCAGCCGGAAACCCGCAAAGCGGTGCTGGACGTCATCGAGCAGCTCGGCTACCAGCCCAGCCAGGCGGCCCGCTCCATGCGCACCCGGCGTACCAATACCGTCGCCCTGGTCGTCGCCAGCCTGTCGATCAATCCGCTTTATCCCGCGCTCCTGCAACTGATGTCGGCCGCGCTGCGCCGCAACGGGCTGTATGCCTCGGTCTGGGAGGCCGAGGACTTCAACGAAGACACCATGCTCGCGCTGGCGGCCACGTCGGTCGACGGCGTCATCGTGGCCACGGCCATGGATGCCGCCCTGCCTTTCCTGGCGCGCATCGCCGAGACGCGTCCGGTGGTGCTGGTCAACCGTACCGTGTCCTCGGATGCCTTCGATCAGATTTCCAGCGACAACGTCGCGGGCGCGGCGCAGGTGGCGGCGTATTTCGACGGGCATCGCAGGCACCGCATCGGCCTGATCACAGGAGCGATGGGGCGCTCCCATCCCAGTCCCATCCGCGATCGCGAGGCAGGCTTCCTGGCGGAGCTGCATCGCCGCGGCATACGCATGGACGAGGATGTCATTGCCCGCGTCCCGTATTTCGCGTATCAAACAGGCTTCGATGCCGCCCAGGAATTGCTGGCACGGCGCGACCTGGATGCGATTTTCTGTGCCAACGATATCGTCGCGATCGGCGCGCTGGACGGCGCCCGGGCACGCGGCCGCAAAGTGCCCGGCGATGTCTGGATCGTGGGTTACGACGATATTCCGATGTGCGCCTGGCAGGCGATAGACTTGACCACGGTAAGCCAGCCGCTGGACGCGATGGTCGAAGCGGCGGTCGCCCGGTTGTGCGAACGCCTTGCCGCCGGCAGCCTCGCTCCCCAACGCGTGTTGTTGCCAAATACATTGACCATCCGCGGCAGCAGCGCCTGAACCTGACTCGCGGCCCCATTCGCCTTGAAGGCACTGAAGCACGCGCCATGGAGACCCAATGGACATCGACATGAACTCCTTGCGCGAAGAGATATGCCGCGTCGGGCGCAGCCTGTTCGATCGCGGCTACGTGCATGGCACCACCGGCAACATCAGCGCCCGCGTGCCGGTGCGGGAAGGCGGCGGTTTCCTGATCACGCCCACCGATGCCAGTCTTGGCAACCTCGATCCGGCTCGCCTGGCCTGGGTGGGGGATGACGGCGTCCAGCGCGACGGCGACCGCGCCAGCAAAACGCTGGCCTTGCATCGCCGCATCTATCAGGCAGCGCCGCACGCGGGCTGCGTGCTGCACACGCATTCCCGCCATCTGGTGGCGCTTACCCTGCAAGGCGTCTGGCGCGACGACGATATCCTGCCGCCGCTCACGCCATACCAGGTGATGAAGGTCGGCCACGTGCCTCTCATCCCCTATTGCCGCCCGGGCGACCCAGCGGTGGCCGAGCAGGTGGCGCGGCTGATCCACGAGCACGCGCACGACGGCAGGACCTTGCGCGCCGTCATGTGCGATCGCCTGGGGCCGCAGGTCTGGCATGAAACACCCGCCGGCGCGATGGCGCTGCTGGAAGAGCTGGAAGAAACCGCTTGCCTGTGGCTGCTGGGCGATCGCCGCGCCGAACCGCTGGGCGAGGAACATATCGAAGAACTGCGCCGGCAATTCGCGGCGCAATGGTAAGGAGACATCATGGTCAAGTTCGCAGCGAATCTAAGCATGCTCTACACCGAGCACGGTTTCCTGGATCGCTTCCAGGCCGCCGCGGAAGACGGCTTCAAGGGAGTGGAATTCATGTTCCCCTACGCTTGGCCGGCGAAGGAGCTGGCCACCAGGCTGAGTGCCTGCGGCCTGGCGCAGGTGCTTTTCAACGGACCGCCGGGCAGGGAAGACGCCGGTGAACGCGGGCTGGCCTGCCTGCCGGGCCGCGAGGCGGAATTCCGCGACAGTATCCAGCAGGCGCTGGAATACGCGGACGCATTGTCGTGTCCGCGCGTTCACGTCATGGCCGGACTGGCCCCGCACGATGCCGACCGCGCCCGCCTTCGCGAAACCTATGTCCACAACCTGGCATGGGCCGCCGAAGCCGCCGCCAAGGCGGGCCGCGACGTGCTGATCGAACCGATCAACACGCGCGATATCCCGGGCTATTTTCTTAACCGGCAGGCCGATGCACATGCGGTCATCGAAGCCGTCGGCGCGGCTAACCTGAAAGTGCAGATGGATCTCTACCACTGCCAGATCGTCGAAGGCGACCTGGAAATGCGCATCCGCCAATATCTTCCAACAGGCCGGGTAGGGCACATCCAGATCGCCGGCGTGCCGAACCGGCATGAACCGGATGCGGGCGAAGTGAACTTCCCTCACCTGTTCCGCGTGCTGGATGAAGTGGGCTACGACGGCTGGATAGGTTGCGAATACCGCCCGGCCGCGGGCACCCGTGCCGGCCTGGGCTGGCTGCGCGCCGCCCGCACCGCGGGCCAGGGAGCGTGAGGACGCGCTGACGGCGGTGACCGAGGCGTGAGGGCATGGTGACGGCAATGACCGGGGCGTGAAGACATGCGACGGCAATGAGCGAGGGTGTGGAGACATGACGATGGCAATGACCAAGGGCACGAAAATACTAATCACCGGCGGGGCCGGATTCCTGGGCACGCAGCTGGCGCGCGCGCTGCTGCGGCAGGGCAGTTTCCGCGGGCTGCCGATTGAACGCCTGACGCTGGCCGATCGCGTTGCGCCCGCGCATCCGGACGTCAGCACCGATGCCCGCGTGGCGGCGGACGTCGGCGATCTGCTGGAACGCATGCCGTCCCTGCTCGCGATGGAGCACGATGCGGTTTTCCATCTGGCGTCGGCGGTCTCCGCCGAATGCGAAGCGGATTTCGAGCTCGGACTGCGTTCCAACCTGGACGCGACACGCGCGTTGCTGGACGGACTACGCGCGCAAACAATGCGTACGGGGACGGCGCCGGTGTTTTTTTTCTCGAGTTCGGTGGCGGTGTTCGGATCGGACCCCGGTATCCCTTTGCCCGCGGTTATACGCGACGACACTTTGCCGACGCCGCAATCCAGCTACGGCGCGCAGAAATTCATCTGCGAGCAGATGATCGCGGAGTACACGCGCAAGGGCTATATCGACGGCCGCGTCGCGCGCCTGATGACGGTATCCGTCCGGCCGGGGCGTCCCAATGGCGCCGCGTCCAGCTTCCTGTCCGGAATCATTCGCGAGCCGCTGGCCGGCGAGGCCACCGTCTGCCCGGTTGATCCCGACACCGCCGTTGCATTGGCTTCGCCCGCCAACACGGTGGCGGGGATACTGGCCGTCGCGCAGGCCGACCGCGACGCATTGGGCGGCCGCACGGCCATCAACCTGCCGGCCCTGACCGTCACCGTGCGCGACATGCTGCAGGCGCTGGAGTCGGTCGCCGGCAAGAAGACCGTCGGGCTGGTAAGCCAGGTACCTGATGCCGCCATCGCCCGCATCGTCGGCGGCTGGCCCGCGCGTTTCGAAAGTCCCCGCGCGGCCGCGCTCGGATTGAAGCCCGATGCTTCGTATCGAGCGGTAATCGAGCAGTACATCGCCCAGAACAAAACCCAGGCTTGAACGGCCGGCGATTAGCGATTAGCGATCGAGGTCAGCGATCAGAGATCAAAGACCAAAGACCAGCGATCAGCGTCGTTGCAGCCTGACTGGCGGCCGCTAAGCGCCAGCCGATCGCAGCCAGCAATAGGTCAGCGGGTAGCGGTCGCCCGGTGCGGCTCTCCCGCGCCCGCCTGTGCGCGTCGTGCGCGCATGCTCAAGAACACCACGCCCGCACACGCCGCGGCAACACCGGCCGCCAGCAGGAACGCATGCGAGAACCCGTAGGCGTAGCCGGCGCGCGCAATCCCTGACAACGTGTGCGCGAGTTCGGCCGGATAGGGCGCGATGGCGCCCTGAAGGTCGCCGGCTACGACGCGTCCCACGAAGTTGCCGTCTATCCCGATATTCGCCGCCGCCATCGCCGAACGTATGGATATCCCGGCATTGCTGGCCAGCACAGCCCCCAATCCCGCGAACCCCAGCAAGATCCCCGAAAACCGCGCCGTGGTGCTGATGCCGGACGCCATGCCGGCGCGGGAGGGCGGTACGGTGCCCATGATGGCCTTCTGCGTTTCACCGTTCAACAGTCCGCCGCCGGTTCCCAGCAAGGCCATGCCCGCGATCACCAGAGCCGGCCCGTCCTGCCGCGCGGCGCAGGCCATGACGACATTGCCCAGGGCTACGATCGCCAAACCCAGCGTCAGGATGCCGCGGCCTTCCAGCCATCGCGTCAGAAACCTCCCCACCTGCGGGAACACCAGCATGGCCAACGCGAAGGGCAGCATGCCGACGCCGGCGGCCAGCGCCGTGTCGCCGCGCGCATTCTGCAGGAACAGCGGCAGCACCGACGCCATGACCTGCGCCGACGCCGCATAGGCGAACATAGCGACCACGCCGCCGAGGAAGGGCCATGAGGTGAACAGACGCAGGTCCAGCATCGGATGATGGCGCCGGCTCTCCACCAGGCCGAAGGCCGCGAACAGCACCAATGCCGCTGCCGCGCGTCCCAGTACAGCGCCGCTGGTCCAGCCATGCCCCGGGCCCAGGATCAAGGCCCAGGTCAGCAGGAACATCGCCGCGGCGAACAGGCCGATGCCGGGGAAGTCCAGCGGCCGGGGCGTGGGATCCCGCGACTCGCCTACTTGGCGCAGCACCGCCGCGCCCAGCAGGGCGCAGATCGGCAGATTGATATAGAAGGCCCAGCGCCATCCCAGCAAGCTGTTGACGATGCCGCCCAGCAGCGGCGACACGACCATGGTCAGTCCCATGATGCCGCCCCATATCGCCCAGGCGCGTGCGCGCCCGCGTTCGTCATGAAAGGCATGGCCCACGACGGCTAGCGCCGGCGCCAGCAGCAAGGCCGCGCTGACGCCCTGTGCGGCGCGCGCCGCATACAGCGCGGATGCCGAGGGCGCCAGCCCGCATGCCAGCGACGCCAGGCCGAACAATGCGATGCCGTACAGGAATACCCGTTTGCGCCCGTATCGATCGGCCAGCGAGCCGGCCGGCAGCAGCAGCGAGGCGAAGCACAGCACATCGGCGCTGATCACCCATTCCACCTCGGCGAACGAGGCCTGCAGGTCGCGGGCGATGGTGGGCAGGACGATGCCGACGATATTCGTGTCCAGCACCGTCATCGCACAGCCCAGCGAGCCGATCAGCAAGACCGCCGATTCCTTGCGCGACGGGCGTGCAGCCAAGCTTGCTTCCATGGGAATTCCTTTTTTTTAAATCCACGCCATTGCAGCATTGGTGGCCAATTGAGTTCAATAGAGCAATCAAGCAAAATAATTCAGAAAAATCGAATACTGGAGCGATGATGGAACTGCGCCATCTGCGTGCTTTTGTCGTGGCCGCGCGCGAATTGCACTTCGCGCGCGCGGCGGAAGAGCTCGGCGTGTCGTCATCCACCCTGACGCTGCAGGTGCAGGAACTGGAGCGCGCGCTGCAGGCCCGCCTGTTCAACCGCACCAAGCGCTCGGTCGCGCTGACGCAGGCCGGCACGGCCTTCCTGGCCGAAACCCTGACGGTCCTGGAACGGTTCGACCAGGCTGTCAACGTCGGCCGCCAGGCAGGACGCGGCCAGATCGGCAGGGTAGAGCTCGGCTATGTCGGCTCGGCGGCGTTCTCGGGCATCCTGCAGGACCAGATGCGCCGCTTCCGCACCGCCTGGCCCGGCGTCACCCTGGATGCCAGGGAGGTGATCATGGACCAGATGCCGGCTTGCCTGGAGGCCGGCAGCGTGGATATCGGCTTCGTCCGCCTGCCCGTTTCGCTGCCCGCCACCCTGGTCAGCCATGTCCTGGTCCGCGACGGCTTCTGCCTGGCGCTGCCCTCCGACCATCGCCTGGCGGGCCCCGGTGGCCGCCTGCAAGGCAACGCCGTCCGTGCGCGGGACCTGGCGCGCGAAGACTTCATCGTGCCCGAACAGGACCTGGGCTTGCGAGAAGTCGCCCGGCGCGGTCGCTTCACGCCCCGCATTGCCGCTGTGCCGGGGTCTCTGTCATCGGTGATCACCCATGTATCGCTGGGCGCCGGCGTGGCGGTCGTACCCGCCGTCGTCAAGCAGGTGCTCGCTATGCCCGACGTGGCATTCAGGCCGGTCGCCGGCCCACCCATCCCTTCTTCCATCGCCGCGATCTACCGGCGCCACGAACGCACGCCCACGGTGCGGCATTTCATCGACCAGATCATCGCGACCGCTCCGGTGGACATGGAACACTGACTTGGCCGACGTCGCGGCATCTTTGTACGCGGGCAAATTCATCGACGCGGTCGCGGGTAGTCGCCTTGGATGCGGACAGCGCGCGGGGCGCGGCGTGACGGGCGTTATCGCGGGGACACTAACCCTGGCGTCCGGCCGCGCGCCTATTTTCGCCGTGCAGGAATCCAAAGCGCCGCCACCACTCCCAGCGCATGCATCACGCAAAACAGCGCGAACGTGCTGGAGAACGCGTAAGCCGTTTCGGCTTGATGCGCGCTCAGGCTGGCATGCAGCCAGATCGCCAGAACGGTGGTCGCGATCGGGCCTCCCAGCCGCTGCACGATGTTCAGGGCGGTGGTGGCCACGGGTAGTTGCTCTTTCGGGATGCTCGCATAGGCCGAAGACATCGACGGGATATTGATGGAGCCCAGTCCGATGCCGCGCACCCACAGCAGCAGGCAGATCACGAAGTCGGGCATTTCATAAACGCTGACCAGCAGGAAGGGCAGGGTGCCGATCAGGCCAATCAGCGCGCCCGCCGTCGCTACCCGGCGCGAGCCGTAGCGGTCGGTCAGCCGGCCCATCCAGGGGAAGGCGCACAGCAGGCCTATGCCCATCGCGGCCAGCAGAATTCCGGCGCGCGATGGGCTGTAGCCGCGCGCGGTGATCAGATAGAGGGGGAATAGCAGCTGGCCGCCGTAGGTCATGCAGTTCGTCAGAAACTGCGTAGCCGCCGATGGAGAGAACGAGCGCACGCGAAACAGGCGTATGTCGATCAGGGCCGCGCCGCCGCGGCGCGCGGCGTGCCACAGGAATGCCAGCAGCAGCAGCACCGCCGCGCCGAGTTCAAGCCAGACGGCACCCAGATCGGTCGAGTCGCCCGCGCTGGCCACCGTTTCCAGGCTGTGCAGCAGCATGGCGAGCGCGGGGGCCAGCATCGCGAAGCCCAGCAGATCGAAGTTGCGGCGCACCCTCAGGTCCCCGTCCGGCGGCAGCACGCGCCAGGCCAGCAAGGTCGCCAGCACGCCCACCGGCAGGTTGACCAGGAATATCCAGGGCCAGCCCGCGTGCTGCAGGATCAGGCCGGCCAGCGTCGGTCCCAGGATCGGGCCGATCATTACCGGCATGACCGCGAAGCCCATGACGCGCGCCATGTGGCGTCCGGCCGTGCGTGCCATCATCATTTGCGACATCGGCGTCAGCAACCCGCCTGCCATGCCCTGCAGGATCCGCGACACAATCAGGCTGGGGGCATCCGTCGCGATGCCGCAGAACAGCGAGGTCAGGGTGAATATCGAAAAGCAGATCAGGTACACCCGCTTGGCGCCGAGACGATCCACCAGCCAGCCGGTCAGCGGCAGCGTCAAGGCCAGCGCGAGCAGATAGCCGCTGGATACCCACTGGATCGTGGTCAGGCTGGTGTTCAGATCCTGAGCCAAGGTCGACAGCGAGACATTGACCACCGTGGAGTCCAGCTGCGCCATCAGTGGCGCCAGCATGACCACGCAGGCTATTTTCCATACCCGGGCATCGATGCGGTCATCACGGCCGGCGCCGGCGGGGCGGGCATCGGCCCTTGAAACGGGACTCGGGGATTTACCGGTGGGAGTAGCGGACACGGGGCAGTGGAAAACTCGTGAAAAACGAGTGTCGAAAGTGGATTGTGCACCGCGATTTTAGTGCGGATCCCCTTAAAGCGACCTGCGAGCGTTGCTCGGGCCATTGAACCTGCGGACCGATGGATGCGGGATTATTATTTCGCAGGCTTTGGTCGTGCGATGAAATGGAGGACGCACGCATTGAGTGCGTCGCTCCATGCAAGCCATACCGCGCCAGGCCCGTATTCGAATGACAACAAGTTGAAAAGGAGAGCTACGTTGAATATCCTGCGCATGTTCGCTGCCGGCATGGTGGCCGGAGCTGGCCTGGTCAGCTGCATGGCCGCCCAGGCGGCCTGGCCTGCCGACCATCCAATGACCCTGGTGGTGCCTTTTCCACCTGGCGGCGCCACCGACATCGTCGGGCGAACCCTCGCGGAGGCGCTGGGCAAGGAGCTGCACCAGAGCGTAATCGTGGACAACCGCGGCGGCGCCGGCGGCACCATCGGTGCGGCCTATGTGGCGCGCGCCAAGTCCGACGGCTACACGCTGTTCCTGGCCACGATCGCGCACACCATCGCGCCGTCCATATATGAAACGCTGTCCTACGACTTCGAGAAGGATTTCGCGCCGATCACGCTTGTCGCCTCCAGTCCCAACATGCTTATCGTCAACAAGGATCTGCCGGTGAATTCTGTGACGGACCTGATCCAGTACGCCAAGGCGCATCCCGGCCAGGTGAACTTTGGCTCGGCCGGTATCGGCAGCATCGAGCACGTGTCCGCCGAGCTGTTCGCGCGCACCGCCAAGATCGACATCAGGCACGTGCCCTATAAGGGCAGCGGTCCGATGCTGACCGACCTGATCTCGGGCCAGATCCAGATGGCGATGGAAACCAGTGGTGCGTCCATCGGCCAGGTTCGCGCCCACACCGTCAAGGTGTTGGGCGTCAGCAGCGCCAAGCCCAGCCGCGAGTTCCCCGATATCCCCGCTATCGACGAATCCGGCCTGCCGGGCTATTCGTCCCTGACCTGGTACGGGTTGTTGGCGCCGGCCAAGACGCCGGCCGCGGTGCTGGACAAGCTCCATCAGGCCGCGATAGCGGCACTGCAGTCCCCCGAGATGAAACAGACCTTACAGAGCATCGGCGCCGACCCGGGCGGCGACACGTCCGCTCAGTTCGCCGCTTACATCGCCGACCAAACGAAGACCTGGCACCAGGTTCTCAAGGGCGACAAGTAGACGCTGTCGAGTACAGGAACCGATGGTCACTTCGTTAGCCGCTCGCTACCCGCACCAAACCGGAATCCGAGCCGCCCATTTTTCTGGACTGAAACTGGACCAAAAATGCGCGGCTGCAGGGGGATTTCAGTGGGCGTCAGCGGAATGAAAAAGGGGCGAATCTTGCGATTTCGCCCCTTTAACTGACTTGCAGCTCTCCATGGACTTCGATGGAACACTGCAGATCGAAATTCTGGAGCGGGAAACGAGTCTCGAACTCGCGACCTCAACCTTGGCAAGGTTGCGCTCTACCAACTGAGCTATTCCCGCTTTTTGTACTGCTCGGCGTTCTCCGTCTTGCTAACGCCGATCGCCGTTTTTTCTAACGCATCGCGTAAAATCAGCGAAGAAAGAAACTATATCAGGTTGCCAAACGTAATGTCAAACGCATCGGCGTCTTGCTCTCACTCCGTCAGCCTTACGCCGATGACCGCCGACCTTACCGGCCTGAATACCTTCGGCTTGGCGTCGACGTGCCAGGCCTATGTGCGCATCGTTTCTCCCGCCCAGCTTCCCGCGGTCTCGGCGCTGGCGCGGCGGTACGGCGGTATCTTCGTCCTGGGGGGCGGCAGCAA
>DATJHN010000336.1:0-4056 GCA_035493915.1 Bordetella sp.
GTTCGGCGGCCACCAATTGGCCCAATTCGCGATTGCGGTGCGCATCCCGCGTGGCCTGCGTCAACGCCACGGTTTGCGCGGCGACAGCGGCCTTGGCCTGCTGGTAGGCCAGCTGGAAGCGCGCGCGGTCGATCTCGAACAAAATATCGCCGGCCTTGACGTCCTGGTTGTCATGCACCGGCACGGCGGTGACCAGGCCCGATACGTCCGGCGCCACCTGCACCACATAGGCCTTGACGCGGCCATCGCGGGTCCAGGGCTCCAGTTCGTAGTGCGCCCACAGGCGCCAGCCGGCGTAGGCCGCGGCGACCACCAGCAGGGAAGTGACGATGAACCGGGCCCATGTGGCCGGACCGGGCAGGGAAGGGAACTTCATGACACTCTCGAAAAGAAAAACGGTGAAGCAAGGACGACGCCGTACAGCAGCACGACGTACAGGGCCAGATCGAAAAGCGCGGGATGCCACACCAGGCGGTAGATGCCGGTCAGCGCGAACAGGCGGCGCACGAACCAGGACACGCCCAGCGTGACGATGCACAGCACCAGCAGCCAAGGCACATAGATGCCGTAGAAACTGACTTCACCGATCATGAACGGGCTCCGGAATCGTGTTGCGGCGGAACGGCCGCGCCGTCGGCAAAAGCCGGTGTGTAGTCCGCAGCCTGCGGAAACAGGCCGCGGCGCAAGCCGACCAGGGCGACGATGGCGCGTTCGCGCGCGGCGCCCGCGGGGGCAGTGCTGACGCGTGACAAGGCCTGGTCCAGGCGCGGCAGGAAGATTTCCGGCTTGGCCGAGCGTCCGCGGATACGTCCGCGGAACCATACCGTCAGGCAGGCGAGCACCGGCCGGATGGCGGCATCGGCGACCGGCAATTGGCCGCGCGCACGCTGCAGTTGCACGATTTCTTCGCCCACGCGCAGATCGAGCAGGGTGTCTTCTTCCACTGTCGCTTCGTCGGGACGGCTGGTGGCCAGCCGCGTGTACAGCAGGCCGATGCGGTCGAGCATGCGCACCGTATAGCTGTCGTCCTGGGGCGGCCGGTCGGCGCTGGCCAGCTGGATCAGTTCGCGCCAATTGGCGGCCTGGATGCGCCGTGCGCTGTACTGCGCGCTGATCTTGCGCATGATGGCGGCGACCACGGCGGCGCATGTGATGCCGATGATTTGCGCGATCATGGTGTTCGTGAAGGACACCAGGTCGGCGGTATTCGTATCGTGCAGCGCCAGCGTGCCGGAAAAACCCAGGAAGACGGCGAGTGCCTTGCCGGTGCTGGCCGGCCGCGCGATATATACGCCGCACAGGAAGCACACCGGGAACATGGTCAGCACCACCATCTCGAAGGAATGCACCGCGGGCAGCACGCCCAGCAGGTAGACGGCGGACAGCGGAATCGACAGCAGGGTGTAGTACTGGAACTGCATGATGCCCGTTACGGGATTGTCCTGAGCCGCGAAAAAGCAGCTGAAAATCGCCGCCATCATGGCCGCCGTGGCGCCATTGGTCCATGCGCTGCCGATCCAGAACGCGCTGCACACACTGATCGCCACCACCGCGGCCAGCGACGACAGCAGCGCCACGCCATGGTCGCGGTGCAGCGCACGATTGGATGTCGCGCCCTCGGGCGGCGTGGGAACATGCGCGCCGGATAAACCGGCCTGGATATCGCGGCGCAGCACAAAGCCGCGCGCGTATTGGTCGATCAGTTGGCGCAGGCGCGTCGCCATGCTGACCATCAGCAGCGCATGCCAATCGGAATCGCCGTCGATCCTGGGCATGAGACGATCGGCGCGCTCGCGCAGTTCAACAGCTTGCCCACGGTCGCCCTGCACGCCGGCTTCGATCCAGGCCAGAATATCGTCCAGCAGCGCGGGCAATTCAGCGGGCAGGGGGCGGCCAGACGCGCGCAGCACGCGCAGGCGGTCTTCCAGCGACGAGAGCGTGGGCGTCAACGCCGCCATGCGGTCCTGCATGGCGGCCACCGACCGCGACGTCCAGCGGATATTGCCGACGTCGTAGGGGGCATGCGTAACCAGCAGGCGCAACTGGGTGATGTCGTTGGCGAACGCGCGGCGGTCCCTGGCGCTGTGCGACGTAGTGTCGCCGCGCAGCGCATCCCGTATCCACGCGCGGGCATCGCGCAAGGTCAGGTCCAGCTTGCCGATGACTGCGCTGCCGATGCCGCGCGGCAGGATCAGGCTATGGGCCAGCATGGCGCACACGATGCCGGCACTGATTTCCTCTACCCGCGCAAGCCCGGTGTCGAAGATCGTCTCCGGCGCGGTCACGCTGGGCAGTCCGATCATGGCCGCCGTGTAGCCGGCCAGCATGAATACATACGAGCGCGGCGTGCGGTCCAGCACCGCGATATACAGGCAGATGCCGACCCACAGCGAGATGGCCGCCACCATCAGCACCGGATAGTTGGACAACCGCGGCACCAGGTACACCACCACCGCGCAGCCGAAGAATGTGCCGGCCAGCCGGAACAGCGCTTTGGACCGCACCGCGCCCGCCAGCGGCTGGGCAACGATATACGCCGTGGTCACCGCCCAGAACGGGCGCGGCAGATCGATCAGCATGGACAGGTACATCGCCGCCATCGCGCCTATGAAGGTCTTGATGGAAAACAGCGATTCCTCTGCGGTGGGCAGCTTCATTACCCGCGCTCCTGTTTGGCGGCGGCGGGCATGGCGGGCATGGCGGGCGCGCGGGCCAGCGTGGTCCGGACGGTCTCCAGGACGCGGATGCAGGCATCCGCATCGGCGGCGTCCACGCCCTGGAAGACATGGCGGCGCAGATGCACCAGCATTTCTTCCACGCGTTCGCGCAGGGCATGGCCGGCAGGGGTCAGGTGCAGCGTCTTGGCGCGGCGGTCCAGGGGATCTTCGCGGCGTTCGATCAGGCCGGCGGTTACCAATTGGTCCAGCACCCGGACCAGCGATGGGCCTTCCACGCCCATCGCTTCTGCCAGGACGCCCTGGCGCACGCCGTCGCCTAGGCGGCCGGCCCAGATGACGGGCCAGGCGGTGGCCTGCGACAGGCCGTAGTCCGCCAAGGCCTTGTCTGCCGCGGCGCGATAGATGCGGTGGATGACCAGCAGTTGGCTGGTCAGGACCGCCAGGCGGGTGTCGTCGGGTTTTTTCATGGAATAGATTATAAGCTAACTATTAGGATCCTATCAATTGGGTGGGCAGAAATGCGGGGCGGCGGCCCAAGATGGCCGGTCCGCCGCCGCATTCCTGTTGCTTTGTCGTGCGCTGCCGCGTTTCGAAGCCTTATTCCACCCTGATTGCTTTCGCGCGGATGAGCTTTCCTAGGGAGCCGCTTTCCTGATTGCAAGATTACGTCGGCGTGACTCCGCCCGGTTACGCAGGGCCCATATACGGCTGATTCGCAGTGACCGGGATTCAAGCTTCAAAACGGCAAAGGCAAATGCCAGCCCATTTGTGCTCCAAATTTGACTCCGGCAACCGTCTCTCAATCGGCGACCAGCAACGCGACCGGGAAATCGGTCAAGGCTTCGGCCAACGGCAGGATGCTGTCGGCACCGACGCGGCGCTCGCGCCCGGTGAGCGTATCGCGCAGTACGGCGCCGGCATAGCGGTGCGGTAGCACCACGGCGGTGGTATCCCAGAAATCCGTATCGATGCGCGGCATCGCGGTGCGCGCGGCGGATGGATCGTCCCCGGCTTCCGAACGTAGCGCCTGTCCGCACAGCCGCGGAGCCAGCACGAAGGCGCAATTGTCCTCGTGGCTGCGGACGAATGCCAGAATGTGCATGCCGCGCGGCCCCAGGATAGGCAAGGGCACATAGCCGCCCTGTTCGAATACCTCGGCATGGGCGCGGCGCGTTTGCAGGGCGCCGCGCACGATGGCCTGCTTGAGCCGGCCGTCGCGCCAATTGGCCAGCAGCGCATCCGGATCGGCGGCGTCGGCCGCGTCCAGCGCGGCCATGCGTGCCGCGTAATCGACCGGCGTGCGATTGTCCGGGTCGACCAGGCTGAAATCCCAGAATTCCGTGCCCTGGTACAGATCGGGCACGCCCGGCACGGTCAG
>DATJHN010000337.1:0-7527 GCA_035493915.1 Bordetella sp.
AACGCGTTTCCTGAACTTCAACGTCGAAAGCGATTGTGTACCGACGCGGTCGGCGCTGATGACGGGCCGTCACCCCATACGTACGGGCGCGATGCAGTCCGTGCCCGCCGGCCTGCCCCAGGGCATCATCCCGTGGGAACGCACCTTGGCTGAAGTCCTGTCGGATGCTGGCTACGCTACGGCCATGTACGGCAAGTGGCATTTGGGCGACAAAGAAGGCCGATACCCCAAGGACAAGGGTTTCGACGAATGGTATGGAATCCCGCGCACCACGAATGAAAGCATGTTCATGGATGCGGTGGGCTTCGATCCGACCGTGGTGGAGCTGCCTTATGTGATGGAAGGACGCAGGGGCGAACCGGCGGAAAAGCGCGAGCTCTACGACCTGGAAATGCGTCGCCGGATCGATGCGGAGCTGACGCGCCGCAGTTGCGATTTCATTGCCGGCCACGCGGGAAAGACGCCGTATTTCCTGTACGTGCCGCTGACGCAGCTGCATTTTCCCACCATTCCGCACCGGGATTTCGAAGGGCGGACGCGCAAGGGCGATTTCGCCGACTCGCTGGTGGAAATGGATGCCCGCGTTGGACAGATCCTGGATCAGGTGCGTGCCACGGGAACCGAGGACGATACGGTATTCATTTTCGCCAGCGACAACGGCCCGGAGTATCGCCGGCCGTGGCGCGGCAGCGCGGGGATGTGGACGGGAACTTATCACACCGCGATGGAAGGGGCGCTGCGCGTGCCGCTGATCCTGCGTTGGCCGGGACGCGTGCCGGCCGGGCGCGTCACGAACGAGATCATGCATGTGGTTGATCTGTTCCCGACGTTATCGCGCATCGCCGGTGCCGAGGTACCGACGGATCGTGTGCTCGACGGCATCGACCAGCTGGATTTCCTGCTGGGCGAGAAAGAACAATCCAATCGCGAGGGTTTCGTCTACTACATCAAGAACGAGATGCGCGCCGCCAAATGGCGGGATTGGAAGATGCATTTCGTGTGGGAGGTCGAGCCGAACGCCGGCCCGAACCATCTGGAGACGCCTTATGTCTTCAACGTCGTGCAGGATCCCAAGGAAGAAAGCGACGTCAATACGACGCAGGGCTGGGTGCGCGGGCCCATACGCAAGATGGTGCTGGCGTTCCAGCAATCGCTGGCAGCCTATCCGTCGGTGCCACCTGGTGCGCCGGATGATTTTGTTCCAGCGCCGCCGCGCCTGAACGGGCAGGGCTGATTTCGCGATTGGAGCGCGTGTGGCCCGCGATTTTGGCATCCCGGTGGTACGGGAAGCTTATATCGACCGCGCCTACGATCACACGGGACGGATAGTCAGCCGCAAGCTGCCGGGCGCCTTGGCCACGGATCCGGCCGCGGCCGCCGCGCAGCCGCTGTCGATCGCTTGTAATGGACGCGTGCGCGCGGTGGACGGCGCCGACGTACTGATGCATACGGACAGCTTCTGCCTGCACAGCGATACACCGAATTCCGCGGCGATATCGCAGGCCGTCGTGGATGCCCTGCGCGCAAACCGGATTGGAATCCGGGCGCCAGTCTTGCCTGGCGGCGGGTTCCGATCGGGCTAGACCGTACCGCCGCGCGCCAGTTCCTTGGAATCGACGACCCGCGCCTCGGCGTGCGCGGCCGCTTCCAGCCAGTCGACCAATTCGGCCAGCGCCGGCGGGACCTGCTTATGCTCCGGATAAACCACGCAATAGCGCTTCAGTCCGCGTATCGATACATCGATGGGCATGACGAGCGAGCCCGCGGCCAATTCGTCCTGTACGTACAGGCGAGGCGCCAGCGCGATACCCATGCCTGAAACCGCGGCCTGGATAAGCATGGAAAACAGGTCGTAGCGCGGTCCGTACATCGGATTCAGGTCCGGGCGGCCGGCGGCCTGGAACCAGCGCGGCCAGGCGTCTTCGCGCGTGTGCTTGCTCAACACGGGATGGCGGACCAGCTGTTCGATGCCGATCCGGCGTTTGCCGCCGAACAGGGATGGACTGCACACAGCGACCAGTTCCTCATCGAACAAGGGGCGTTGCACATTGCCGGCCCAGGCGGGATGTTCGTAATGCACGGCGGCGTGAAAGACGGTGCCGCCGAAGGGGAAGGGCAGTGGCCGGTCGCTCAGGTTGACGATGACGTCCGGATGTTGTTCGCGAAACGTCGCCAGCCGGGGAATCAGCCATTTGGCGGCGAAGGTGGGAATGACGGCCAGTTCCAGCACCTGGCGCCCATCCTGGCAGGCCATGGCGCTGCGCGTGTTTCGCTCCAGCCGCTCCAGATCGTCGCTGATATTGGCGTAGTACGAGCGGCCGATGTCGGTCAGGACGACGCGCTGCCGGATGCGCAGGAACAAGTGCAATCCAAGATAGTCTTCCAACGCCGAGATCTGCCGGCTGACGGCGCCTTCGGTCAGCGCCAGTTCTTCGGCCGCCCGCGAAAAGCTTTCATAGCGGGCGGCGGCCTCGAAGGCGACCAGCGCGCCCACGCTAGGAATTTTGCGCCGCATGATGGAATCCTTGGCTGTCTTCGCAGCATCTTAACCACGGGGCACCGCGACGGCATAGTCCGTCGCGTCAATACTTCCGCACGAACGGATCGGGCATATCCAGGTCGCTGGATATCCAGACGCTCTTCGGTTCCAGGTATTCCTTGACCGCCTCCATGCCGCCTTCACGGCCGATTCCGCTGTCCTTCATGCCGCCGAAGGGCGTGGTGTAGCTGGTGGACCGGTAGTTATTGATCCACACGGTGCCTGCCTTGAGCTTCTGCGAGAGCAGCATGGCGCGGTGCAGGCTTTTGGTCCAGACGCCCGCCGCCAGGCCGAAGCGTATGTCGTTGCCGATGCGGATGGCATCGGCCTCGTCCTTGAACTTCAGCACGGAGAGGACGGGCCCGAATACTTCTTCCTGGGCGATGGTCATGCGGTTGTCGACGTCGACGAAGATGGTCGGCTCGACGAACTGTCCGGCGCCGTACTCCGGTCCGCTGGGCGCCTTGCCGCCGGTCACGCAGCGCGCGCCTTCGTCCTTGGCGACCTGGATGTAGTGCATCACTTTGTCGAATTGCGGGCGGGTTGCGACGGGGCCCATCTGTACGTCCGGCAGTGCGGGATCGCCCATTTTTGCCTTGCTGGTGATGGCGATCAGCCGATCCACGAATTCGTCGTGGATGCTTTCCTGCAGCAGCAGGCGCGAGCCGGCCATGCAGGTCTGGCCGCCGGCCGAAAAGATGCCGGTGATGACGCCGTTGGCGGCGCGCGCCAGGTCGGCATCGTCGAAGACGATGTTGGGCGATTTGCCGCCCAGCTCGAGGGATACGCGTTTGAAGTGCTTGGCGGCCAGCACGTTGACCGCGCGGCCGCCCTGGTCGCCGCCCGTGAACGCGACGCGGGCCACCTTGGGATGCGTGACCAGCGGTTCGCCGGTTTCCGCGCCGAAACCCGTGATCACGTTGAAGACGCCTTTGGGAAAGCCCGCCTGTGCGATCAGCTTGGCCAGTTCGAACAGCGACGCGGACGTATGTTCGGATGGTTTGGCGACGACCGCATTGCCCGCGCACAATGCCGGCGCCAGCTTCCAGGCCGTAAGCAGCAGGGACGAGTTCCAGGGGGTAATCGTCGCCACCACGCCGATGGGTTCGTAGCGGATGTAGTTGAAGACGCCGGGCTTGTCCATGGGGACGACGGAGCCGTGTATCTTGTCGGCCAATCCCCCGTAGTAGTAAAAGTATTTGGCCATGTACCGGACCTGGCCGGTGACTTCACTCATCAGCTTGCCGTTGTCCCGGCTTTCCACTTGGGCCAATGCGTCGGCGTTCTCTTCGATCAGCGCGCCCAGCGTGTAAAGCAACATGCCGCGTGCGCTGGCGGACATCGTCGCCCACGGCCCGTCTTCCATGGCACGCGCCGCGGCTTCAACGGCCAGCGCCACGTCATCGCCGTTGGCCTGCGGGATTTGTGCCCAAGGTTTTCCGGAAAAAGGATCCAGGGTGTCGAACCATTTCCCTGACCTGGGATCGACCCATTCGTTATCGATAAAGAGCTGGTAACGCTGCACGGTTGTCTCCTTCCACGTCGCTTGCCGTGGAGATGTCCAGGCGAGAGCGGCCGCCGGCAGGCGCCGCATCGCGAGACGGAATGTGAAGCCCGATTCTGCGCGGTGGCGCAGCGGGGCCACAAACGAAAACTTTTAATCAGGTAGTGCGGTTTCCTCATCAACTCGGGTGGATGCCGGTGTTCCGCTCGCCCGCGTGTCGCTATCCGCGCCCCATATCGCGCGCACGCCAGCCAGTATTTCCCGGATGATGGCGTCGTTTTCGCGGTCGGCCAGATAGATCAGCCGCAGGCAGGACGTGGTATTGCCCCGGTCCCATGCCACCAGCCGTCCCGCCGCTACCGCTTCGTCCGCCAGCTCTTCGCGGAGCAGGCTCAGCCCGACGCCTGCTTGCGCCAGATTGACGATGGCCGATTCCTGGTCTGCTTCGACGACTGTCTTCAGGCGTTCGCCGTGGCCGCGCAGCAGTCCGTCGACCATCTTGAAGAAACCGCCTTCGCGCGGCGTCGTGATCCAGGGCATATCGGCGATCGCTTTCCAATCCGCGTGGTCTACCTTCGCCGACCAGGCCGGCGCCGCGACCATGCGGTAGCGAACTGGGCGCAGCACGATGGATCGCACATCGGGGGGCACTTCGCTGCCCAGGTAAAAACTGGCGTCCAGCTCATGCGAACGGATGCTGTTAAGCGCGGACGCCGAGTTCCGGTGCCGGATGTCGACGTCCAGCATAGGGTGCGATTGCATCAGCCAGGTCGTCAACTCGCCCAGCCTGATGAAAGACGGGTTCAGGATTACCCCCAGCGACATGCGCCCGATGATCTTCCCCGACAGGCGGCGCGCTTCCGCCGTCAGTTCGGCGGCCGCGGCCAGGATTTTCTCGACGCGCACAAGCAGCGCCGCGCCGGCCTTGGTCAATTCCATGCCGCCGTGCCTGCGCTCGAACAGAATGACGCCCAGCTCCTGCTCCAGGCTTTTGATCTGGCCGCTGACCGCGGGCTGGCTGATATGCAGCCGTTCGGCGGCACGTGTCAGGTGCTGTTCGCGTGCGACCACCAACAGGGTCCGCAGCTGGTAGATCTCCATGCCTGTCTCCCGGCGCGCCGTAATGCGGCGTTCAGTTTTTCCGATGCCACGGATCGGAACATACGATTGGACGAGGCCGTGCGCCAGCGCCCAAGATTCGCAGCACGGATGAGGCGGCACTGCGGCATCTTTGGATGCGTCGAGTTCAAGACCGGGCAGTGATGACTCTAAGGGCAAGCACGCGTGGAGACAATCGGCATGAACGACAGTGGCAATGACGCGGACATCGTGGTGGTGGGGTCCGGTATCGCGGGGCTTTCCGCCACCGTCACCGCGTTGCAGCATGGCCTGAGGGTGATCGTGCTGGAACGCGCGCCGCGAGAGGAATACGGCGGAAACAGCCGCTGGACCGAGGCGTATCTGCGCATGAAGAACGAGTCGGAAGTCAGCGACGACTTCGAGACCATGTTCGCGGAGAACGCCGGATGCAACCTGGATCCCAACGTGCTGGCGGCGGTATCCGGGCCGTATCGGGACTGGCCGCCCAACGTCAAGGCGCACGGTCTGCCTGATCCGGAGCTGATATCGACTTTCTCGGCCAGCGCCGGCCCCACCCTGGCGTGGCTGAAGGAATTCGGCATACGGTTCGACCGCCTGCCGATGTATCTGCTGACCGTGTCCGCGCCGCGCATCATGCCGGTGGGTGGCGGTCTGGCCCTGATCGAAGCGCTGTCCGCGCATGCCCATGCCAACGGTGCCATTTTCCTGTACGAGCACACGGCCCAGGATCTGCTGGTGGATGAGGATGGCCGCATCGCCGGCGTCGCGGGCCGCAATGCGCATGGGCTGCGCTTTACCGCACGCGGCAAGGGAGTAGTGCTGGCCAGTGGCGGCTTCGAGGGTAATCCCGAGATGCTGGCCGGATACATCGGCCGCGGCGCGGAGTTCATCCGCCCGGTGGCGCCGGGCGGCTATTACAACAAGGGAGAAGGTATCCGCATGGCGCTGGCGCGCGGCGCGGCGCCGGCCGGGGACTACGGGTCCTATCACGCCGAGCCGGTCGATCCGCGTTCGCGCCAGCCGGAAGCCATCGTGATGAACTATCCCTACGGCATCCTGGTGAACGCGGAAGGCCGCCGCTTCGTAGATGAAGCGCCTGGTCCGGCGGACAACCACTATGACCCTATTACCAAAACCATCGCGCATCAGCCACGCGGCATCGCGCACGTCGTTTTCGACCAGCGCATCAACGATGTCCCGAACTGGCGCCGCAGTATCCGTTCGGACCAGCCGGTGCTGCAGGCGGACACCCTGGAAGCGCTGGCCCGGCTGATCGATGTCCCCCCCGAGACCTTGCAGGCCACGGTCGCCGGCTATAACGCCGCCTGCCGCGAAGGGCAGTTCAAGGCCGCGGAGGTCGACGGCCTGTCGACGCAGGGCCTGGTACCGCGCAAGTCGAATTGGGCGCGCCCCATCGATATGCCGCCCTACAGCGCTTATCCCATCATTTCCGCCAACTGCTTCACCTACGGCGGCCTTAAGGTAAACAGTTCGGCGCAGGTGCTGGATATGGATGGCCGCATCATCGCGGGCCTTTATGCCGCGGGGGAAACGCTGGGTATCTACTACCAGACCTACACCGGCGCGACATCGGTGCTGCGCGGCGCGGTGTTCGGCCGTATCGCGGCCACGACGCATGCGCGGTATGTCGCGTCAGCGCGATAGCGGGGGTAGCCATCATGAAAACGGCAACGATGCGCAGGGGCGCCGCGGTGGTGTGCGGGCTGGCATTGGCAGCGCTGGCCCATGCGGGCTGGGCACAGGATGTGAAGATAGGCGTGCAGACCGGCCTGGGCTATCTGCCCTTGCAGGTGATGGTGCATGACAAGCTGCTGGAAGCCCAGGCGCGCAAGCTGGGCTTGAACGACGTGCATGCCCAGCTGGTCAGCTTCGCGAATGGTGGCGCGATGAACGACGCGCTGCTGTCAGGCGGGGTGCAGTATGGGTCGGGTGGCGTATCGACCTTCCTGACCTTGTGGTCGCGGGCCAGCGGCGCCAATGCGGTGCGTTCGGCCGGCGCCCTCGTCAGCATGCCCATGTACCTGAACACGCGCGCGCCGAACATAAAGAGCGTGCGTGATTTCGGTTCCGGCGACCGGATAGGCGTGGCCGGCATCAAGCTGAGTTACCAGGCCATCCTGCTGCAGATGGCGGCCGCCAAGGAATTCGGCGACAAGGAATACGCGCGGCTCGATCCGTTGACGGTAACCATGTCCAACCCGGATGGGCTGATCGCCTTGAGCAATCCCCGCAGCGAAGTGAATACCCATTTCGCGTCGCCGCCGTACGCATACGAGGAGCAGCGGCTACCGGGTGTGCATACGGTACTGAAGTCCTACGACATCCTGGGCGGACCCGCCACGCTGAACGTGGTGTGGTGCTC
>DATJHN010000338.1:0-9418 GCA_035493915.1 Bordetella sp.
GGGCGATGCCTGGATGCGGTGGAAGGTTTAGCGGCCCTGCCAGCGGGGAGGACGCTTTTCCAGGAATGCGCGCGGGCCTTCCTTGGCGTCTTCGGTGGTGTAGAGAAACGCCGCCAGGTCCTGCTCCAGGCGCAGGCCTTCCTCCAGCGCCATTTCGGCGCCGCGCTGCACGGCGGCCTTGGCGGTGCGCACGGCCGCCGGCGCATTGGCGGCCATCTGGCCGGCCAGCGCCACCGCGCGATCGAGCAATTCGGCGGCCGGCACCACGTATTCGGCCAGGCCGATGGCCAGCGCCTCGGACGCGTCGACGGTTCGCCCCGTCAATATCATTTCCAGCGCGCGCGGCTTGCCGATGCGCCGCGACAGGCGCTGCGTGCCGCCATTGCCGGGCATCAGGCCGCGCTTGACCTCGGCGAAGGCGAAACTGGCGGCATCGCTGGCGAACACCATGTCGCACAGCAGCGCGAGTTCCACGCCGCCGCCGATCGCCAGGCCGTTGACGGCGGCGATGATGGGCTTGTCGAAGGCGGCGATGCCTTCGGGCTGCTCCCAGCGGAAGCGCCGCATTTCGGTGATGGGCTGGCCCGCACTGGTTTCGGCGAACTCGCGCAGGTCCATGCCCGCCGAAAATGCCTTGGGGCCGCTGCCGGTCAGCACCACCGCGCCGATTTCGGCGTCGCGGCGCAATGCGTCCAGCGCTTCGCGCAGCTCGCGCCGCATCAGCATGTTGATGGCGTTCATGGCCTGTGGGCGGTTCAGGCTGATGACGGCGACCTGGCCCTGGCGGGCCAGTTGTATCGTTTCCGGGGAGCTTGCTGTCATGGTGTGGCGGGCGTGGCCGCGGATCTGCAACGTTGGTGTGGGTGGGAGCGGCCCAGTGGAGTATTCAAGCGATTGTATTTAAGCGATTGCTTGAAATGTACGCTGGGGCAAGGTACAAGTCAATCAACTGATTGATTAAATCGGCTACTCCGTTTCTTCTACAATCGGGTTCCGATACCCTTCGACGACGTCATGGCCAAAGCTACAAAAAAGGTTCTCGCGGACGCGGAACTGAGCACGCCCCAACGCATACTGCAGGCCGCGGAACGCCTGTTCAGCGAACGCAGCATCGGCGACGTAAGCCTGCGCGAAATTACATCCGCGGCCGGTGTGAATAGCGCCGCGGCGCACTATCACTTCGGTTCCAAGGACGCGGTGCTGGACGAGCTGTTCGCACTGCGGGCGCGGCCCATCGCGGAACAGCGTCAACAACTGCTGTCCCAGGTCAAGACGGACCGCCAGGGCAAGCCCGTACTGGAAGAAGTGCTGCGCGCCTTTCTGCGGCCGGCGCTGGATATGCTGAACACCCCGGAAGGGCTGGCGTTCACGATGCTGCGCTCGCGCATGGTGTTTGAACGCGAAGAGGTAAAGCGCAACGTGCTGAACCATGCGTTCGACGAGACCAACCAGATGGCGCTGCAGGCTCTGGCCAAGGCCTTGCCCAAGCTGTCGCAACACGAACTCTACTGGCGCTTCCACTTCATGCTGGGCACGATGGTCTATACCATGGCGCGGCCGGGCCGGATCGAATCGATCTCCCAAGGGGAAATCGATACGACGGATCCGGAAGCCGCGCTGGAACACATGGTGCGCTTCGCCGCGGCCGGATTTCGCGCGCCCTGAGCGGCAATCGGGCAACGGCACTTCGCCACTGCCCGCTGTGTCCGGCGCTTGCCGGGTATCGCACTGTGCTATTGATCCAGCGACAGGTGTTCCTGCTTGACGATGCCGGTCCATTGCTCGAGTTCCGCATGGATGCGCTTGGCCATATCCTCGGGCGATGACCCCAGCGGCTCGTAGCCCAGTTCCTTGATGCGCTTTTGCATGTCGGGTGAATTGATCACCTTGATCATCGCCGCGTTGACCTTGCGGATGATGGGATCGGGCGTGCCGGCCGGCGCCCAGAAGCCCTGCCAGCCGACCATTTCGTAGCCGGGCACGGTTTCGGCGACGGTGGGAACATCCGGCAGCACGGCCAGGCGCTTGGTCGCGCTGACGGCCAGCACCTTGACCTTGCCGCTCTGCACCAGGCCGATCGACGCGGCAACCGGGTCCAGCTTCAACTGCACGACGCCGGCCAGCAGGTCGGGATTGGTATTGCTGCGATAGGGCACGTGCATCATGTGCGTGTCCGTCATGCGCTCCAGCAGCAGGCCGCCCAGGTGCGCGGCCGATCCCGGGCCGGTCGATGCGTATGTCACCGTTCCCGGCTTGGCGCGGTTCAACGCGATCAGTTCGGCGATGTTGGTCGGCTTGAAGTCCTTGTTGGCGATCCACATGTAGCTCAGGTTCAGCGTCAAGCCCATCGGCGCCAGATCCCGCTCCGGCTGGTACGGCAGCTTCTTGTACAGCGGCGGGTTCATGGTGGCGACCTGGTTAAAGCCGTAGAGCAGCGTATAGCCGTCGGGCGCGGCCTGCGCCACCTTGGCCGTGCCCACGATGCCCGCCGCGCCCGGCAGCGTTTCCACCACCAGGGGCTGGCCCAGTTCCTTGCTGAGCGGCACGCAGATTATGCGAGCCAGGACGTCCGGACTGCCGCCGGGCGAACTCGGGACGATGACGCGGATCGGTTTGTTCGGATAGTCGTCGGCATGGGCGGCAGGGCCCGCCAGGCTCAGCGCCACGCCCAGCAGCAGGCCCAGCCCGGCATGCGCCAGGGGCCGTGGTCTTGCGGTATTCATAAGTCTCCTTTCCGCTCGCGTTCTAGTTTTCAGGATCATCTGTACGGCGCAGCGACTGCGAGCGATCAAGATAGTAAAGCAATCGATTGATACACTCAATCAGTTGATTCAATCAATCAAATGATTGAGATACACTGGCCTGGGCTTCGTTCCTGAAGGGGGTGGGTATGCAATATTCGACTGACGGCATCGACGTGAACGCCATGCGATGCGTCGCCGCGACGCTGGACGGCGGCGTCCTGACTATCACGCTGAACCGGCCTGAACTGGCCAATGCGATCGATGCCGCGATGAGCCGTGAAATGACGGCGCTGTTGGCTGCCATCGCCAGCGACGACGCCGTGCGCGTGGTCGTTGTGCGCGGCGCCGGCGACAACTTTTGCGCCGGCCTGGATGCACCTGATTTCTTTGATCCGGATGGCCGCGATACGGCGGAATTGCGCGCCTTGCGCGAAGCGGCGGACGAATGGCGCATACGCGCGCTGCGGCGGCTGCCCCAGCCCGTCATCGCGATGGTGCACGGAGCATGCCGGGGCGGCGCGCTGGCCATCCTGGAAAGTTGCGACATCGTCCATGTCGCCGCGGATGCGCGCTTTTCTGCCGTGGGTCCGCTGGAAGCATCGCTGCCGCATGGCGCCACGGCCAAGTCGGCATCGGCGGTCATGACGCCGCGCGCGGCCAGTTATTTCCTGCTGACCGGCGAGGAGTTCGACGGCGACGAGGCCGAACGCAATGGCCTGGCGACCCGCAGCCTGCCCGCCGGCGAGCTGGAGCAGGCCACGCGTGCACTGGCGGACGAACTTGCCGCCAAGGATGCCATCGCGCTGCGCTTCACCAAAGAGACCTTGCGCCACGTCGGCGCGATGACCTGGGACGGTGTGCTCAGTTTCACCGCCGCCAAGTTCGCGGAACTGAAGGCGTTGCAGGCCGGCCGGCCGTCGACGCGCGCCGC
This sequence comes from Bordetella sp., assembly GCA_035493915.1. Taxonomy (GTDB): domain Bacteria; phylum Pseudomonadota; class Gammaproteobacteria; order Burkholderiales; family Burkholderiaceae_B; genus Bordetella_C. The sequence goes on from DATJHN010000338.1 coordinate 3,676, forward strand.
CGCGGTCGAAAGTTTCCTGGCCGGCAAGAGCAAGCCCGGCCTGGGAGGCTGATCGATGCTGAAAATCAGCGATCTCGACGGCGGCATACGCTGCGTCGGCCTGGACCGCGCCGCCAAGCGCAATGCGATCGGCGTGGAGCTGACGCTGGCGCTGGAAGACATCCTGCTGCGGACGCGGCATCTGGCGGAGATCAACACGCTGGTGTTCCACGGCATCGGCGGCAATTTCTCCGCCGGCATGGACATGAAGGATTTCTTCGACAGTTCCACCCGGCCCGCCGACGAGCTGCGCCGCGCCCGTGCCGCCACGGAGAATTGGCGTACGCGTTTGCTACGTGCCATGCCGCAGACCATCATCAGCGCCGTCCAGGGCTATTGCCTGGGTGGCGCCATGCCCATTCTGGAATCGTCGGACATCGTCATCGCTTCGGCGGATGCGCGTTTCGGCTTTCCGGAAATCAACTTCGGCTTCGTGCCAGGCGGGCAGATCATCAAATCCGCGACGAACATGATGACCCGCCGCGGCGTGTACTACGCGGCCTTGACGGGGCGTCCTTTCGACGCCGCGCAGGCGCTGCGGTGGGGGCTGGTCACGCGCATCGTCGACGGCGACCCGCTGGATGCAGCGTTGGCCGCCGCGCGTGCGTCCAAGCGCATCATTGACCCTTCCTTGGATTGAACTGTATGATGGCCTCAAGTTAAATCGAATGATTAAATCGATTGATTGAGGGCCTTGGTTGCATATGCCAGGCGAGTGTATTGACAGGCCAGATCCGGCAAATGGCGGTTTGCGCCGTTTGCCTTACTGCAAGGATGCCCGAGCGTGAACTTCGGATTGACCAGTGAACAGGAAGCAATGCGCGACCATGTGCGTGTATTGCTGGATGACGTCTGCGGCATGGACTATGCCGCCAGGTGCGACGAGACCATGACGCCGCCGCGCGAGGCGTTCCAGGCGCTGGCCGATAACGGCTGGCTTGGACTGATCGCGCCGGAACAGTATGGCGGCGCCGGCGGCACGCCGACCGACCTGGCACTGCTGCTGGAAGAGGCGGGCAACCACTTCGAAGAGTTGGGGCTCTGGCTGTTCCGCAACTTCACTTACGGCTGCTATGCCGTGTTGAAGCACGGCACGGAAGAACAAAAGCAGCGCATCGTGCCCGGCGTCGTCAAGGGCGATATTTCGTTTGCTTTCGCGCTGACGGAGCCGGATTCAGGTTCCGACGCCGCCGCGCTTAAGACGCGCGCCGTGGCCGACGGTGACGGCTTCGTCATCAACGGCCGCAAGGTATTTACGTCGGGCATGGATATCGCCGACTACGTGCTGCTGGCCCTGCGCACCAATGACCTGGGCAAGAAGCAGCTGGGCATAAGCACGTTCCTGGTCGATACCAAGTTGCCCGGCATCGAGATCCGCAAGATTCCCACGCTGGGCCAGCATGCCATCGGTACCACCGAGGTCACCTATACAGACGTGCGCGTGCCGCGCACCGCGGTGCTGGGCGAGCTGGACAAGGGCTGGTCCATCTGCGAAGACACCTTGCGCTATGAGCGCCTGTGCCTGTCGGCCGCCCGCATCGGCGCGGCCCGGCGCGCCTTCGAATACGCGCTGGACTATGCCAAGACCCGGCATCAGTTCGGCAAGCCCATCGGCAGCTTCCAGGTAACCCAGCACAAGTTCGCCGACATGAAAGTCATGCTGGATCTGTCGCAAACCATGATCCGGCGTTACGCCTGGCTGATGGAACATGGGCAGGCGGAACGCGCGGACACGGCGGTGCTGAAGTACTACGTGGCCGAGTCGTACAAGACCATTTCCGATATGTGTTTGCAGATCCTGGGCGGCTACGGCTATTGCATGGAGTACCCCATGCAGCGTTTCTTCCGCGACTCGCGGCTGGCGACGATAGGCGGCGGGACGTCGGAAATCCAGAAGAACATCATCGCCGCCACGCTCGGGCTGTAGCACGGGCAGGGCGGCATAGTGGCGGCACCGGGGCTTGCAAGCTCCGGGCCGGACCGGCCCGCAGAGGCCGGCGCATGGATATATCACTGGTGGAGACTATCGTGACCAGACGCAGATTTCTGGCGGCGACGCTGCTTGCGGCCGCAACCCCCCGCTGGGCCCTGGCGGCCGATGCCTATCCGTCGCGTCCACTCAAGTTCGTGGTGAATTTTCCGCCCGGCGGAGCGGCCGACACGATGGCGCGCATCTTCGGACAGAAGCTGGGCGAAACGCTCAAGCAAACCGTCATCGTCGAGAATCATGCGGGCGCCGGCGGCGCGGTCGGCATGATCTACGCGGCACGCCAGGCGCCCGACGGCTATACCTTCACCATGGGTACCCTGGGTTCGGCGATCACGCAGCCTTTGATCTCTCAAATGGCTTATGACATGAACAAGGATTTCATGCCGGTATCGCTGATCGCCACGGGGCCCGCCGTGGTGGTGGCGGGGGCCGCATCGCCCTACAAGACGCTGCAGGATCTGGTTGCCGCCGCCCGCGCGAATCCGGGCAAGCTGAACTACGGCTCCGGTGGCATAGGTACTTTCGCGCACCTGTGGGGAGCCATGCTGAACGAGGCGGCGGGTGTGAAAATCACCCATGTTCCTTACAAAGGCGGCGCGCAGGCACTGAACGACGTGCTGGCCAATCGCCTGGATCTGATCGCCGTCGATCCGCCGGCGGCTTTGCCGCACATCCGGTCCGGCAATCTGCGCGCGTTGGCCTATACGGGGGCCCAGCGCAATCCGCACCTGGCGGACGTGCCGACGGTGGTAGAGGCCGGCTTCAAGGATCTGGTCGGGGCCAATTGCTGGAGCATCTGGATGCCGGCCGGCGTGCCCGGTCCGATCGCGGCGCAATTTCGCAAGGCGCTGATTACGTCGATGGACGACCCCCAGGTAAAGAAGAAATTCTCTGACCTGGGTGCAGATGCGATGCATAGCACGCCGGACGGCCTGCGCCAGTACGTGGCGGCCGAAACCGAGAAATACCGAAGGATTCTTGCTGAGCAGGGCATGAAGGCCGCCATATAGCGATCACGGAAGTGGCCGGCTTTGAACCTTGATGCATATATGCCGAATATCGTTCGATATGCTGCGGATCGCTGCCCTGACGTCTTGAACTCAAAGTTATGCGACGCGAACAGCCACGGTTGGTCTGGTTCCCCCGTCCTGACGCGGCCAGATTCCGCTTAAAACGCTACACGATACAAATCCAATGCGGCGAGATCCGGTTCGACTCCGATCCCCGGCGCGCCGGACAGCGTGATCCAACCGTCCTCGCTGGCGTGGGGCAAGGGGCAGATGGTTTCCCGCAGCGGATTAGGATTCGCGTCCACCTCCACCATGCCGGCCGGTCCCAGCGCGGCGCGCAGGTGCATGGACGCGGCCAGGCCGATGCCGCCGCCCAGCCAGTGCGGGCAGAATGTCAGGCCAGCGATCTGGGCATAGCGGGCCACCGCCATGCAGCCCGAAATACCACCCCATTTGCCCACGTCGGGCTGGATAAAGCGCAGGTGCCGGTTGTCGACCGCGGCTTCGAAATCCGCCTGGCCGCGGATGTTTTCGCCGGCGGCCAGCGCCAGCGAAGTCCCGCGCGCCAGGCGGCGCCAGTCGGTCAGCGATTCGTCGGCCGCCATGGGCTCTTCCACCCAATAGGGGCGGAACGATTCCAGCTCCGCCAGGCGTTCAGCCGCGATATCGGGCGCCCATGCCTGGTTGGCATCGACCATGATGCGCGCGCCGGGTCCAAGTGCATCGCGGATCTCGCGGAAATTGGCCGTGTCGCGGGCCGGTTCGAATCCCACCTTGAACTTGAAGGCGGTATAGCCTTCCGCCTGCTTGGCCAGCGCGGTTTCGGCGACCTTGTCCGGGCCAATTCCGCTGGCGTACAGCTGGACCCGGCCATCGGCCGCCGCCCCGGATGTGCCGGCCGCGGTCGCCAGGACGCGCCACAAAGGCTGGCCGGCGCGGCGCGCGCGCATGTCCCACAAGGCCTGATCGATGGCGGAAGCCACCTGTGCCATCGGGCCAGGCTCGCCGGCCTGGATCGCCATGCGGCGCAGGCGATCGCTTAACGTGCGCCAGAGGGTAGTCGGATCGTCGCTGGGCGCGCCGGCCAGCATGGGCGCGATCAGGTCGCGCGCCAGCCGTGCACGATGTTCCGCGCCCACCGCCGGGAAGTTGCAGAAGACCTCGCCCCAACCCCAGGCGCCGTCGGCGGCTTGCACCCGCAGAAAGACCGCGGGCCGGTTGCTGAAGCTGCCTACCGCGGCCCGCACGGGCGTGGCGATGGGGGCACGGAATACGTGGCATTCGATACGTTCTATGGTCATCCGCTATTCCCGGCTCAATCCGCCTTCACGCCCAGGTCGGTGGCGACCTTGCCCCACTTTTGCAATTCGGCGCCGATATAGCGGCTGAACTCCGCGGGCGTTCCAGCGTCCGGCACCAGGCCGGCTTCCAGCAGCTTGGCGCGAATGTCCTTGTCGGCCTGGACCTTGTTGACGGCATGGTTCAGTTTGTCGACCACGCCGGCGGGCAACCCGGCCGGACCGGCCAATCCCTGCCACGCCACGACTTCAAATCCCGGCAGATTGGCGGCTTCGGCGAGTGTGGGAATGTCGGGATACTCGGCCACGCGCTTAAGTCCGCCGACGCCCAGCACGGCCAGCTTGCCGGCCTTGACCTGCTGCATCATCGTGCCCTGGTCGGCAAAGATCATGTCGACGTGGCCGGCGACCAGGTCGCCCAGCAGCGCGCCGGTGCCCTTGTAGGGGACATGCAGCATCTTGATCTGCGTGCGCGCTTCGAACAGCGCGGCCGCCATCTGCTGCATGCTGCCCGTGCCGGAAGACCCATAGCTCAGGGCGCCGGGATGCGCTTTGGCGTAGGTGACCAGATCGGCCGCGGTGCGCGCCGGAACCTTATCGGGATTGACCACCAGCACGTAGTTGACGACCACGGTCTTGGTGATTGGCGTCAGCTGCTTCAGCGGATCGAAGGGGTTGTTCTTGTAGATGACGGGGTTGATGCCCAACGTGGCGATGTTGCCCAGCACCAGGGTATAGCCGTCGGCGGGCGCGCGCGCCACTGCTTCCGTGCCGATGATGCCGCTGGCGCCGGGCCGGTTGTCGACCACGATGTTCTGGCCCAATTCCTTGCCCAGGGCCGGCGCGACGATGCGCGCGTACGCGTCCACGGCGCCGCCCGGGGAGAAGGGCACGATCAGCCGTATGGGCTGGCTGGGATAGGCATCCGCCGCAAGCGCGGCCAGGGGCGCCGCTGTCAGGACGAGCGCCGCGGCGCTGCGCAGGAAGGACCGCCGTGCGCGGTGCGATGGATGGTACATGGATGTCTCCCACATATTTTGAGTTTCAAGGCCGCCTCGCCGTGCCATGGCGATGATAGCCGCGCACCAGGGGCTTGCGCGAATTATCGATGCGGGAGTATTAAGGATCAATTATGGATTTCTCATCAGCTAATACGTATTCGATATGAGTAAAACACCGGGCGCATCGGCCCGCTATCGCCTGGACCGGCTGCGTGTCCGGCATCTGCGCCTGCTGGAAATCGTCGCTCGCGAGGGCTCGCTGGGCGCGGCGGCGCGCGAACTGGGCATCAGCCAGCCGGCGGTGACGCTGCTGCTGCGTGAACTGGAGCAGGTATTCGAGGCCGTCCTGGTGGAACGCGATGCGCGTGGCGCGCGCGTGACGCCGCAGGGGCACCGGGCCCTGGA
>DATJHN010000339.1:0-6367 GCA_035493915.1 Bordetella sp.
GGGCGGCGCGGGCTTCCTTGCGGCGTATGTACCAGTAGTGCGCGCGGTCCAGGTACAGATAGACCACGGGCGTGGTGAACAGGGTCAGGGCCTGCGAGACGATCAGGCCGCCCACCATGGCGTAGCCCAGCGGCCGGCGCAGTTCCGCGCCCTGGCCGTTGCCGAGCATCAGCGGCAGGCCGCTCAGCAGCGCGCACATGGTGGTCATCATGATGGGGCGGAAGCGCAGCAGGCAGGCCTGGTAGATGGCTTCCTGCGGCGGCATGCCGTGCTCGCGTTCGGCGTGCAGGGCGAAGTCGATCATCATGATGCCGTTCTTCTTGACGATGCCGATCAGCAGGATGATCCCGATCAGGGCGATCACGCTCAGGTCGTAGCCCCCGACCCGCAATATCAGCAGCGCCCCCAGGCCGGCCGAAGGCAGCGTGGACAGGATGGTCAGCGGGTGGATGTAGCTCTCGTACAGGAAGCCCAGCACGATGTAGACCGCGATCAGTGCCGCGGCGATCAGGTAGGGCTGCGACTTGAGCGAATCGCCAAAGGCCTTGGCGGCGCCCTGGAAGGAACCGACCAGCGTCGGCGGCACGCCCATTGCAGTCTTGGCGGCGTCGATGGCCTGCACGGCCTCGCCCAGCGAAGTGCCCGGCGCCAGGTTGAACGACAGCGTGACCGCCGGGAACTGGCCCTGGTGGTTGATGGCCAGGTAGTTGGTCTTGGCGGTGTCCAGCTTGACGAAAGTGGAGAGCGGCACTTGCTCGTTGGTCAGCGGCGACGTCAGGTACAGCTTGCTGAACAGCGACGGATCGCGCTGCAGCGCGGGCGTGACTTCCAGGACGACGTGGTAGCTGTTCAACTGGGTAAAGTACTGCGCGACCTGGCGCTGGCCGATGGCGTCGTAGATGGTGGAGTCGATCAGCGCCGGCGAGATGCCGAAGCTGGACGCCCGCGCGCGGTCTATGGTCAGCGTGGCGGTGGGCGCGTTGCTCTGCTGGTCGGAAGCCACATCCGTCAACTGCGGCAACTGCGAGAAGCGCGTGGCCAGCTTGGGCGCCCACTCGTTCAGTTCATCCAGGTTGGAATCGGTCAGCGTGTACTGGTACTGCGTGCGCGACAGGCGGCCGCCGACGTTGATGTCCTGGCCGGCCTGCATGTACAGCGTCACCCCTTCGACCTGCGCGACCTTGGGACGCAAGCGGCGGATCACCTGGTCGGCGCTGTCGGTACGGCCGTCTTCCTTGTTGCGCAGGCCGATGTAGAAGCGGCCGGTGTTGAACTGCGTCTGGTCGCCGTTCATGCCGAACGCGGCTACGTCCTTGTCCTGGCGCACGATATCGGCCAGCTGGACCATGCGGCGGTTCATCGCGCCGAACGAGGAGTCCTGCGAAGACTGCGCGAAACCGAAGATATAGCCCGTATCCTGCTGCGGGAAAAAGCCCTTGGGTATGGTGATGAACATCAGGCCCGTGACGGCCAGCGTCGCGATAAAGCTCATCAGCGTGATGAACTGGTGGCGTAGCACCCATTGCAGTCCGCGCTTGTAGCCGCTCAGCATGATGTCGAAGCCGCGCTCGAACAGCATGAACAGGCGGCCATGCTCGCGGCCATGCTGATTCTTCAGATGGCGCGAGCACAGCATGGGAGTCAGGGTCAGCGACACGATGACCGACACCACGATGGTCAGGGTGACCGTGACGGCGAATTCGCGGAACAGGCGGCCGACGATGCCGCCCATCAGCAGCAGCGGTATGAATACCGCGATCAGCGAAACCGAGATCGACACGATGGTGAAGCCGATTTCGCCAGCGCCCTTGTAGGCGGCCTCCATCGGTCCCATGCCTTCTTCCACGTGGCGGTAGATGTTCTCCAGCATGACGATGGCATCGTCGACGACGAAGCCGACGGCTATGGTCAGCGCCATCAGCGACAGGTTGTCCAGGCTGAATCCCGCCACGTACATCACGCCCGCCGTGCCCATCAGCGCCAACGGAACGGTGACGCAGGGAATCAGCGTGGCCGCGATATCGCGCAGGAAGACGAAGATGATCATGACGACCAGGGCGATGGTCAGGATCAGGGTGAATTCGACGTCGCGCACCGACGCGCGGATGTTCGCGGTGCGGTCGATGATGGTGTTGACCCGCACGGTCGGCGGGATGGCCGCCTCCAGCCGCGGCATGGCGGCCTTGATGGCATCGACGGTCTCGATCACGTTGGCGCCGGGCTGCTTGCTGACCTGCAGCACGATGCCGCGGCCGTTGGTGATGGTGTTGCCGGGCTCGGCGGCGGGACCGGCGTAGGCCCACGCGGCCAGCTTATTGTTTTCCGGGCCGTCCACCGCCACGCCGACATCGCGCACGCGGATGGGCGCGCCGTTGCGATAGGCCAGCACCATGTCGTTCCACTGCGCCGCCTTCAGCAACTGGTCGTTGGTGTAGGTCGTGAAGCTCTGGGTGGGGCCGTCTATCGTGCCCTTGGGCTGGTTGACGGTCGTGGTGGCGATGACGTTGCGCACGTCTTCCAGGCTCAGTCCCAGCGATTTCAGCTTGGTCGGATCGACCTGCACGCGCACCGACGGTTTCTGCTGGCCGCCGATGTTGACCAGGCCCACGCCCTTGATCTGCGAGATCTGCTGCGCCAGGATGTTGTCGGCGTAGTCGTTGACCTCGGTGATCGGCAGGGTGTCCGACTGCACGCTAAGGATCATGATGGGCGCGTCGGCCGGGTTCACCTTGCGGAAGGTCGGCGCATTGGGCAAATTCGTCGGCAACTGGCCCGACGCCGCGTTGATGGCGGCCTGCACGTCGACGGCGGCCGAGTCGATGCTGCGGTCCAGATCGAACTGCAGCGTGATCTGCGACTGGCTCTGGCCGCTCAGGGACGTCATCTGCGACAGTCCGGCGATCAGCGAGAACTGCCGCTCCAGGGGCTGGGCGACGTTGGACGCCATGGTCTCCGGACTGCCGCCCGGCAGGTTCACGGTGACCTGGATGGTAGGAAAGTCGACCTGTGGCAGCGGGGCCACCGGCAGCAGCGGCCATGCGGCCACGCCGACCAGCATCAGGGCCAGCGCCAGCAGGCTGGTGCCGATCGGCCGCTTGATGAAATTGGCGGAGATGCTCATCGACCGTCTCCCTTCGACGATTTCGTGGCGGCACCGCTTGCGGCTGTCGTGCCGGCGGCGGCGTCCGCGCCGCCCGCGGCGGTTGTCCAGGTCGCCGGCGTGGTGCCGCCTGCCGCCTGGCTCGCCATCGCCGTCGACGACTTCGATTCCACCGTATGCAGGCCGGGGCGCAGTTTGTACTGGCCGTCCACGACCACGCGTTCGCCTGCTTGCAGTCCTTCATCCACCACGGCGACGTTGTCCTGGATTACCGCCACTCGGATCGGCTGGATGCGGGCGATGCCCTGGTCGTCCAGCGCGTAGGCGTAGGTACCATTCTGGCCGCGCTGCACGGCCGCGGCGGGCACCGTCAGGGCTTGCTTGTGCGTGCCCAGCTGCAAACGCGCATTGACATACTGGCCCGGCCACAGCACATGGCGCGGGTTGGGGAACAGCGCCTTCAGCTGCACGGTGCCGCTGGTGGTGTCGATCTGGTTGTTGACCAGCACCAGTTTGCCTTCGCCCAGGGGCTGGTTGGTCTCGCGGCCCAGGGCCGCGACAGGCAGGCCCTGCGGCGTGTCCGCCATGGCGGTGTTAATGTCGCCGACCGCCGATTCCGGCACGGTGAACAGCACGGAAATGGGATCGATCTGGTTGATGACCACCAGGCCGCCGGTGTCGGTGGCGTGCACGATATTGCCGGGGTCGACCAGCCGCGCGCCCACCCGGCCGCTGATGGGCGCGTTGATGGTGGTGTAGCTGAGCTGGACCTGGGCGAAGGAGACCTGCGCCTCGTCCATCTGTACCGTCGCTTCCAGCTGCGACACCAGCGCGCGTTGCGTATCCAGCTGCTGCTGCGTGGCGGCGTCTTCCTTGGTCAACTGGGTAAAGCGCTTCAGGTCCAGGCGAGCGTTTACCAATTGCGCCTGGTCCTTGGCCTGCGTGGCCTTGGCCTGCGCCAGCTGGGCCTGCAGCGCGCGCGGGTCCAGCTGCGCCAGCATCTGGCCGGCCTTGACGTCCTGTCCTTCGACGAAGCCTACCTTGTCGAGTTCGCCGTCCACGCGCGTCTTGACGGTCACGGACTGGTTCGCGGTGACGGTGCCCACGCCGGTCAGGTAGATGGGTACGTCCTGCTGTTCGACCTTGGTGGAGGTCACGATGACCGGCGGTGTCTTGGGCTCGGGCGCATCGGCCGATACGGCCGGGCGTTCGGAGCCCCAGAAGGCGGCGGCGATGGCCACCAGCGCCACGCCTGTGGCCGCGAATCCGGCGCGGCGCCGGGACAATGCATCAGCCATGATCTTCGCTCTCGTTTCTTGAATTGGGTCAGTGGGTCGCCGGTGCTGCCTGCGGCGTCGAGGCCGCGGGCGCGGCGGGGGCCGCGGCAGCCGGTGCCGTCGTCGCCGATGCCGATGCGGACGTCGTGTTGCCGGCGTCCGCCACCGCCGCGGCGGTATTCGCCATCGGCGCATTCAGCTGCGACGCGTTCCAGCCGCCGCCGGTGGCCTTGATCAAGGCCACGCTGGACAGCAGCCGGCGTCCCAGCAGGTCGGCGGCCGTGCGTTCGTTGGACAGGGTCAGGGCCTGGGCCGTTACCACCGTCAGATAGGTGGTGGTGCCGGCACGGTACTGCGCCAGCGCCAGCCGCTCGGACAGCCGCGAGGCCGCCACCGCCTGGTCCTGCGCCACGCTTTCGTCGGCCAGGACGCGCAGGTTGGACAGGTTGTCCTCGACTTCCTGGAAGCCGCCCAGCACGGTCTGCTTGTATTGCGCGACGGATGCATCGAAGCCCGCGCGCGCTTCGTCCACGCGGGCGCTGCGCAGCCCGCCGTCGAATATCGTTTCGGCCAGCGAGGCACCCAAGGACCAGATGCGGCTTGGGGTGTTGAACCACTGCGATAGCGCGGCGGTACCGCTGCTGAAGCCGAGTCCGCCGCTCAGGATCAGGTCCGGGTAAAAGGCCGATTGCGCTACGCCGATCTGCGCGTTCGCGGCAGCGGCCAGGCGTTCGGCGCTGGCGATGTCGGGACGCCTTTCCAGCAATTGCGAGGGCACGCCGGCGGGAATTTCCGGCACGCGGGCCTGCCAGCTTTCGGGTGCCGGCGCCAGCGTAAAGTCGGCGGGCGCGCGGCCGGTCAATATGGCAATGGCATGTTCAAGCTGGTTGCGCTGGGTATCCAGGTCGATGCCCGACGCTTGGGCTGTTCTCAGTTGCGCTTCCGCCAGCGCTACATCGGAACGCAGCGCAACGCCGGCGTTGTACTGGCTTTGCGTGAGTTTCAGCGAGCGCTCGTAGGCGGCGATGGTGCGCGCATATAGGGCCTTCAGCTCGTCGGTGACGCGCAGCTGCAAGTAATCCTGGGCCAGCGTTGCCTGCACGCTCAGGCGCGCGGCGGCCAACTGGGCCGCGCTGGATTCGGCACTGGCGTTGCTGGCTTCGACCGAACGGCGTACCGCGCCCCACAGGTCCGGTTCCCAACTGGCGTCCAGCGACGCGGCATAGGTATTGCTCAGTTTGTTGCCGCTGGAATTTATGGTGCGCCCCCGCCCGGCCGATACGCCGGTCGTCAGCTGCGGCCAGAAAGCGGCGCGTGCCTGATCCACCAGCGCGCGCGCCTGGCGGTACTGCGCGGCGGCCTGGGCGATGGTCTGGTTCGCGGCATTGGCCTGCTTCATCAGGCCGTTCAGCGTGCTGTCGCCATAGATCTCCCACCAGTCATGGCTGGAATCTATCTGGCCGGGCTGGGCGGTCTTCCAGGGGCCGGCTTCCTTGTAGGCGGTCGGCACGTCCATGGTCGGACGTACGTAATCCGGCCCGACGGCGCAGCCGGACAGCAGCGCCAGCGCCGACAGCGCGGCCGGAACGAAGGGGATGCGGCGCCGCGCACGGCGCTCGGGCAGGGTAGGGGCGGTCATGATGCGCCCACTGTACGAAGCGCTGGCGGACGATAGCCTGTCCGAAAACTGACAATTCTGTCAGTTACGTGATGTCTATCCTTGGGGACCGGGGCGGGCTAGGGAAACCACGGGGGAATGGGCGTGGGATTTCATATTGTGAAGATTTGGGGATGGGGCAAACCCGGGCGGCCGAAGTGGAACCCCAGAATCACTCCATACCCATGAACCCGCCAGTCTGCCGATGCCACAAGCGTGCATAAACGCCATCGCGCGCCAGGAGTTCGGCGTGGGTTCCCATCTCGGCGATGTTGCCGTGCTCCATGACGACCAGGCGATCCATTTTGGCGATCGTCGACAGCCGGTGCGCGA
>DATJHN010000340.1:0-13744 GCA_035493915.1 Bordetella sp.
AACGATATTTCCGGACCGTTCTCGGCCCTGGGCGCCGAGGCTCGCGACGGCTTCAATCTGGCCATCAAGCAGCTGGGCAACAAGCTGGGCGGCCAGCCCGCCGAGTTCCTGCAGACTGACATGGGCGGCAATCCCGATCAGGCGCGGCAACTGGTCACGCGCTATATCCAGCGCGAGAAGATCGATTTCTTTACCGGCCCCATCGGCTCGAACGTCGCGCTGGCTGTCGGGCCCGCGCTGTTCGCCGCCAAGGTGCCGTACCTGTCCAATAACCCGGGGCCCAGCCAGTACGCCGGCGAACAGTGCAACGCCTACTGGTTCGGCACGGCCTATCAAAACGATGCCTTCCACGAAGTGGCCGGCAAAATGGCGGCCGACCGGGGCTACAAAAAGATGTTGATCATCGCGCCGGATTATCCGGCGGGCCGCGATGCGCTGACCGGCTTCAAGCGCGGCTACAAGGCCGCGGTGGCCGACGAAATCTATACCAAGCTGGGCCAGCTGGACTATGCCGCGGAACTCGCCCAGATACGCGCCGCCAAACCAGACGCCGTGTACATCTTCCTGCCCGGCGGCATGGGCATCAATTTCATCAAGCAGTTCGTCGGTGCCGGCTTGAAGGACGGCATCGCGCTGGTGGGGCCGGGCTTTTCCGCCGATGAGGACGTGATCCAGGCGGTGGGCGCGGACATGATAGGCATGTACAACACCGCGCAGTGGGCGCATGACCTGGACGTGCCGGCGAACAAGGACTTCGTCGCCGCCTTCCGCAAGGAATACAACGGCCGCTATCCGTCGCTGTATGCCGCGCAGGCCTATGACGTGATCATGGCGATGGACGCGGCTGTCAAGCAGAGCGGCGGCAAGGCCGGCGACCGCCAGGCCATCGTGGGCGCGCTGGCCAAGGCGGATTTCGCTTCGGTGCGCGGCAAGTTCACCTATGGCGCCAACCACTATCCCATCCAGGCCTACTACGTGCGCGTCGTGGACAAGGACGGCAACGGCCGCGTTACCAACAAGCTCGTGGGCAAGGCAGTCGATCACTACCAGGACGTCTACGCCGCCCAGTGCAAGCTCTGACGGCACCATGGGATACACGCTCGTCCTGGAGCAATTGCTCAACGGACTGCAATTCGGCCTGATGTTGTTCCTGATCGCCGCCGGACTGACGCTGATCTTCGGCATCATGGACATCCTTAACCTGGCGCATGGTTCGCTGTACATGGCGGGTGCCTACGTCGCGGCCGAGACCATGCAGCGCACCGGCTCGTTCCTGGCGGCCGTGTGCGTGGCCGCGCTGGCCACCGGAGTCATCGGCGCGGTACTCGAGGTGGTGCTGATCCGCCGCCTGGCGCTGCGCGGCCATCTGGCGCAGGTGCTGGGCACCTACGCCGTCATTCTGATCGCCGGCGACCTGGTTCGGATGGTCTGGGGCCCGGCGCCGGTCATGCTGGCCACGCCGGCGGCATTGAGCGGGCCGGTGCGCCTGCTGCCCGACCTGATGTATTCGTCGTATCGACTCATGATCATCGCGGTAGGCCTGCTGGTGGCGGTGGGGCTTTATGCCTTCGTCACGCGTACCCGCGCCGGCGTATTGGTACGCGCGGGCGCGTCGAACCGGCAGATGGCCACGCTGATGGGTGTGCGCGTACCGCTGCTGTTCCTGGGTGTCTTTTGCCTGGGCTCGATGCTGGCCGCGGTCGCCGGCGCGCTGCTGGGACCGCTGACGGCCGTGCAGGTTGGGATGGGGGAGGAAATCCTGATCCTGGTGCTGGTGTGCATCGTGATCGGCGGGATCGGTTCCATACGCGGCGCCTTCGTCGGCGCCCTGCTGGTCGGCATGGTGGATACCGCCGGCCGGGCCTTTCTGCCGCTGCTGCTGCGCCAGGTCTTCACGCCGTCGGTGGCCGGCAGCGTGGGACCGACGCTGGCGGCCTTGTCGATCTACGTGCTGATGGCGGCGGTGCTGGTCTTCCGCCCCGCAGGCCTGTTTCCGGCGCGTGGCTGACGTGGAATCCTGCGTGAACTGCCCTGCCGTCGCTGCGCGACCCAGTCCCAAGGGAGAGCAGCGCTGATGCGACGGGCAATGACGTGGACGTGGATAGCGGTGGCGGCGCTGGTGCTGTTTCCGCTGGTGGCGCCGCTGGTCGGGCTGGACTTCTATATTTCCTTTGTCCGACGCGTGCTGATCTTCGCGCTGGCGGCGGCTGGGTTGAACCTGGTGCTGGGCTACGGCGGCATGGTCGCGCTCGGGCATGCGGCGTTCTTCGGCGCGGGTGCCTACGCCGCGGCGATGCTGGGCGTGGCGGGCGTCCGTTCGGCATTCGTCGTCTGGCCGGCGGCGGCGCTGCTGGCCGCGCTACTGGCGTGGATCACGGGGGCGGTATCGCTGCGCACGCGCGGCGTGTACTTCATCATGATCACGCTGGCCTTTGCGCAGATGCTGTACTACGTCTTTATATCCTTGCGCCAATACGGCGGCGAAGACGGCCTGAACCTGCCGGGGCCGGCCGTGCTGCCTGGCGTGGACCTGGGCGCCGACGTGCCGTTCTACTACGTGGTGCTGCTGCTGTTCCTGCTGATGTCGGCGGTCTTGAACCGGTTGACGGATTCGCGCTTCGGCATGGCCCTGCAAGGCGTGCGCGAAAACGAATCGCGCATGGCGGCGCTGGGCTATCCGGTATATCGCATCAAGTTGACCGCCTTCGTGATCGGCGCCGCGGTCGCCGGCCTGGCGGGGGCGCTGCTCGCCAACAACAATCTGTTCGTCTCACCCAACCTGATGCATTGGACGCAGTCGGCGAACCTGCTGATCATGGTGCTGGTGGGCGGCATGGGCCTGCGCTATGGCGGGCTGGCCGGCGCCGCGGTCATGCTTACGCTGGAAGAGGTGCTGCGCATGTGGACCGAGTACTGGCATCTGCCGCTGGGACTGGTGCTGCTGGCTGTCGTATTCGCCGCCCCGCGCGGCTTGGCGGGCCTGGCTGCTCCCTTATTCACGGGCCGCTCGCAGCGGAGCAGGGGGATCGTGCGATGAGCCCGGATCGGCGGCCGCGCGATGGGGGCGCCGCCCTTTCTGGCGAAGGCGTCGCGCAGCGGCAAGAGGACTATGCATCCGGCGCACCCGCCTTGCATGCACAGGGGCTGGTGAAGCGTTTCGGCGCGCTCGTCGCGACCGACAACCTTACGCTGACCCTGATGCCCGGTGAGATTCACGCCGTGATCGGCCCCAATGGCGCCGGCAAGTCCACGCTGATCCATTTGCTGGCGGGCACGCTGCCCGCCGACGCGGGCGCCTTGATGCTCGATGGCGCCGACATCACGCGCATGGCCGCGCATCGGCGGGTCGCCGCCGGATTATCGCGGTCCTATCAGATCACGAACGTATTCAAGCGCTTTTCCGTGCTGGAAAATCTGTTGCTGGCGGTGCAGGCGCACGATGGCGGTGGTCTCGGATTCTGGCGGCCGCGGGCCGCCGACCATGATCTGTACGATGCGGCGCATGCGCTGGCGCACGAATGCGGCATCGATCCGGATCACCTGAAGCGCGCCGCCGATACCTTGCCGCACGGCGAACAGCGCAAGCTGGAGTTCGCGTTGGCTTTGGCGGCGCGGCCCAGCGTGCTGCTGCTGGACGAGCCGATGGCCGGCATGGGGCCCGATGAGACCGCGCGTCTGACCGATCTGATCGAGTCGATGCGCGGACGCGCCGCCATGCTGCTGGTTGAACACGATATGGAAGCGGTGTTCCGCCTGGCGGATCGGATTTCAGTGCTGGTCTATGGGCGCATCATCGCCACGGGAACACCGGATCAGGTCCGCAACGACGCGGCGGTGCGCCAGGCTTATCTGGGAGACGAGATGGACGTAAGCCCGCTCGCGGCGACATGAACAGTGGCATCGGCGGCGGCAAGCGCATCGATGGCGGCACCGACATCGACATCGACAACGGCATCGACAGCGCGACCGACGGCAGCATCGATAACGGCAGCGGCGAAAGCCGCGCCCCAATGCTTCGGCTGGAAGGCGTGCAAAGCGGCTACGGTGCCAGCCAGGTACTGTTCGGCGTGGACCTCGCCATCGGTGCGGGAGACGTCGTGACCCTGCTGGGCCGCAATGGCATGGGTAAGACCACTCTGCTGCGCACCCTGTACAACCAACTGCCCTTGAAGGCCGGCCGCATCCACTTCGATGGGCACGACATCAGTGGATGGGCCACGGACCGGATCGCGCGCGCGGGCATCGCCATCGTGCCCGAAGGCCGGCTGTGCTTTCCCAACCTGACCGTGCGCGAACACCTTACCGCCTTCGCCACGGCGCGGGGCCGCGTGAATATTCCGTGCGCCGACGCATCCGCTCGTGCATCCGATCAGGCTCCGCGCGGCGATACATCCCCCCGGACATCCGACGGTGCTCCGTCCTCCGACGCATCGCCCTGGACCCCAGAGCGCGTCTGCGAGCTCTTTCCGCGGCTGGCCGAGCGCGCCTCGCACATGGGCAATCAGTTGTCCGGCGGCGAACAGCAGATGCTCGCGATCGGCCGCGCGCTGGTAACCAATCCGCGCCTGCTCATCCTTGACGAAGCCACCGAGGGCCTGGCCCCGAAGGTGCGTGAGGAAATCTGGGCCTGCCTGGCGCGGCTGCGCGCGGCGGGCCAGACCATCCTGGTGATCGATAAATACGTGGAGCGGTTGCTGGCGCTGGCCGACCGCCACATGATCCTGGAGCGCGGGCGCGTCGTATGGACCGGCGATTCGCGCCAGCTTGATGCGGATCGCGGTCTGTGGACCCGTTATCTGGGCATCTGATATTCGCGTGAATTGCCGCCCGCATCAAGGCGGGCAAGAATGCGAAATAAAAACGTGACACATCGGATTGTTGCGTCGACGCGCGGCAGGCGTGTCTAAGCTGCTTGGAGCAGCCATTTTTGGCACGTTTTCATGGGTAATCCATTAGGATGAACCTTCTACACTTACAGTCGACCGAACGTGCCCCTCAAGGGTTGGAGGCAGACGGTCGGACACCACAGCCGTGTTGATGGCTCGGACAGGTGCGGCCTGGTGAAGGAAAAGAATTCATGGCGAAGTTAGGTTTGCGGGCGAAATCGCTGCTCGCGCTGGTGTTGGCTTGTCTGCTGGCGCTGATTCCCACTGCATTGCTCGGCTGGCACGCCATGGAACAGGTGCGCGAACATTTCGGACGCGCCTACGCGGACAATTTCGCGCTGCTCAGCCGTCAACGCATACTGGCCCCGATTGCGCGCGAGCTGGCGCTGTCGCAGCGGCTGGCCCAGTCCGAACTGGCGGTCGACTGGATGCGGGATGAAAACGATACCATCAAGCGCGACCGTTTCTTCAAGGAGGCCGAAGGCTATCGGGCCGCTTTCCGGTCGCATGCCTACTTCCTGATCAACGCGACCAGCGGCAAGTACTACTTCAACGAAGCGGATAAGCCGTTTTCCGATGCTCCGCGTTATCAGCTGCATGCCAGCGATCCGGAGGACCACTGGTTCTACGAGAGCTTGCGGGCCACCACGGACTACAACATCAACGTCAATACGGACGGCAAACTCAAGGTCACGCGCGTCTGGTTCAACGTGATCGTGCGCGACCAAGGCAAGCCATTGGCGATCGGCGGCGCCAGCCTGGACCTGAGCGACTTTTTGCACGAATTCGTCGGCAGCGGCGAACCGGGCGTCACGCCCATCATCATTGATGAGCAGGGCAACATCCAGGCCCATCCCGACCCGTCCCTTATCGACTACAACTCCGGTGCCACCGGCGCTGCCAAACGGGGCCGGATCTTCAGCCTGATCCAGGACGAGAAAGGCCGCGCCGCGCTGGAGCAGGCGGTGCGGGACGCGCCGAAGACGCCGGACGCCGTGCGGGCGATCTGGGTGCGCCTGCAGGGCAAGCGCCAATTGATGTCGGTGTCATACGTCCCCGAACTGCACTGGTACGTGCTGGCCGCGGTCGACCTGCACGCGGCGCGCATCATCGATACCTCCGGCATGTGGCCGGCCGTCGCCGCACTGGTCCTGCTGATCGGCGGCCTGCTTTCCGCGTTTGGTTATGCGGTCAACCGCCTGGTGCTGCGGCCCATCCGCAACCTGCAGCAATCGGCGCGGGCCATCGCCGACGGCCGCTACGACGTGCGGCTGCCCATGGGCGGTGCCGACGAGATTGGCGATCTCAGCAGGGCTTTCGGCGTCATGGCTGAAAAAGTCCGCACGCATACCCAGGAACTGGAAAGCAAGGTGCGCGAGCGCACGCAGGCGCTGGAAGCCGCCAATCATGCGATGGCCAGCGCGAACAAGAAAATCGGCGACTCCATCGATTACGCCAGCCTGATCCAGCAAGCGATCCTGCCGCGACGGCAGATGGCGCAATCCCTGGGCGCGCGCCATTTCGTCATGTGGAAGCCGCGCGATGTGGTGGGCGGAGATTTCTACGTCTTCCGGGCTGACGGCGACAACTGCCTGCTGGGTGTGATGGATTGCGCGGGCCACGGTGTGCCGGGCGCCCTGATGACCATGCTGGTCCGCGCCGCCGTCGACGTGGCCATCACCGAAGCGGGCCCCTCGGATCCGGCCCGTATCCTGGCGCGCATCGATGCCGCCATCCGCTCCATGCTGGCCGATATGCAGTTGCCGAATGCCCTGGCAACCAATACCGACGCCGGACTCGTTTATATTGACCGGGCCGCGGGGCATCTGCTGTTTGCCGGCGCCAAGATTTCACTATACGAAAGCGACGGCGTCGAATGCCGCGAACACCGAGGCGCACGGCGCGCGCTGGGGGACAAGCGCCAGGGCGAGTATGCCAATCTGACCTTGCCGCTGACCGCGGGAATGACGTTTTACCTGAGCACCGATGGATTTCTCGATCAGGCGGGAGGGGAGCATGGCTTTGGTTTCGGCAGTACCCGCTTCATCCGCATGCTGAAGGAAATGGCGCGTTTGCCGCTGGGCGCCCAGCCCGAGGCCCTGGACCGCGTCCTGGTGGAATACCGTGGCGACTTGCCCCAGCGCGACGACATCACCATACTTTCGTTTCGCTTTGAATAACTCCCTGGACGGACGCCCATGAAAGCATCGGATCTTTATGCGCTGCGAGAGCGATTCAATCAGGACCGTACGCTGCTTTGCTTCAACGGACCGATTTCGCGCAGCCTGATCGAAGAAATCGGCAACGCCTTGAAGAACTATCTGGAAACCCAGGAAGCACGCCCCGCCGAGGCCATGGATGTATTTTCCGCCTATATCGAGATGACGCAGAACATCCGCCAGTACGCCGTGCAGCAGGGCTACGGCGACGCAGATGCGGCGGCGACGGTGGTCATTGCGCGCAACGCGGAAGGCCATTACACCGTCAGCGCCGGCAATCGGGTCGAACTGGCCGACGGCGAGCGTTTGGTCGAACGCGTGCACCAGCTGTCCGCGATGGACAAGGCCGAACTGAAAGCCGCCTATAAAACGCAGCTGCGCCAGCCGCGCGACCCGGCTGCCGCCACCGGCGCCGGACTCGGCCTGATCGACCTGGCGCGGCGCGCCAGTTCCGGCATCGAGGCATCGTTCAGCCCGCACGGCGACGGCCGCGGTTTTTTCAGCTTGAGCGTCGTCATCTGATCCGTATCGCCCCCGAGCAACAGCCAAAATGAAAGAACTCAATATTTCCGCTTCCCAATCGACGCCGTCCATCGTAAGCGACAGCGCGAACGGAAGCCTGCTTCTCAGCGGCGATTCCTACCCCGAGAACTCGTTCGAATTGTTCGGCCCCGTCATCCAGTGGGTGGATGACTACCTGGCTTCCAGTGGGCAGTCGCTGGCCGTCACGCTTGAACTGCAATATCTGAATACCAGCAGCGTGAAAGCCGTGATGGACATCTTCGATCTGCTGGAAGCCGCGCATGGCGAGGGCCACGCGGTATCGGTAACCTGGTACTACGACAGCCGCAACGAACGCGTCGGCGAGCTGGCCGAGGAATTCAAGGAAGACTGCACCTTCCCCTTTACCGTTGTCGGCCGCTGATGAAAAAGCGCTACCAGGACCTCGAAACGCGCATCCAGTCCCTGCTGGATGAGCCCTCGTATGCGGATCATCCGCTGCGCGAGGTGCTGGACGATCTCTGGCGGCACACCAACGAGCAGCTGGAACGCATCGAGCGTATTTCCTATCTGTCCGACGCCTTCCAGATGACGGCACGGCAGCGTGAATTGGGGCTGGTCGCCCGCTACGACCGCGAGCTCAAGCGCCTGGCCAAGCTGGTACGCATCTCCGACGGCTATCAGGAGATGATGCGCGACATGAATGCAGCGCTGAAGGAATCGTCCATACGCGATCCCCTGACCAATCTGCTGAACCGCCGCGCGCTGATGGAACGCATGAAGGAACTGTCCCTGACCGCGGAGTCGGACCAGCCTGCCTTTGTCGTCGCAATGCTGGACGTCGATCATTTCAAGCGCATCAACGACCGTTATGGCCACGATGCGGGCGACCGCGCGCTGACCCGCCTGGCCGACATCATGCGCTGCTCCGTGCGCGAAAGCGACGACGTCGCGCGCTGGGGCGGCGAGGAATTCCTGGTGCTGCTGCCCAGCGTCAGCCTTGAAGAAGGCGAGGCGGTCATCGACCGCATCCTGGCCGGCGTGCGCGGCAATACCATCGAAGTCGAAGGCGAACAGCTGCTGCTGACGGTCAGCGTGGGCATGGCGCTGCATCGCATCGGCGAAAGCGTGTCCACTACCCTGAGCCGCGCCGACCGCGCGCTGTACCTGGCCAAGCAGGCCGGCCGCGACCGCGTCGCGCTGGAGCGCCGGCCGGGTTAGATGCGCTGTGCCGCACCGGCGGGGCCGGCCAGGCCTAGTCCGGACAACTCGGATTCTTCCTCGACCGACAGTGGGTGAAAATCATCGAGACGGATAGTCGCGATGGCATAGACAGCTCGCGCCGTTCTGCCGTTACCGTCGATAAATGGGTGATAACCCAGAATGTGGCCGAATAGATACTTGGCGAAGCCAGCGCGCTGCTCGTAAAGGGCCAATCGCGATAGTTCTCGTTCGAACAACGCAAATCCCGCGGTTGATGATGGCAGCGGCGAGCCGGAAATATCGATCGGTCTGGGTTTCTGGCGCGCATTCGGTGCCAGCATGCGATTAAGCTGAACGAGCGTTGCCATATTCGTCAGTTTGCAATTCGACGCCAGGCTTGTTGCAAGGATGTATTGAATTCGCGCGCTGTCGCCGCCGTTGGAGGATGTCGAGGCTGCGGTGATCCAGTCCGCCGCGATTTTGACGATATTGGCGCTTTGCACGGCCCTGATTTTTTCGCCAATGCGCGGATACTGCCCCTTACCAAGCAGGCGGTTGAAATGAGCAATGCGGCGGGTGAGCAGGGCGGCTTCCTTGCATAGAGCCGCTCCCAATATCTCCGGCGTGGCAGTCGGATAGGCATTCTGGAACTCATCCACCAGCCGTGTCGCCGCCAAATGGCCGAGTGCGAGCGATAGCTGTCGGAAGCCCGCCATGTCTCGGTATAGAAATCGCTTAATTAACAGGGGACGATACATGGCACTGGGTCTGGATGGAAAGGATTCTGGACGCGGGTGGTCACCGATTGCCTGAGTATCCCGGGGCGGGGAAAGCATGTGAAGAAGAAACTTCTTAACGGCCGTCCCTTGCGAAAGTCCGGGTTCGGCGTATATATTTCAAGCCTAAACTATCTAGGCTTGAAACTCCGGTCGTGCGCGGCCGGTCCGGATGCGAGTGACGCGATGAAGATAGTGTGCCTGGGCGGTGGTCCCGCGGGGCTGTATTTCGGCCTGCTGATGAAGCTGCGCGATCCCGCCAACCGGATTACGGTCGTCGAACGCAATCGTCCGTACGACACCTTTGGCTGGGGCGTGGTGTTCTCCGACGCCACCATGGAAAACCTGCGCCGCTCCGATCCCGTGTCGGCCCGGCGGATCAGCGACGCCTTCAACCATTGGGACGATATCGACATCCACTTCAAGGGCCGCACGCTGCGCAGTGGCGGGCACGGTTTTATCGGCATCGGCCGAAAAAAGCTGTTGAATATCCTGCAGGCCCGCTGCGAGGAAGCCGGCGTGGAGCTGGTCTTCGAAACCCTGGTGGACGATGACCAGGAGCTGGCGCGCCGGTACGACGCCGATCTGGTGATCGCCGCCGACGGCATCAACAGCCGTGTGCGTGGCGCCTACGCGGAAACCTTCGAACCGGACATCGACCAGCGTCTTAATCGTTTCGTCTGGCTGGGCACGGAAAAGGCCTTTGATGCTTTTACCTTCGCCTTCGTCCAGACGCCGCATGGCTGGTTCCAGGCGCACGCGTACCGCTTCGAGCCGGGCCTGTCCACCTTCATCGTGGAAACGCCGGAAGCCACCTGGCAGGCGGCCGGCCTGGATACGATGAGCCAGGAGGAGGGCATCCGCTATTGCGAAACGCTGTTCGCCCCCTGGCTGGATGGCAAACCGCTGATGAGCAATGCCGGCCACCTGCGCGGCTCGGCTATCTGGATCCGCTTTCCCCGCGTGATCTGCCGCCATTGGGTGCACTGGAATACCCTGGATACGCCCAGCGGCCGCCGCGATATTCCGGTGGTGTTGATGGGGGATGCGGCGCACAGCGCGCATTTTTCCATCGGCTCGGGTACCAAGCTGGCGCTGGAGGATGCGATCGAACTGGCCGACCAGCTGACCGTTGGGCAGGGCACGCATCCATCGCGCGGCGACACGTTGCGTGCCGCCCTGCAGCGCTATGAGGACGTCCGCGGCATCGAAGTCCTGAAAATCCAGAATGCCGCGCGCAATTCCACGGAATGGTTCGAGCACGTCGACCGCTATGCCTGCCTGGAGCCGGAGCAATTCGCGTATTCGCTGCTGACGCGTTCTCAGCGGATTTCCCACGAGAATCTGCGCCTGCGCGACCCGCGCTGGCTGCATGGCTACGAACACTGGCTGGCGGCGCGCGCCGGCGTGGATGTGGCCACGCCGGAACGGCCGCCCCTGCCCATGTTGACGCCCTTTGAAGCACGCAGTGTGCGGCTGAAGAACCGCGTCGTTGTATCGCCCATGGCCATGTATGCCTGCCACGACGGCGTGCCGGGCGACTTCCACCTGGTGCATCTGGGCGCCAGGGCGCTGGGCGGCGCGGGGCTGGTCATGGTGGAAATGACCTGCACGTCGCCGGATGCGCGCATCACGCCGGGATGCCCTGGCCTGTGGAACGACGAACAGGGCGCGGCGTTCGCCCGCATCGTCGGTTTCGTCCATGGCCACAGCGATGCCCGCATCGGCATCCAGCTGGGGCATGCGGGCCGCAAAGGATCCACGCAATTGGGCTGGGAGCAAATGGACTATCCCCTGCCGTCCGGCAATTGGCCGCTGCTGTCGGCATCGCCCTTGCCGTATATGCCGGATGTTTCGCAGACGCCGCGCGCCATGACGCGCGAGGACATGGACCGCGTGTGCGCCGATTTCGTGGCGGCCGCGCGCCGCGCCGCGGCGGCGGGTTTCGATTGGCTGGAGCTGCATTGCGCGCACGGCTATCTGTTGTCCAGCTTTATCTCGCCGCTGACCAACCTGCGCGCCGATGAGTACGGCGGCGATCTGGACGGCCGCCTGCGCTACCCGCTGGAAGTGTTCGCGGCCGTGCGCGAGGCCTGGCCGCGGCACCTGCCCATGTCGGTGCGCATTTCGGCCCATGATTGGGTTGAAGGCGGCATTACCGCCGACGACGCCGTGGAAATCGCGCGGCGCTTCAAGGCCGCGGGCGCCGACATGATCGATTGTTCGTCCGGCCAGGTAAGCCCTGACCAGCATCCGGTCTACGGACGCATGTACCAGACGCCCTTCGCCGATCGCATCCGCAACGAAGCGGACATTCCCACGATCGCGGTGGGCGCGATCTTCGAGGCCGACCACGTGAACGGCATCATCGCCTCCGGACGCGCGGACCTGTGCGCCCTGGCACGGCCGCACCTGGCCGATTCCGCCTGGACCCTGCGCGAAGCCGCGCGCGTCGGCTACACGGACATCGACTGGCCGGTCAACTATCTGGCGGGCAAGCGCCAACTGGAAACCAATTTCGTCCGCGCCGCCGCTACGCCGGTGCAGGGTGATACGCGAGGTGAAACATGAGTTCAGCGCTGGAGGGCCGTCACGCCTTGGTTACGGGCGGCAGTCGCGGCATCGGCTACGCCATCGCCGAACGCCTGCTGCGCGAAGGCGCATCGGTGACGCTGCTGGGCCGCGACGAAGCATCGCTGGGCAAGGCCGCGGATACGCTGGCGTCGCCAGGCCGGGTGGGGTGGCAAACCGCCGATGTCGTGGATGCGGACGCACTGACGCGCGCCTTCGCGGCTGCCGCGCAGGCATTCGGCCCGATCGGCATTCTGGTCAACAACGCCGGGCAGGCGCGCAGCGAGCGCTTCGACCGTACCGACGCCGCGCTGTGGGACAGCATGCTGGCGGTCAATCTGAGCGGTCCGTTCCATTGCATCCAGGCGGCGCTGCCAGGCATGCTGCAGGCCGGTTGGGGCCGCGTCGTCAACGTCGCCAGCACGGCCGGGCTGGCGGGCTATGCCTACGTCAGCGCCTACTGCGCCGCCAAGCACGGCGTCATCGGACTGACGCGCGCACTGGCTCTGGAAGTGGCGGGCAAGGGCATCACCGTGAACGCGGTCTGCCCGGGGTTTACCGATACCGACATCGTGCGCGATGCCGTGCGCAACATCGCTGCCAAGACGGGCATGGACGAAGCGCGCGCGCGCGAGCAGCTGGCGCAGCGCAATCCGCAACACCGCCTGGTGCGCCCGGAAGAGGTCGCCCATGCGGTGGCGTGGCTGTGCCAGCCTGGCGCGGGCGCGATCAACGGGCAGGCCGTTCCGGTGGATGGCGGCGAGATCATGGCGGGGTAGCGCAGGGGCACGAGCAGCCCATCCGGCTATCCACAGTGGCGAACGCGCTCCTTTAAAGACAGAGCGCGGAACAGGAGATTCACAGTGAGCGACGACCCGCAAAACGACGCGCAGCCTCCCGGCATGGCGCATCACCGCCGTCCCATGGCCGGCGCGCAGCCGCGCACCTTCCGTTGGGAATCACGCGAGGGCGGCAAGGTCGGCGTGATCACGCTGAACCGCCCCGAACGCAAGAACCCGCTTACCTTCGACTCCTATGCGGAGCTGCGCGATCTGTTCCGCGCCCTGGTCTACTCGACCGACATCAAGGTGGTGATGGTCACCGGCGCGGGCGGCAATTTCTGCTCGGGCGGCGACGTGCATGAAATCATCGGCCCGCTCACCCGCATGGCGATGCCGGAACTGCTGGACTTCACCCGCATGACCGGCGATCTGGTCAAGGCCATGCGCGCTTGTCCGCAGCCTATCGTCGCGGCCGTCGACGGGGTGTGCGCGGGCGCCGGCGCCATGGTCGCGCTTGCCGCCGACATGCGCCTGGGCACGCCGCGCGCCCGCACGGCCTTCCTGTTCACCCGCGTCGGGCTGGCCGGCGCCGACATGGGGGCTTGCACGCTGCTGCCGCGCATGATCGGCCAGGGCAGGGCGTCCGAACTGCTGTACACCGGCCGCGCCATGAGCGCGCAGGAAGGCCTGTCGTGGGGGTTCTTCAACGCCTTGCACGAGCCCGAGGCCCTGATGGGCGCCGCGCACGAACTGGCCGCGCAGCTCGCCGCCGGTCCCACGTTCGCTCATGGCATGACCAAGAAACT
>DATJHN010000341.1:0-2880 GCA_035493915.1 Bordetella sp.
CAGCCGGCATCCCGGCATCCGGAGATTCATTTTGTCCGCACGCATGTTTCCTGACGCAGGCGCACCCGCGCCGCGCGTACGCTTGCGCGTCCATCCCTTGTATGTGCGCATCACGCATTGGCTGAATGTCTATGCGATGGCCTGCATGTTCATGAGCGGCTGGGGCATCTACAACGCCTCGCCCATCTTCGATTTCCGGTTCCCGCAGTGGGCCACGCTGGGCGGCTGGCTGGGCGCCGAGACGATCTGGCATTTCGCGGTCATGTGGCTGCTGGTCGGCAACGGGCTGGTGTATTTGATCGCCGGCGTGCTGTCCGGCCACCTGCGGCGCGACCTGATGGACGTGACGCCGCGCGCCATCGCGAGCGACGCGGCAGCCGCGCTGAAGTTGCGCCTGCCGCATGTGCCCGGCCGCTACAACGCGGTGCAGAAGACCATGTACCTGGGCGTGCTGCTGCTGGGCGTATTGATCGTGCTGTCCGGGCTGTCCATCTGGAAGCCCGTGCAGTTGAGTGGGCTGACCGACCTGTTCGGCGGCTTCGCGGCCGCGCGTGTCGTGCATTTCTGCGCCATGACGGGTATCGGCTTGTTCATCGTGGTGCATTTGCTGCTGGTCATCCTGGTCCCCCGCACCTTGCCGCCGATGATTACCGGCCGCGCAGGCGGCCATCGCCACGGAGGCAGCGATGCCTGAACGTAAACACCCGCGCCTGATCCTGGAGCCGGCCCAGCGCAGCCAGTTGCATCGCGCACGGCGTCGCCTGCTGCTGCGCGGCGGCCTGTCGCTGGGCGCGCTGGCCATGATGAGCGGCTGCAATATGCAGGACGGGGATACCTTCGACAAAGTACTGTGGGCGATGTCGCGCTGGAACGACCGCGTGCAAGCCTGGCTGTTCAACCAGAACAAGCTGGCGCCGACCTATGCCGCCAACCAGATCACGGATCCGTTTCGCTTCAATGCCTACTATCCGGAGTACAGCGTGCCGGATATCGACTTGTCGACGTGGCGCCTGGAAGTTTCCGGCATGGTCGCGGACAAGCACAGCTGGACGCTGGAAGAATTGCGCAAGCTGCCGCAGGCCAGCCAGATCACGCGCCTGATCTGCATCGAAGGCTGGAGCGCCATCGGGCAGTGGGGCGGCATTCCGCTCAAGACCTTCCTGCAGCGCGTGGGCGCCGACCTGACGGCGCGCTATGTCGGCTTCAAGTGCGCGGACCGCTATTACGGCAGCATAGACATGCCGACCGCCTTGCATCCGCAGACCATCCTGGCGCTGGACTTCGGCGGTTCCGAACTGCCGCCGGACTTCGGCCAGCCGCTGCGGCTAAGGGTGCCGACCAAGCTGGGCTTCAAGAATCCCAAGCACATCGTGGCGATGTTCGTCACCAACACTTATCCGGGCGGATATTGGGAAGACCAGGGCTACAACTGGTTCAGTGGCATCTGAGCGGGAAGACCGGGGCTGCAAGTGCTTCAGCGGCATCCGAGCGCGCGGATCGGTATCCCCGGCTCATAGCAGCCGACTATTCACTCAATAGTCCGGGCGTAATAGTGATTGGGGATTACTGCCAAAATTGGAAAGATGATTTTCGGATACGCGGGTTTATCCCTAGGTCTTGGGGGCGCAGAATGCGTTTCATCGGGAACAGCAACGGACATCGCGAAGTACCAAACCTGAAGGACGACGCGATGCACGGCCCGAATCACTCAACCAGGACTAGGAGTACTGCCATGAATGCCAAGACCATCGTTTCCGCTCTGATTCTCTCTGTTGCCGCCGTGGGCGCCGCGCAAGCCGCGAACAGCGAACCGGACAACGTGCCCTTCCAGGGCGTGTACGGCCAGGCGGCCGCCAGCGTGAGCCGCGCCCAAGTGGTTGCCGAGCTGCAGCAAGCTCGCGTGGCCGGCCTGACGGGCAACAGCGAATCGAACAACGCGGTGTTTACCGCGCAAGCCGACAGCGGCCTGACCCATGCGCAAGTCGCGCTGGGTTCGGACTTCGGTGACACGAACAACCAGCCGTTCCAAGGTGCGTAAGCACCCACGGTAATCATCGCCGGCGAACACCGGCGGTGTTTCCAGCCACGGGTGGCGTGGTGCACGCGATCGAATGATCCGGCAGCTGCAAGGTCCGGCATCGATGCGGACCACGCCACCAGGAAGTCCGGCCGTTCATGCCAGCATGGGTGAACGGTTCCCCCGGCGAGAGGCGGGGGCTTGCTGTAAGTGGCAGTCCTCTCGGTGCAGTGCGTCGGCCCTCCTTGCGAGGGCCGATTTTTTTAGTCAGCGAGGTTGAAAAGCGATGATCGCCATGCCCATGAGCGAGAGCGCCACCCCTGCCCAGTCCCAACTTGTAGGTCGCACACCTTCGACGACCCATAGCCACATCAACGCTGCGGCGATATACACGCCTCCGTACGCCGCATAAACGCGGCCTGCCGCCGCAGGGTGCAGCGTCAGCAGCCAGGCGAAGATCGCCAATGAAAACGCCGCGGGGACCAGCAGTGCGACGCTTCTACCTTCTTTAAGCCAAAGATAGGGCAAGTAGCAGCCAAGAATTTCGGCGATCGCCGTGGCGACGTAAAGCAAAAGTGTCTTCATTCGCAGGTCAAATGAGCGTTGAAGCGAATGCTACTAAAGAAGCGGTCCTGGCGGTCGGATGCCGCGGTCGCGTGATTGGATAGCAGCGGTTTATGGGCCCCATAACCGCTGTCTTGGAGTCGTTCTGGATTAAGCCAAAAATTGGAAAGATGATTTTCGGATACGCGGGTTTATCCCTAGGTCTTGGGGGCGCAGAATGCGTTTCATCGGGAACAGCAACGGACATCGCGAAGTACCAAACCTGAAGGACGACGCGATGCACGGCCCGAATCACTTAA
>DATJHN010000342.1:0-25800 GCA_035493915.1 Bordetella sp.
CTGTTCGGCCAGACTCCGCTGACGGATCTGGATCCGGATCAGGTGGTGGCCTTGGGGGCCGCGCTGCAGGCCAATCTGCTGGCCGGCAATCGCCTTCCAGGCGAAGACTGGCTGTTGCTGGACGTCATTCCGCTATCGCTGGGCCTGGAAACAATGGGCGGTCTCGTGGAACGCATCATTCCTCGCAATAGCACGATTCCGGTCGCCCGCGCCCAGGAATTCACCACCTTCAAGGATGGTCAGGGCGCCATGAGCATCCATGTGTTGCAGGGCGAGCGGGAGCTGGTATCGGCCTGCCGTTCGCTGGCGCGATTCGAGTTGCGCGGGATTCCGCCGATGGTGGCGGGCGCGGCGCGTATCCGCGTGACCTTCCAGGTCGACGCCGACGGACTGCTGGGCGTGACCGCGCGCGAACAAAGTACCGGCGTGGAGTCTTCGGTGACGGTGAAGCCTTCCTATGGGCTTTCCGACGACGAAATCACCCGTATGCTGGCCGACAGCATCGACCAGGCGGACGCCGACGCGCAGGCGCGCATGCTGCGCGAACAGCAGGTGGAAGCCCGGCAACTGGTGGAGTCGGTGCGCGCGGCCTTGGCTGTCGACGGTGATCTGCTGGATGCAGAGGAGCGCAGCCGCGTGGATGCGGCCCTGGCCCACGCCGATGCCTCGCGCGACAGCGAAGATGTAGAAACCGTGCGGGCCGCTGTGCATGCGTTGTCCGAATCGACGGAATCTTTCGCGGCCAGCCGCATGGATCGCAGCATCCGCAAGGCGCTGTCGGGTCGCAGGCTGGATGAGTTGACCTGAACGGTCGTTTTTTTGTGTTCCTATCATGCCGAAACTGACCGTATTGCCACATCCCGACGTCTGTCCCGAGGGTAAAGTCATCGAGGACGCACCCAGTGGCGTGTCCATCTGTCGCATCCTGCTGGATCATGACGTGGAAGTTGAGCACGCTTGCGAGCTGTCGTGTGCGTGTACCACCTGCCACGTCATCGTGCGCCAGGGATACCAGTCGCTGGATGACGCCACCGATATGGAAGAAGATCTGCTGGACAAGGCCTGGGGCCTGACGTCGACGTCGCGCCTGTCCTGCCAGGCCAAAATCGCGGATGCGGATCTGACCGTCGAAATTCCGCGCTACAGCATCAATCACGCCAAGGAGACCCACTGATGAAGTGGACCGATATTTACGATATCGCCGCGGCGCTGGCCGATGCGCATCCAGACATCGATCCTGCCCAGGTCCGTTTCACGAACCTGCGCGAAATGGTAATGGCGCTGCCGGATTTCAACGACGATCCCAAACATTGCGGCGAGAAAATCCTGGAAGCCATTCAGCAGGCCTGGCTGGAAGAGGCTGCCTGATCTTTTCCGCGGTTGACACGATGTGAGCGGGGCAGCGGCGGTATTATCCGTAGCTGCCCCGACTTTTTACTGCCCTGTCATGCCTGTTCCCATTTTGCATTTCGGCCTGGCCGCCAACAGACTGCATCACGAGACACCCGATGCCGTCCTGTTCGATTGGCTGCGCGCCTGTTCGGCCAGCATCCGGCAAATGAGCATCCAGCTATATACGGTCGGACGTACCCATGACGCGATTTCGCGCGAAGGTATGCTGCAAGGCTATGCGGGGCTGATTCGCTACCCTTATGGGCGCGAGGGTGGCTTGATGAAACTGGTGGCCCGCGTGACCGAAGGGCGCGACGGCACGGTGCCGTTCGACGGCGCGATCTATTTCATCGATCCTGTCGATCCGTCTTCGGTTTTTCCCGAGGCGCAGGCGCTGAAGCGCCAATGCGTCACCCATGGCAAACCCTTTATTTCCACGCTGGCTGGGGCTCGCGAATGGGTGGAAGTGGAGCGATTGCATGCGGGGCTGGCTCCCGATCCCGCCGTGTCGGACATATTCGATTTTTCAGCGCAGACCGTGGCGCTGGTCGCGCACGACGCTCTGAAGGACGAAATGGTGGCCTTCGCCGATACGCACTTCGATGTGCTATCGCGCTTTCGGCGGCGGGTTGCCACCGGGACGACTGGCGGGCGTTTGAACGACCTGGCCTGGTCGCGCGGCTGGCCTCAGGACAAACCCTGGGCGCACCGCTATCTGAGCGGCCCGCTGGGCGGCGACGCCCAGATCGCCGAACTGGTGCTGGAACGGCAATGCCAGCGGGTGATTTTCTTCGAGGATCCGCATGTCGCGCGCCAGCACGAAGCGGATATCCAGCTGCTGGAGCGGGCCGTGCGGGTCGTTACACGGGTCGCTGCCTGCGCGACATCGCCGGCGGTAGCGCGGCGCTGGGCGCAGGCGGTGACGCTGCGCGAAGTCAGTCTTCGCGGCGCAGGTGCGGGAACAGAATAACGTCACGGATGCTGGGGCTGTCGGTCAGCAGCATGACCAGCCGGTCGATGCCGATGCCGCAGCCGCTGGTGGGCGGCATGCCGTATTCCAGCGCGCGGATGTAATCAGCGTCGTAATACATGGCTTCTTCGTCGCCGGCATCCTTGGCTTCGACTTGGGCGCGGAAACGTTCTGCCTGGTCTTCGGGGTCGTTCAGTTCCGAGAAGCCGTTGGCGATTTCGCGGCCGGTAATGAACAGTTCGAAACGCTCGGTGATGCCGGGACGCGTGTCCGAGGCGCGGGCCAGCGGCGAGACTTCCACCGGGTAGTCGATGATGTAGGTGGGATTCCACAGTAGCGCTTCGGCGGTTTCCTCGAACAGCGCCAGCTGCAGCGCGCCCAGGCCCGCGCGCGCCAGCGGAGGCTGATCCACGTCGATCTTCAGCTTCTTGAGTTCCGCGCGCACGAAGGCGACGTCATCCAACTGGGCCTGCGTATAGCCGGGCGCATACTTCAGGATGGCTTCGCAGATGGTCAGGCGGTCGAATGGCTTGGAAAGATCGAGTTCGCGGTCCTGGTAGGTCAGCACCGCGCTGCCGGTGGCGGCGACCGCCGCCTGACGGATCAACTGCTCGGTAAAGTCCATCTGCCAGCGGTAATCCGTATACGCGGCGTAGAACTCCATCATCGTGAATTCGGGGTTGTGGCGCGGGCTGACCCCTTCGTTGCGGAAGTTGCGGTTGACCTCGAAAACACGGTCGAAGCCGCCGACGATCAGGCGCTTTAGATAGAGCTCGGGCGCGATACGCAGGAACATTTCCATGTCCAGCGCATTGTGGTGGGTGACGAACGGTTTGGCCGCGGCACCGCCCGGGATCGGGTGCAGCATCGGCGTTTCGACTTCCAGGAAGCCCGCATTCAGCATGTATTGGCGGATCGCGCCGACCGTCTTGCTGCGCGCTTCGAATGTGCGCCGCGTGGAGTCGGTCATGATCAGGTCGACGTAGCGCTGGCGATAGCGCAGTTCCTGGTCGGCGACGCCATGGAATTTATCGGGCAGCGGACGCAGGGACTTGGACAGCAGCCGGGCCTGCGTGGCGTGGATGGACAGTTCGCCCTTGTTGGTCTTGAAGATCGTGCCTTCGACCGCGATCAGGTCGCCCATGTCCCATTGCTTGAACGCCGCGTAGCTATCGTCGCCCAGCACGCCGCGGTCCAGATAGATCTGGATGCGGCCGCTGGTGTCTTGCACGGTGGCGAAGCTGGCCTTCCCCATGACGCGTTTGAGCATCATGCGGCCGGCTACCTTGACGACCTTGCCCAGGGCCACCAGCGCTTCCTGGTCCGAGCCGTCGTATTCCGCGTGCAGATCGGCGGCGCGGGCATCCGGGGTGAAGTCGTTCGGGTAGGCGGGGCCGCTTTCACGCAGCTTGGCCAGCTTGGTTCGCCGTTCGGCGATCAGCCGGTTTTCGTCCTGCGCGACAGGGGCGGTCGAAGTATCGGTCATGGTACGGATTAGTTGTAATTGCGGATGTCGTCGATTTCGGTGCTGCCGAAGTCGTCGCGTTCGAGATAGGCGGCGATACGCGCCGCGACGTCGGTCGGAGCTGCCAGCTTGCCGGTGGAATGCAGGTCCTGGAAGCGGGACAGGGCGGGGAAGGCGTCGGGATCGCTGGAGCGGATCACGCCTTGCATATCGGTGTCGACCACGCCGGGCGCCAGCGAAACGAATTTGGCGCCGTCGGCGTCCTGCTCTTGCTTGGCGACGCGCGTGTACATGTCCAGCGCCGCCTTGGTCGCGCAGTAGACGCCCCAGCCCGCGGTGGGGTTGCGTCCCGCGCCGGAAGAAATATTCAGGATGCGGCGATCGGCCTGGAGGCCGCGCGTAGCGGCCAGGAAGCGCGAGGTGAGCAGCATGACGGCCACGACGTTCAGGTTCAGGGCCTGGTTGATCGCCGCGGCGTCGTCCAGCGCGTCCACCGATGAAACGGGGCTGACGGTGCCGGCATTGTTGATCAGCACATAGCGTTTGGCGTCGCGCGGCAGGCTGGTTGCCAGGCGCGCGGCGACGGCGGTGGCGGCGGCCGTATCCGACAGGTCGACGGCGATCTGTTCCAGTTCCGTGCCCTGGGCCGCGGCATGGGCTGCCAGGTCGGAGTCCTGGCGGCGCGCCAGCGTGATCAGCCGGGTGCCGGGTTTGGCCAGTTGGCGGGCCAGGGCAGCGCCGATACCGCGGGAAGCGCCGGTCAGAACGACTACGGATTTGGTCATGGGATGGCCTTTGTGCGCAAGCGTCAGAAGGTTGGGGGAAGAAAACCGCGGGGCGTCAGACGCCCTGTTTCAGGCTGGCCTGGATGAAGGGATCGAGATCGCCGTCCAGGACTTTCTGGGTATTCGAGATTTCCACGTTGGTGCGCAGATCCTTGATCCGGCTTTGGTCCAGCACGTAGGAGCGGATCTGATGACCCCAGCCGACGTCGGTCTTGGAGTCTTCCAGCTTTTGCTGTTCGGCCATCCGGTTGCGCATTTCCAGTTCGTACAGCCGCGACTTCAGCATTTGCATGGCTTCGGCGCGGTTGCGGTGCTGCGAGCGGTCGTTCTGGCACTGCACGACGATGCCGGTGGGCATGTGCGTGATCCGGACCGCGGAATCGGTTTTGTTGATGTGCTGGCCGCCCGCGCCGCTGGCGCGGTAGGTATCCACGCGCAGGTCGGCAGGGTTGATTTCGATTTCGAAGGAGTCGTCGATCTCGGGATAGACGAACACGCTGGCGAACGACGTGTGGCGGCCGCCGGAGGAGTCGAAGGGACTTTTCCGTACCAGACGGTGCACGCCGGTTTCCGTGCGCAAATAGCCGAAGGCGTATTCGCCTTCGATCTTGATGGTGGCGGACTTTATGCCGGCGACTTCACCTTCGGATTCTTCCAGGACTTCGGCCTTGAAGCCTTTGCGTTCGGAGTATTTCAGATACTGGCGCAGCAGCATCGACGCCCAATCCTGCGCCTCGGTGCCGCCGGCGCCGGCCTGAATATCCAGGAAGCAGTTCAGCGGATCGGCCGGATTGGCGAACATGCGGCGGAATTCAAGGCCTTCCAGCTTTTCCTGGAAGGCATCGGCATCGCCTTCGATGGAGATCAGCGTGTCGTCGTCCGCATCGGCCGCGGCCAATTCGAAGAGTTCGGCCGCATCCGCCACCCCGCTGCCTAACGCAGACAGCGTATCGACCACGTCTTCCAGGCTCTTCTTTTCGCGGCCCAGGTCCTGGGCGTGCTTGGGATCGTTCCAGACGTCCGGGTTTTCGAGTTCCGCGTTTACGACCTGCAGGCGCTCAAACTTGGCATCGTAGTCAAAGATACCTCCGTAGAGCCTGTTCGCGCTCGGCGTAGTCGGCGAGTCGGGCGGCGAGCTGGTTCTGACGTTCGGCTTCCATGGCGGGTCCTTGCTTGTAGCAGCTTAACTTCTGGCTTGATTAAATTTCGGCAACCTGACATTTTAGCCTGCCTTGGCGTGGACGGCCGGCAGCCTCAAAAAAGGCGGCGCGGGAGCCTGGCGCATTCGCGGCAAATGGATGTCGGCAAGTTCCACGCGGCATCAACGGCTGTCAACGGTTCGTTCAGATAAAAGTCAGCTTGCGTAACTAGGCTGCGTCCCTGTTTCGATAACCGGCCTGCGTGGTTTATAAATCGGCCCATGCCTTGCAACGTGGCGCGACCGTACCGTGCGCGCGTATGACAAGCGCAGGCTGCCATCCCGGCAGTACCACCATCCGATAAGGAGGAGACGAATGGAATCAGTCATCACCCCTGGCGCTTCGGCGCCGTCCACGAGCGCAGAGGATCCGCTTTACCGCAAAGTGACCATGCGCATCGTGCCTTTCCTGGTGCTTTGCTACGTCGTGGCGTACCTGGACCGTGTGAACGTCGGCTTCGCCAAGCTGCAGATGCTGCAAGACCTGCAATTCAGCGACACCGTGTACGGACTGGGCGCGGGGATTTTCTTCCTGGGCTATTTCCTGTTCGAAGTGCCCAGCAACATCATCCTGCATCGCGTCGGCGCGCGCCGCTGGATCGCGCGCATCATGATCACCTGGGGCATCATCTCGGCGGCCATGATCTACGTGACCACTCCGGGCATGTTCTACCTGCTGCGTTTCCTGCTGGGCCTGGCCGAAGCGGGCTTTTTCCCCGGCATCATCCTGTACCTGACCTATTGGTTCCCGCATGCGCGGCGCGGCCGCATCACCACGTTTTTCATGACGGCGGTGCCTTTGTCCGGCCTGATCGGCGGTCCCATTTCCGGCTGGATCATGCATACCTTTCATGGCGATCATGGAATGGCCGGCTGGCAGTGGCTGTTTATCCTGGAAGGCATCCCGTCGGTGATCATCGGCCTGATCGTCCTGTTTTACCTGGATGACCGCATCAGCCAGGCGAAGTGGCTGACCGAAAGCGAACGCGCGACGCTGGCCCGCAATATCGAGGCCGAGGAAAAGGACAAGCAGGACCCGCCCATCCGCGAAGCGATGACCAAGCCGCGCGTCTGGGTAATGGCGAGTATTTATTTTTCCTTCGTCATGGGCCTGTACGGCGTCGGTTTCTGGATGCCCACGCTGATCCGCAATACCGGTGTACAGGATCCGCTGACCATCGGCCTGCTGACGGCTGTGCCGAATTTGTTCGCCGTTATCGGCATGATCCTGATCGCGCGCAGTTCGGACCGCCAGCATGAGCGCCGTTGGCATCTGGCGATTCCGTCGCTGATCGGCGCGGTGGGATTGGTGATTTCGGCCATGTACAGCGGCAATACCTGGATCGCCATCCTGGCGCTGACCGTCGCCAACGTGGGCATCTGCACGGTGTTGCCGTTGTTCTGGAGCCTGCCGACCGCGGTGCTGGGTGGTACGGCGGCAGCGGCGGGTATCGCGCTGATCAATTCCGTCAGCAATCTGGCGGGCTTCATCAGCCCCTATCTGGTCGGCTGGCTGAAGGATGCAACGGGTTCCACCAACAGCGGGATCTATGTGCTGGCGGCATGCCTGTGCGCGGGCGCTCTGATCGCTTTGGCGCAACCGGCCAAACTGGTGAATCGATAGCCGATTGGTGGCCGGCACATCAGGTGCCGGCCACGACGCTCCTGATGACCACAGCCGGGTGATGCCGGCTGCTCTTTTTTCGCCGCCGGGCCAACCCAAGGCAAGAAGCGCCCCTTGGGGGGCAGCACGCGGTGTGAGGGCTTCAATCAGCCGGCGTGTTCCACCACCAGCTGTACTGACACGCGGCCGTTCCAGATGTTCTGCTCCAGCCGATAGGCGACGTCCACCGTCTCCGGCAGCAGCTGCGTCTGGCCGAACCAGATGGCGTCGAAGCGCTGGTGGCCGCGTTCCAGTGTCAGCTTCAGGTGCTTGTCGCCCAGCAGCCGCTGGGCGCGGATCTGGAAGGTATCCAGGAATAGCGGCGCGGCGAAGCCCGAGCCCCAGACCTGCTGCTGCAGCAGGCCGGCGACATCGGCATTGGCATAGCCGGATTCGAGCGAGCCATCGGTTTCCAGGACCGGCTCGAAGTTATCGCGGCCCGTCAGTTCCCGTACGGCGGCCTCGAAGGCGGGAGCGAACCGCGGGAAGTCGGTACGTCCGACGGTAAGGCCCGCGGCCATGGCGTGTCCGCCGAATTTGCGAATCAGCGTGGGATCTCGCTTGGATACCAGGTCCAGCACATCGCGCAGATGCACGTCGGGTATCGAACGGCCCGAACCGCGCAGTTCGTCATCACCGGCGGGTGCGAAGGCCAGCGAGGGGCGCCAGAACTGGTCCTTCAGCCGCGACGCGACCAGACCGACCACACCCTGGTGCCAGGTCTCGTCGTAGACGCAAACGGTTGCCCCGGCTACTGCCGTCGCATCCTGCATTGCCGCCATGGCCTGTTCGCGCATGGTGGCTTCGATGCTGCGCCGGTCGCGGTTGATCGCATCCAGCTCGCGGGCGATTTCCAGCGCGCGCGCTTCGTCGTCGGTAGTCAGGCAGGCAATGCCCAGAC
Source organism: Bordetella sp. (assembly GCA_035493915.1). GTDB lineage: Bacteria > Pseudomonadota > Gammaproteobacteria > Burkholderiales > Burkholderiaceae_B > Bordetella_C. The sequence goes on from DATJHN010000342.1 coordinate 8,375, forward strand.
TCATATCGGAAAGGCGGCCGGCGGCGTTGATGCGCGGCCCCAGGGCGAAACCCAAATCGAAGGCGCTGGCGGTGCGAGGCTCGCGCGCCGCCACCGCATATAGCGCGCGCAGGCCGGCTTGCATGCGGCCGCCGCGGATGCGTTGCAGGCCCTGCGTCACCAGCAGGCGGTTATTGGCGTCGAGCTTGACCACGTCGGCGACGGTGCCCAGCGCGACCAGATCGGACAGCGCATCCAGGCGCGGGCCGCCGTCGGGCGGGTAGACGCCGCGCCGCCGCAATTCGGCGCGCAGGGCGAGCATCAGGTAGAAGATCACTCCCACGCCGGCCAGGTTCTTGGATGGAAATCCGCAGCCTGGCTGATTGGGATTGACGATGGCGATCGCGTCGGGCAAGCGGTCGCCCGGCAGGTGATGATCGGTGATCAGCACGTCGATGCCGACCGCATTGGCGCTGGCCACGCCTTCCACGCTGGCGATGCCGTTGTCCACGGTAACGATCAGGTCGGGTTTGCCGGCTGGGTGGCGGCAGGCCAGTTCCACTACGGCGGGCGACAGCCCATAGCCAGTTTCGAAGCGGTTGGGCACCAGGAAGTCGACGACGGCGCCCATGGCGCGCAGCGCACGCAATCCGACCGCGCACGCGGTGGCGCCGTCGCAGTCGTAGTCGGCAACGATAAGCAGGCGCAGGCGCCGTTCGATGGCGTCAGCCAGGATGGCGGCGGCGTGATCGGCGCTGGTCAGGTGGGCCGGCGGCAGCATGGCGGGCCAGGCCAGCCGTGTCTGGTCCGGGTGGACGACGCCGCGCGCGGCCCACAGCCGCGCCAGCAGGGGATGGATACCGGCGGCTTCCAGCGCCCGGCAGGCGGCGGGATCGCCGCTGCGTATAGTCAGACGGGGGGAGACCACCAGGTCCTCCAGGCTTGTTCGCGAGCGGGCAGCCAACGCAAGAGCGGGCTGCGGGGTTGCAGGGCAAGGGTTGCGCGGCGGTCGCGGCCCAGCAGAGTCAGGGTCAGCGGCCCGGTCGGGCGGCCGTTGCCGTCGGCGCAGGGTTTGAGGGTTTCGGCGTCCAGGCGTTCGATGGCCTGCAGCCAGGCGCTCCAGTCTTCCGCCTGGAAGGCGGCGAGCAGGTCCTCGGCGATGCGCGGCGCGGGATGCGGGGCGGCCGGCCGGGGCCAAGGCATCGCGCCGCCATACAGCCATACGCCATTGGCCGCCAATAGCCCACGGGCAGCGCGCTCGTTGTTGACCGGGTGTTCATACCAAGCCATTTGTATTTCATTGACCAGCCGGCGCCAGGGACGGGCCGCGGCATCCTGGCTCCACCATGTGTTCAGGGGTTGTCCCGTCACCGCGGCGGGGCTGGCGGTGGGCAAGGCCATGTCGTCGGGGACGGTCACGCGCCAGCGGAAGGCTTGCAGCGGCGCGACCTTGAACGGGGTGCCGTCGAACAGGGGGCGGGCCGTCTCGAACAAGGCCGTGCCTTCGGCATCGGTCAGGTCCAAGGCCTGTGCCGGCACCAGGCTGGCACGATCGGTACCCAGGGCGATATGGGCAAGATCGGCGATCCAGATGCGCTCGTCCGCCGGTGTATCGGCGCCCGCCCGCAAGGGGCCGAGACCCGCGCCGATGGCCTGGCCGGCGGATGGTTGAAATCCGGCCTGTTCCAATTGCCAGGCCTCGAACGGCGTACAGCTGTGTACGTACGGGTCGAATGAGGTCTGGCGGCCCGCCCCCTGGCGCATCCAGGAATACAGGGTAGGGGCCGCCGTGGGCAGCCGCTTGGCCAATTCCGCGGCGATGGGCGCGCTGGGGGGCAGCGCGCCGGGAAGGACGATTTGCATGGCCGGATTGTAGTGCGGCGGGGCGCGACGCCAAGCCAAGGGGAACGCGATTGCCGGATGGCTGTCGAAGCGGATGTAGGAACGCTTCGCCGGGCGGTGCTGAAGACCATGCTGCGCCGCGTCGCCGGAGACCTGTTAATGCCATAATGCGCGGGTGCTGAAAATACCTTACGAATTCTGGATAGGCGCCCGCTATGCGGGCATGGCCCGTATCGGCCTGCGTCGCGGTCGCCGCGACCGGTTCATATCCTTCATCGCTGCCAGTTCGATGGCCGGCATCGCCCTGGGCGTCGCGGCGCTCATCATCGTGCTGTCGGTAATGAACGGTTTCCAGAAGGATGTGCGCGACCGCATGCTATCGGTCCTGCCGCATATCGAACTGTACGTGCCGGGCGGCAATCCCGATCACATCCTGACCCAGTGGCAGGCCCTGGCCAAGGCGGCCGAAAGCAATAAGGAAGTACGAGCGGCCGCTCCCTTCGTGGCCGCGCAGGGCATGATCGTGCGTGGCCAGGCCTTGCGGGGCGTGCAGGTGCGCGGCATCGATCCGCAAACCGAAGGCCACGTATCCGATATCCCGCGGCAGATGGTGGCGGGCAAGCTCGATGATCTTAAGCCGGGTTCATTCGGCATCGTGCTGGGCCGCGACCTGGCGTCGGACCTGGGACTGCAGGTGGGCGATACCGTGCTGCTGCTTGCCCCGCAGGCTTCCATCAGCCCGGCCGGCTTCGCGCCGCGCATGCGGCAGTTCACTGTCGTGGGCGTGTTTTCCTCCGGGCACTACGAATACGATTCCTCGCTCGCTTTCGTCGATGACGAGGACGCCGCCAAGGTGTTCCGCGATAGCGGTACCGCCGGTGTGCGCCTGCGCATCCAGGACATGCAGCGGGCACCACAGGTGGCCGCCGAACTGTCCAAGGAACTGCCGCCCTATGTGATGGCCAGCGACTGGACGCGCAACAACCGGACGTGGTTCGCGGCGGTGCAGACGGAAAAGCGCATGATGTTCCTGATCCTGGCGCTGATCGTGGCGGTCGCCGCATTCAACCTGCTGTCGTCGCTGGTCATGGCGGTCAAGGACAAGCAATCGGACATCGCGATCCTGCGCACCCTGGGTGCCAATCCCGGCGAAGTGGCACGGATCTTCCTGGTGCAGGGCGCGCTGATCGGCATCGTCGGCACGCTGCTTGGCGTGCTGGGCGGCATGCTGATCGCCTACAACATCGAGACCATCGTGCCCTTCATCGAGCGCCTGCTGGGTATCCATTTTCTGCCGCGCCAGATCTATTTCATCAGCGAGCTTCCTTCCGATCCCGAACTGACGGACATCATCACCGTCGGTGTGACGTCCCTGGTGCTATCGCTGCTGGCGACGCTTTATCCCAGCTGGCGCGCGTCGCGCCTGCAACCCGCCCAGGTGTTGCGCCATGACTGATTACGCGTTGCATGCGGAAAACCTGACCAAGGTCTACGACGAGGGGCCGGCACGCATCGACGTGCTGCGCGACGTCAGCTTGTCGATACGGCGTGGCGAGATGCTGGCGATTGTCGGTGCGTCCGGCTCGGGGAAAAGCACGTTGCTGCATATCCTGGGGCTGCTGGATGTGCCGACGCACGGGAAGGTTACGGTCGATGGCGTGGATGCCTCGGGCCTGGCCGAAGCGGCGAAGAGCGCGCTGCGCAATCGCAGCCTGGGCTTCGTCTATCAGTTTCACCATTTGCTGGCCGAGTTTTCGGCGCTGGATAATGTCGCCATGCCGCTCATCGTGCGGCGCATGGATCTGGAAGGTGCCAGGAAACAGGCGCAGGCCGTGCTTGACCAGGTCGGGCTGGCGGCGCGCGCGTTGCATTTTCCCGGCCAGTTGTCGGGTGGCGAACGGCAGCGCGTGGCCCTGGCGCGCGCCCTGGTGACACGGCCGGTATGCGTGCTGGCGGACGAGCCCACGGGCAATCTGGACCGCACTACCGCGCACGCCATGTTTGAGCTTCTGACGCGCGTGAACAAGGAATCGGGCACGGCCTTTGCTATCGTCACGCACGACCGTGAACTGGCCGGGCGCGCCGACCGGCAACTCGCCATGGAGCAGGGCCGTCTGGTGTAGCGGCAACGGGCCCCAGGAGTCCCCATGCTGATCGACACCCATTGCCATCTCGACGCCCAGGAATTCGACGAGGATCGTAGCCAGGTAATCGCCCAGGCCGCGGAAGCCGGCGTGCGGGGCATCGTGATCCCCGCGGTGGGACGCGGGAATTTCGAGACGGTACGCGATCTGGCGCATGAGGTGCCGGGCGGCGCTTATGCGCTAGGCATCCATCCCTTGTATGTGGGCGCGGCATGGGATGACGATCTGGCGGCGCTGCGCGCGGCGGTCGAAACCGCGATGAACGACCCGCGCTTCGTCGCGATCGGCGAGATCGGTCTCGACTTCTTCGTCAAGGAAATCGCCAGCGGCGAGGCGCGCGACAAGCAGGAGCGCTACTACGCGGCCCAGCTCGATCTGGCCGTTGAATTCCACTTGCCGGTGCTGCTGCATGTCCGTCGTTCGCAAGACATTGTGTTGAAGTACCTGCGCAGGCATAGCGGCCGGCTATGCGGCATCGCGCATGCCTTCAATGGCAGCGAACAACAGGCACGCGGTTTTGTCGATCAGGGTTTTGCGCTGGGCATCGGTGGGGCCATGACCTTCCCGCGGGCCCTGCAGATACGTCGCCACGCCCAGCAATTGGGCCTGGAGCACCTGGTGCTGGAGACCGATGCGCCCGATATTCCTCCCGCGTGGCTGCACGCGCCGGACAGGCGCAATACACCTGCGCAGGTCGCCGGCGTGGCGCGGACGCTGGCCGAATTACGCGGATCCAATGCGGCGTCGGTCGCGGCCGGTACCGCGGCGACCGCACTGCGGGTGTTGCCGCGCCTGGTGCCCGTAGTCAGCTGATGTGGCGTAGCGTGTCATTTCGATCCCGTCCGCGTTATGCGGCCGTGAGCGTTGGGCTAGGATGCCCGGGGCTTTGCGGGAGATCGATATGGAAGGCCGCATGGCCATGCTGGCGTTTATCGCGGCGGTGGCCGGCGTTCAGACCTTGGCGGCTTTGCCGGGTGCTACCGCTCGGATAGCGCTGGGGGGGATGTGCGTTGCGGCCCTGTTGCTGCGTTGGCGTGCCGGGATGGCCGCCGCGCTGTGCGTTTGCGCGGCTTGCGGCGGCGCGCTTTATGCGATCGAACGGGCGCAGCATCGACTGGATGACGCGTTGCCGGCCGACCAGCAAAACCAGGTGGCACGCGCGACTTGGCGAGTGGTGTCCCTGGTGGAATTTGCCGCGGACGCGGTCAGGTTCGACGCCGAAGTGATCGATGCCGATCCTATGGACGTACCGCGCCATGTACGCGTCGTGTGGCCTTTGCCCATGCGGGGCGATGATTCGCCTCAGCGTTCGGTCATGCCTGGCCAGCAATGGCGTTCGGCACTGGTGCTACGGCGTCCCCACGCCGCGAGCAATCCCCACGCCGCCGATGGCGAGGCACGCCTGTTCCAGCGTAACGTGCGGGCCTTGGCGACGGTGCGCGGGCGACCCCGGTTGCTGAAAGACGAAGGATGGCGGGCCGGTATGGCCGGTGTGCATCGTGCGCGGCATGTGCTGCGCATGCGCATGCGCGCTGTCTTGGACGAAACACGTTACGGCGCGGTCATCGTGGCCCTGGCGTTGGGCGATCAGGCGGGTGTAGCGCGCGGCGACTGGCAAACATTCAACGCAACAGGCATCACACACCTGGTGTCGATCAGTGGACTGCACGTCACCCTGGTCGCGGGGCTGGCGGGCACTGCCGTGGCCTGGTGCTGGCGCCGGCTGCGTTGGCGCGGCCTGTGCCTGGCCGAGAGGCTGCCGGCGCAATTGGCGGGTATCGCGGCGGCGCTATGCATTGCCTGGCTGTACTGCCTGCTGGCGGGATGGGGTATTCCAGCGCGGCGCACTTTTTTCATGCTGGCGGTGGCGGGCGCGGCCGCGCTGTTGCGCGTGCCGTTGTCCTGGAGCGCGGTGCTGCTGTTCGCCGCCTGCGTGGTGGTCGTACTGGACCCATGGGCACCGATCGCGCCGGGGTTCTGGCTGTCTTTTGGCGCGGTGGCGGCGGTGCTGGCCTGGGGGCAGGGCGCGCGCGGGCCGGCCAGCCTTGCGGTCCGCGATGCGGACGGCGCCGGCGTGGAGCGCTGGCGCGGCTGGCGGCGCGGCCTGGTTCAGGCCGGCCGCTTACAGTGCGTGGTCACGCTCAGCCTGACTCCCGTCCTGGCTTTCCTGACACAGCAGGTGGCGTTGACGTCGCCGCTGGCCAATGCGGTTGCCATCCCTGTCGTGAGCCTGGTGGTCACGCCGCTCGCATTGCTGTGCACGGCGCTTTGCGCCATCCCCGGCGCGCAGCCGGCGGCCGCATGGGCGGGCCATGCCGCGCAATGGGTATTCGGCGCGGCAATGCGGTGGATCGAATGGTTGGCGGGGCGGGAGTGGGCGGTGTGGAACGTCGCGGCGCCGCCCGCCATTCTGGTCGCGCTGGCCGCCGCCGGTATTGCCTGGGCCCTGTTGCCGCCAGGGATGGCGTCGCGCCGCTGGGCCTGGCTGCTGCTTTTGCCGGCCCTGTGCTGGCGGCCCACCCGCCCCGCTGAAGGCGAATGGCGCTTGACCGCCCTGGATGTGGGGCAGGGCGGCGCGATCGTCGTGGAAACGGCGCGGCATACGCTGGTATTCGATGCGGGGCCTTTGCATCGCAATGGCACGGACGGCGCGCAACGGGTGGTCTGGCCCTATCTGCGGGCGCGCGGCGTCAAGCATATCGATACATTGGTGGTGTCCCATGGCGACCAGGATCATGCCGGCGGCCTGGACAGCCTGATGCGCGCTCTACCGGTCTACGATGCCTATGCTCCTTTCGATCTGCCGGCCCGTTTGCGCCGCGATGCACGGGTGCGCGGACATGCGTTGCCGGCATCATCGCCAGCCGTTTCACGACTATGCGAAGCGGGCCAGGAGTGGGAAACAGATGGTGTGCGCTTTGCCTTTTTGCACCCTTTCCGTTCGGCGGGAACAGCAGCGATGTTCACACCGTCGCACCACGCCGGCCAGGACATGGATAGCGGCGTCTCGCGTTCGCGCACGGCTTACCGATCACGCGGTAGCGGGCGGCGACGATCCGATGGCAATTCCAATGCCGCCGGTTGTGTGCTTCTTGTTCGAGGCCATCATCACTCCGCCTTGCTGCCCGGAGATGTCGGCGTGCCGCAGGAGCGCGGGTTTGCCGATGCGTTGCCGCGCATCGACGTGGTGATGGCGCCGCACCATGGCTCGGCTACGTCGTCGGGTGACGCGCTGGTCAGGGCGTCCAGGGCGGATCACGTCATCGCGCAGGTCGGCTATCTGAACCGCTTCCGTCATCCGGCGCCATCGATCGAGCGGCGCTGGCGGCGTGCCGGAGCCACCTTCTGGCGCACGGATCACCATGGCGCCGTTACCGCGTCTTCAAGCGCGGGTGGCCTGGCAGTGTATGGACAGCGCGATTGGGCACGCCGCTACTGGCACGCCGATATGTAGCGGTCAAGCTGCCTTTTACGACAGGGGAATGTGCTGCGTCTGGATCAGGTTTTTCCACATCGAGGTCTGCTCTTCGATGAATTGCTCAAACTCTTGCGGCGTGCTCAGCGTCAGGTCGAATCCCTGTTCGATCAACTGCTGCTTGACCTTGGGATCGTTCGAGATTTTGCGCAGTTCTTTATTCCAGAACGCCACGATCGCTGGCGGCGTTCCCGCGGGCGCGAGCAGGCCGGACCATCCGTATGCCTCGAAATCGGGCAGGCCTTCCTCGGCGACCGTGGGCAGGTCGGGAAAGACGGCGCTGCGCGTTTTGCTGGCCTGGGCGATCGCCTTGGTCTTGCCGGCGCGCACGACGCTCATCGCATAAGGCGTGGAGCCCCACATGATCTGGATTTCACCCGACATCAGCGCGGTTTGCGCCGGTGCGCCGCCCTTGTATGGGATATGCGTGGTGTGGACTCCGGCCTTCAGGTTGAACATCTCCGCGGTCAGGTGGCTGGCGCTGCCCGGCCCGACGGACCCGAAATCCGGCTTGCCGGGGTTTTTCTTGGCGTACTGAATAAGATCGGATACCGATTTGACCGGCAGGTTTTCGGTGGCCATCAAAACCATCGGCGAACGCGTGATCAGCGAAATGGGCGCGAAGTCCTTATTGGTGTACGTCAGGTCCTTGTAGACCAGCGGATTGATGGCGTGCGTGTCCAGCACCAGTACCAAGGTATAGCCGTCCGGATTCGAACGCGCGGCCACCGCGGTGCCGATCGAGCCGCTGGCGCCACCGCGGTTTTCGATAACGATACTTTGACCGATGTCCGCTGAAATCGCGGTCATCAACAGCCGCGCGGTGACGTCGCCGACGCCTCCGGCGGGGAAAGGAACGATGACCTTGATGGGTCTGGTGGGATAGTTCGGCGGCTCGGCGTGCGAGTTCACGGAAGCAAGGATTGGAACCGCGCTCAAAAAGCAAAGCGCAAGGCGACGCCGAAACGTCGATAGCGTGGTATTCATCATTTCCCCTTGGTGCCGCCTTGGCGGCGAGCAGGGGACGAGTGCTACGTCCCACGATCGCTATCCGGCGGCTTGACTTGATTCGCGGCACGGCCATACCGCGCCTGCTGCGAGTATCGGAAAGCGGGTCGGAAATAAAAAGCGAGTAAAGGTGTGCCGTTTGCATGAAAAAAAGGCGGGTATGCGGCAATGCCCGCGCGCGAGGCGGCACATCACGGCCTTGCGATAACATAACTGCGGCCGGCGGTCCGGTCCGGCCCCACTCTGGAGCGCCCATGCAGAATCCGCGTCTCGATTTCGTTACCTGCGCCAGTCCGGCCGGCATGCACCGCCTGGCGTACTGGGAATGGGGCGACCCCGCCAACGACAGGGTGCTGCTGTGCGTACATGGGCTGACCCGCACCGGCCGGGATTTCGACACCCTGGCGCGGCGGCTGTCCGGCGAATACCGCGTGATATGCCCCGACGTGGTGGGGCGCGGCGCTTCGGATTGGCTGTTCAATCCGGCTTTCTATACCGTGCCGCAGTATGTGGCCGATATGGTGACGCTGATCGCGCGCCTGCGGCCGGCAACGCTGCATTGGGTGGGCACGTCGATGGGTGGCCTGATCGGCATGGTGCTGGCCGGATCGGCCGCGCTATCGGCAAGGATGCGGACGGCGGGCCAGGCGCAGGGTGGCAGCCGGCTGGACGGTCCGGGATGGCGCGTCGGCAAGATCGTCCTGAACGATGTCGGCCCGCGCCTGCAGGCCGATGCCCTGGCGCGTATCGGGCAGTACGTGGGCCAGAACCAGGAATTCGCCAGCTTCGACGATGCCGTCGCCTATCTGCGCCAGGTATCGGCGTCGTTCGGCAACCATACGGATGAGCAATGGCGTGATCTGGCCCGCCACGTGTTCCTGCAGCGTGGCGACCGCTGGGTCAAGCACTATGATCTGGGTCTGGCCGCGCCCTTCGCCGTGCAGGACGATGCGGCCATGGCCGCTGGCGAACAGATGCTGTGGCATTCGTACGAGGCCATCGATTGCCCCATCCTGATCCTGCGCGGGGCGCATTCGGACTTGCTCAGTATCGAGACTGCCCAGGATATGGCGCGCCGCAATCCGCGAGCGCGGGTGGTGGAAGTCCCCGACGTGGGACATGCGCCCACCTTGATGGACGATAGCCAGATCGGGCCCGTCGCCGCTTTTCTGGGCGAACCCGGCTGAAATCCTGGAGCGCGGCGCCGCCCGCGGGCCTACAATAGCCTTATGCGACTCACATCTGCCTCCAACGTCGATCTGCATTGCCATTCCACCGTTTCCGACGGCGTACTGTCGCCCCGCGATGTGGCGCTGCGTGCGCGCGCGAACGGTGTCGACGTCTGGGCGCTGACCGACCATGACGAAGTGGGTGGCCTGGCGGAAGCCGCGGAGGCCGCGCGCGAAGCCGGCCTGCAATTCGTCACGGGCGTGGAAATTTCCGTGACCTGGGCGGGGCAGACCGTGCATATTGTCGGCCTGGGTTTCGACCCCGAAAACCAGGCCCTGCGCGAAGGACTGCGCCGTACTCGCGCCGGCCGCGCCGACCGGGCGCGCCAGATAGGCGAAAAGCTGGCGCAAATGGGCATGCCGGGTGCTTTTGAAGGCGCCTTGCCCTTTGCGGGCAATCCAGAACTGATCAGCCGCACGCATTTCGCCCGCTATCTGGTCGAGGCGGGTTTTTGCCCCGACGTGCAGACTGTCTTCAACAAATACCTGGGTGACGACTGCCCAGGCCAGGTCGCCATCCAATGGGCGACGCTGCCCGATGCGATGGGCTGGATCCATGATGCAGGCGGGCGCGCCGTTGTCGCCCACCCGGGGCGCTACAAATACACACCCGTGCAGGTTGCCGCGTTTTTCGACGAGTTCCAGGCTTTGGGCGGCGAGGGGGTCGAAGTCACCACCGGTAGCCATAATTCGGAAGAATGCCGCCGCTATGCCGACGTGGCGCGTGAACGGTCATTGCTGGCCTCGCGCGGCTCGGACTTCCACAGTCCACGCGAAAGCCGCGTCGATCTGGGCCAGTTGCCGCCCTTGCCCGCGGACCTGCTGCCTGTCTGGCACGACTGGTTCTGACAGGCCGACGCCGGTATCGGCGTCATATCGCCCGATCGATCCGCTGCCCACGCAGGCTTGCGCCCCATGCATTCGAGTACTGCCATGAACAAAGCCTTTGTGAAAGAGTCCGAACAGGACGAAGACGACGATATTCCGCAAGCCCAGGCACTCCCGCCGGGCACGCGCAACTACATCACGCCGCAGGGTTATGCGCGGCTACGCGACGAATTGACGCATCTGATGAACGTGGAGCGCCCGTCGGTCGTACAGGTCGTGTCCTGGGCCGCGTCCAACGGCGATCGCTCGGAAAACGGCGATTACCTGTACGGCAAGAAGCGCCTGCGCGAAATCGACCGGCGCATGCGTTTCCTGACCCGGCGGCTGGATATCGCCGAGGTCGTCGATCCCGCCGCGCAGCCCAATCGCGACCAGGTGTTTTTCGGTGCCACGGTCACGTACATGGACAAGACCGGCGATGAGCACGAAGTAACCATCGTCGGCGTGGACGAGGCCGAGCCGCTGGCCGGGAAGATCAGCTGGATTTCACCGGTGGCGCGGGCGCTGATCAAGGCCCGGGTCGGCGACACTGTGACGCTGCGCACGCCGGGCGGCGTGGAATCGCTCGATATTCTGGAAGTACATTATCCGTAGGTTCATTGATGGCGGTGGCGGGGGAGTGGGACGGAAGTATCCCTGGGCGGCGAAAGCCCGGGCCGTAACGGGTAAAATTCCGTTTTTGCCCTTCCTCCTACGGCGCCCATCGTGTCCATCGTTCAGTACCTTCCCGGTTCGTCCGTCCTGTCAACTTTTCGCCGCGAGCGACTGCTCGCCCAACTGAAACAGGCCGGGCTGCCGGTGGCGGACATCTCGGCCCGCTACGAGCATTTCGTGCTGTGCGATACCGCGCTGTCGGCCCAGGATCAGCAACGGCTGGCTGAGCTGCTCGATTACGGCGATCCCTACGATGGCGACGAGCCCGCCAAGGCGCTGGTGCTGCGGGTCATTCCCCGCCTGGGCACGATTTCCCCCTGGGCCAGCAAGGCCACCGATATCGCCCATAACTGCGGATTCGACGGCGTGCGCCGCATCGAGCGCGGCGTGCGCTACGTCCTGACGCCCGAACGCGGGCTGCTGGGCGCCAAATCCTTCGACGATGCCATGCTGGCCCGCGCCGCGGACTGCCTGCACGACCGCATGGTCGAAACCGTCGTCGATGCGCAGTTCAACGGACAGGCGCTATTCGCCCCCCTGGAAGGCCGCCCCATGCGCACGGTTGCCGTGCTGGCGCGGGGCCGCGCCGCGCTGGAAGAAGCCAACACCACCCTGGGCCTGGCGCTTTCCGACGATGAAATCGAATATCTGGCGGACGCCTTCGCCAGGCTGGAACGTGATCCCACAGACGTCGAACTGATGATGTTCGCGCAGGCCAACAGCGAACACTGCCGGCACAAGATCTTCAATGCGCAGTGGGTCATCAATGGCCAGCCGCAGGACAAAACCCTGTTCGGCATGATCCGCGCCACGCATGCCGCCCAGCCGGGCGGCACGGTGGTGGCATATTCGGACAATGCCGCCGTCATGGAAGGCGGCCAAGCCCAGCGCTTCCACGCGGGCGTCGCGGGCGCGTCGGCGGATGCCTTGACCTATAAGCGGCGCGAGGCCCTGGTCCACACCTTGATGAAGGTCGAGACCCACAACCATCCCACCGCCATCGCACCATTCCCCGGCGCGTCAACGGGGGCGGGTGGCGAAATCCGCGACGAGGGCGCGACGGGACGCGGCTCCAAGCCCAAGGCGGGCCTGACCGGCTTTACGGTGTCCCACCTGCGCTTCGACGATGCGCCGCAGCCCTGGGAGTCCGATCATCACGGAAGGCCCGACCGCATCGCGTCGCCGTTGTCCATCATGATCGACGGACCCATCGGCGGCGCCGCGTTCAACAATGAATTCGGCCGTCCCAATCTGCTGGGTTATTTCCGTACCTTCGAGCAGACTGCCGGCGGCACGCGCTGGGGATATCACAAGCCCATCATGATTGCCGGCGGCTTGGGCAGCATCGATGCGGGGCTGACGCATAAGGAAAAAATCCCCGCGCATGCCTTGCTGATCCAGCTGGGCGGTCCGGGCTTGCGCATCGGCATGGGCGGCGGGGCGGCTTCCAGCATGGGCGTGGGCAGCAATAGCGCGGACCTGGATTTCGATTCGGTCCAGCGCGGCAATCCCGAAATCGAACGGCGCGCGCAGGAAGTCATCGATCGCTGTTGGCAGCAGGGGGATCGCAATCCCATCCTGGCGATCCATGACGTGGGCGCGGGGGGGCTGTCGAATGCCTTCCCTGAACTGGTCAACGACGCCGGCCGCGGCGCGGTGTTCGACCTGAAGCGCGTGCCGGTGGAGGAATCCGGCATGTCGCCGGCTGAAATCTGGAGCAACGAATCGCAGGAGCGCTACGTCCTGGCGATCATGCCGGACGACCTTGCCCGCTTCGACGAAATCGCGCGGCGCGAGCGCTGCCCCTATGCGGTCGTGGGCGTCGCCACCGAAGAACGCCAGTTGCGCGTGGTACAGGGCGAGGGCCTGCCGGGCGTGGATCCCCTGGGCCAGGCTGCCGGCCCGGTGCGCCCCGTGGATGTACCCATCGATGTCATCCTGGGCAAGGCGCCGCGTATGACGCGCGACGTGCAGCGCTTGCCCGGCGTGTCGGAACCGCTCGATCTGGCCGGAATCGACCTGACCGAGGCCGCCTATCGTGTGCTGCGGCATCCCACGGTGGCCAACAAGACTTTCCTGATTACCATCGGCGACCGCAATGTGGGCGGCTTGTCGGCGCGCGACCAGATGGTCGGCCCTTGGCAGGTCCCCGTGGCGGATTGCGCGGTCACGCTGGCCGATTACGAAGGCTTCCGCGGCGAAGCCATGGCAATGGGCGAACGCACCCCGATCGCCATGATCAATGCGCCCGCGTCCGGCCGTATGGCCGTGGCCGAAGCCCTGACCAATCTGGCGGCGGCCGATGTGCGGCAGGTCGAGCACATCAAGCTGTCGGCCAACTGGATGGCAGCCTGCGGCATCGCCGGCCAGGATGCCGCCCTGTACGACACGGTGTCCGCGGTCAGCGAGCTGTGCCAGACGGTCGGGCTGTCGATCCCGGTCGGCAAGGATTCCCTGTCCATGAGGACCTCCTGGTCGCAGGACGGCGAACAGCGCCAGGTCGTATCGCCGGTTTCACTGATCGTCACCGCTTTCGCGCCGGTTGCCGACGCGCGCGCAAGCCTGACGCCGCGCCTGCGTACCGACATGGGCGATACGGTACTGATCCTGATCGACCTGGGCCGCGGATTGCACCGCATGGGCGGTTCCATACTGACGCAGGCCTATAACCAGGTTGGCACCGAAGCGCCGGACATCGACGTCCCGCAGGATCTGCGCGCCTTCTTCATCACCATCCGCACGCTGGCCGAAGCCGGCACGCTGCTGGCCTATCACGACCGTTCCGACGGCGGCCTCTTCGCCACGCTGTGCGAAATGGCATTCGCCGGCCACACCGGTGTGTCGGTCAATCTGGACATGCTGACCTTCGACGCCAACTCGGCGGATTGGGGCGATTTCAAGATACGCCCTGAACAGGTCGCGGTGCAGCGCGAGGAACTGACCCTGAAGGCGCTGTTCTCAGAAGAGGCTGGCGCCGTGATCCAGGTGCACGCATCGCAGCGCGATGCGGTAATGCAGGTGCTGCGCGGCGCCGGCCTGTCGAAATTCGCCCATGTCATCGGCGGTCTGAACGGCGCCGACGAAGTCGAATTCTTCCGCGACGGCCGCAAGATCTGGGGCCAGCCGCGCGCCGAACTGGCCAGTGCCTGGAGCGAAACCAGCTATCGCATCATGGCACGCCGCGACAATCCGGCTTGCGCGCAGGCTGAACTCGATGTCTGGCAGGACAAGGACGATCCCGGTTTTTCGCCGATCGTGCCCTTCGATCCGCAGGAAGACGTAGCGGCGCCCTATATCGCTACCGGCAAGCGTCCGCGCGTCGCCATCCTGCGCGAGCAGGGCTGCAACAGCCAGGTGGAAATGGCCTGGGCATTCGACACGGCGGGTTTCGAAGCGGTCGACGTGCACATGACGGATCTGTTAAACGGCCGGGTCGACCTGCGTACCGTCAACGGCATGGTCGCCGTGGGCGGCTTCAGCTATGGGGACGTGCTGGGCGCCGGCGAAGGCTGGGCCCGCACCATCCGCTTCAATAGCCAACTGGCGGACCAGTTTGCCGCGTTCTTCGGTCGCCAGGACACCTTCGGCCTGGGGGTATGCAACGGCGCCCAGATGTTCGCCGCGCTGGCCAGCATGATTCCGGGCGCACAGGCATGGCCGCGTTTTACGCGCAACCTTTCCGAGAAGTACGAAGCTCGCCTGGCCATGGTCGAAATAGCCGACTCGCCGTCGATTTTCTTCGCCGGCATGGCGGGCACGCGGACGCCGGTCGCGGTGGCGCATGGCGAAGGCTATGCCAATTTCGCGCGCCAGGGCGATCCCGGCAAGGTTATTGCCGCGGCGCGATTTGTCGACAACCGCGGCACGCATACCGAACGCTATCCCTTCAATCCCAACGGCAGCGCTGGCGGCCTTACTTCGGTGACCACGCCGGACGGACGGTTTACCGCGATCATGCCCCACCCGGAACGGGTCACGCGTAACGTGATGATGTCCTGGGCGCCGGAAAAATGGGGTGACCGCGACAGCGGTGGGACCTTCAGCCCGTGGATGCGCGCGTTCCGCAATGCCCGTGTCTGGATGAAGTGACAAAGGCAAGCTGATGCCACTTGCCACGGTGCTCGCCTTTATAGCGAAGGCCGGGCGTCGTATCGCGCAATAAATGGCCGGAAAGAGGGGACCGTCCTACAATGATCGTTCCCTCGTTTCGACCCAAGGAACGCTCCATGAACGCACGTGTCCCCGATTCCGCTCTGCCCGGTCCCATCGATCCGCAGGCGCTGCAGGCTTTTGTCGACCAGAAATGGGATAAAGACATCCTGCCCGCACTGACCGACTACATCGCCATTCCGGCCAAGAGCCCGTCTTTCGACGCCGATTGGGAAAAGAACGCCTTCATCGAGCGCGTCGTACGCGATGCCGCGCAATGGGTCGAAGCACAGAAGGTCGGTGGCCTGACGCTGGAAGTCGTGCGCCTGCCCGGCCGCACCCCGGTGATTTTCTTCGACGCGCCGGCAACGCGCACGGATAACGGCGACACGGTGCTGCTCTATGGCCATCTGGACAAGCAGCCGGAATTTTCCGGCTGGCGCGCCGGCCTGGGGCCTTGGACGCCGAAGTACGAGGACGGCAAGCTATATGGCCGGGGCGGCGCCGATGACGGCTATGCCATCTATGCCTCGCTGACCGCCATCCTGGCGCTGGACAAGCAGGGCATACCGCGCCCGCGTTGCGTGGGCATCGTCGAAACCTGTGAGGAATCGGGCAGCTACGACCTGCTGCCGTATGTCGACGCCCTGCGTAGCCGGCTGGGCAACGTCGCCCTGGTCGTCTGCCTGGATTCGGGGGCCGGCAATTACGACCAGCTGTGGATGACCACCTCCCTGCGCGGGATGGTGTCGGGCACGCTGGAAGTCCAGGTGCTGGACGAAGGCGTGCATTCCGGTGACTCGAGCGGCGTGGTGCCCTCCAGTTTCCGCATCCTGCGCCATCTGCTGGATCGCCTGGAAGACAGCGCGACGGGCCGTCTGCTGCCGCAAAGCTTCCATTGCGAAATCCCCGCGGAACGCATCGAGCAGGTGCACGCGACCGCCAAAATCCTGGGCGACGAAGTCTGGCGGCGCTTTCCCTGGAGCTGCGGCGCCGACGGTGGTTTCGTGCTGCCCATGACAACCGAACCGGAAGAAGCGCTCCTGAACCGCACTTGGCGGCCCACGCTTTCGGTCACCGGCGCCGATGGGTTGCCGCCGCTGTCCAGCGCCGGCAACGTCCTGCGTCCGCGTACCGCTTTCAAGCTGTCCCTGCGCCTGCCGCCGCTGGTCGATGCGATCGCTGCCGCGCAGGAACTGAAGGCCCTGCTCGAACACGACGCGCCGTACAACGCGCGGGTGCTCTTCAAGCCCAGCGAAGGGCAGGCCACCGGCTGGAATGCGCCAGTTTCGCAGGCATGGTTGACCACCGCGCTGGATGCGGCTTCCCAGCAGTTCTACGGCGCGCCCTGCGGCTATATCGGGCAGGGCGGGACGATTCCCTTGATGAATACCCTGCAGCAGGGCTTTCCGCAGGCGCAGTTCATGGTGTGCGGCGTGCTGGGCCCCAAGTCCAACGCGCACGGTCCGAACGAATTCCTGCACGTGCCGTACGGCAAGAAGCTGACCGCGGCGGTGGCTCAGACCATCGCGGCGATGCCGTCCGCCTGACCGGTTGGCAAGGGCAAGGCGATGGCGGATATGGAATCACAGGCTGGCGCGGCGATCGCTGCCACGCAGGACTGGTTGACCCGCGCCGTCATCGGCTTGAACCTGTGCCCGTTCGCCAAAGCGGTGCACGTAAAGGGGCAGATCCGCTATGTGGCCAGCCAGGCCGGCGACGCGGACGGCGTGGCCGCCGATCTGGAGCGCGAAATGCGCTTGCTGGTAGATAGCGATCCCGATGCGATCGATACCACCGTGATCATCCTGCTGTCCGCTTTGCAGGATTTTGGCGACTACAACGACTTTTTGGGACAGGCGGATCGCCTGCTCAAGCGCCTGCGCCTGCGCGGCGTTCTGCAGATCGCCAGCTTTCATCCCGACTACCAGTTCGCCGATACAGAGCCCGAAGACATCGAGAACTGCACCAATCGGTCCCCTTACCCCATCCTGCACCTGCTGCGCGAAGATAGCGTGGCGCGGGCGGTGGACGCCTATCCTGATCCGGATGAGATCT
>DATJHN010000343.1:0-11958 GCA_035493915.1 Bordetella sp.
TTGCTGCCCCCCGAGGGGGCACTCCCCGCCTTGGGAGCGGCCCGGCGGGCGGAATTGCCCCCACGCGGCGCCGACGATGTCGGCTTGCTGCCCCCCAAGGGGGCGCTTCCCGCCTTGGGAGCGGCCCGGCGGCGGAAGGGCCGTATAGTCCTGTAACGCTTTTGGCGTGGGAACGGGGTTTGGCGTCATGGGGAAAGAGGGTCGGCTACCTATAATTCCGCCTTTGTCCAACGAGAAGAACCAGCGTCATGAAAAGAGCAATCGGTGTGGTCGCGGGCGTAGTGGTGGTCGTCGGGGTCGTATGGACCGCGGGCGCCTGGTATACCGGAAAGCGCGTGGAGGACATCGTTCGCCAGCAGGCCGCCGACAGCAACACGCGGCTGCAGACGCTGTTTCCGGGCGGCAAGGTCACGCTGTCGCTGGACAGCCTGGATAGGCACATCTTTTCGACCGACCTGGTGCTTCGCGTCCGGGTGCACGGCGATGGCGCCGCCGATGGCAAATCGCCCACCCCCCGCGAGGACGTTATCGATATCGCCTCCCATGTAGGGCACGGTCCCTTCCCGCTCGAGCGGGTGCGGCACCTGCAACTGGCGCCGGTGATGGCGGCGGGCGCCTTCCATCTGCAAGAAAACGATACCGTGCGCCCCTGGTTCGCGCTGACCAAGGGCGTGCCTCCAGTTTCCGGCGACACCGTGGTGTCCTACTCGCAGGCGGCCTCGGGCACCGTCCGGGTGGAACCGGTCAAATTGGCGCGCGACGATGCGGCGCTCGATTTTTCCGGGTTGGTGATGGATTACACCCAGGACTCCGACAAGCACGTCCGGGTGGACGGCGCGATCGATAGCCTGGTATTCAAGACGCTGAAGGGCGAAGCGGCGGGCCAGGCCGAAATCAGCGGCGTGACCCTGGTTTCCGACATGCGTCCGGGGCCGTCCGATCTGCAGGTCGGCAATACGACGATGGGTGTCAAGCGGATCGCCCTATCCGTGGCCGGTTCGCCCCCTGTCGTCCTGACCGGCTACAACCAGCGCACCGACATCGGCGAGGACAAGGGCCTGCTGGGCATGCAGGCCGCCTACGACATCGCCATGATCAACGTGGCCGGCAAGGACATCGGCACCGCGCAGGTGTCGCTGGGCGCCAAGAACCTGGCGCCGGAAGCCATCAAGTCGCTGGCTTCGCTGTATGGGCGGCTGTGGTCGCGTGCCATGGAGCAGGCCCAGGCCAAGGGCGGCGCTCCCACGGTGCCGGCCGAACCCGATCTGACGCCCGAAGAGCACGCGCTGGCGCTGTCGGCGCGCGATGCGCTGCTGGCGGGCAATCCCAATTTCTATATCAATCCCATCCTGTTGAAGACGCCGCACGGCGAAGCGCGCTTTACGCTGAACCTGGACCTGACCAAGCCGGACAAGGCCGATCTGCCCCTGGACGAACGCATCGCCCAGACGCTGCACAAACTGGATGCGCGGGTCTCGGTCGCGCAGCCGCTGGTGGCGGATCTGATGGCGGACAATATGCAGCGCGACGGCTTGGATGCAGCGGCGGCCAATGCCCAGGCGCAGATGCTGGCGGTCATGATAGGCAAGGCCGCGGTGTCGTCCGGCTATGCGACGGTGCAGGGCACCGACATCGTGTCGGCTCTGCATTATGCCGACCGCACGGTGGATCTGAACGGCCGCAAGATGCCGCTGGATCAGTTCGCCGGCATGGTGCTGCAAGGGGTCATGGGCATGATGGCCCAGCCAGGCGCGGACGAGCCTGACCAGGATGATCCCGACCAGGACCAGCCGGACGACAACGATTCCGATGCGCAAGGCCAGGGTCAGGTGCCCGTGCCGGGCTCGGCCACACCCCGTTGAGCCGGCCGCGCCCCATTAAATCAACGGCGGCAGCAGCCAGCCCAGCAGGCCGGACAGGGCCGCCATGCGCGCCAGCGTACGGATGGCGGCGGGGCGATAGGTGAAAAGCAGCATCAGGCTGAAGGCCGACAGGGTCAGTGTGCCCAGCCAGGCCGCCAGACCCACCGACGGTCCCCATTCGCGCACCGCGGCCCAGGCGGCCAGCCCCAGCAGACCGTAGCCGCCGCCACGCAGCCGCCAGGTGGCCGCCGAGTCGACATCCGCGCCGGCATCCGTGCCGATTCGATCGACTTCCCGGTGCCGTTCCATCGAGCGCGCGATGGCGGCGAACCCCGCGAAAGCCAGCAGGCCGCACACCCAGGCCGTCATGGCGACACCCGAACGCGACTGTCGCCGGCTGCCGAAGCGCGGTGCATGCGCGGAGGTACCGTTGCGCGATCGGCTCGCCTCAACTTGACCGCCGCGGCACCCAGCAGGCCGGCGATCGCCAGGAGGGCGCATTCGAAGCCGGCCAGGGCGCCCGGACCACCCGCCAGGCTTTGCCATAGGGGCACGCCGCCGGTGACGGCATTCAGACCCGGCAGCAGCGCCAGCAGTACGGCGGCCGTGCCGAGTTGTTCCGCCCAGGCGCGCCGATGGCGCCTGCGGGCCGCGTGTACGAAGCACAGCAGCCACGCGATGAAAAAGCCGCGTATTTCCCAATCGGCGCGTCCCGCCATGGCGGCCGGCAGCAGGCGGTTCATCCAGAAGTAGACGGCCACGGCTACCGGCAGGCCGGATACCGCGCCCACGTTCAGGATTTCCACCAGGCGGTGGTTGAAAGGCGTGCCGCCGCGCCGCGTCCGTTCCGGCAGGCGCTTCACCACCCACAGGACCAGGCCGGTCGCCACCATCAGCGTGCCGGCGATGCCCGACAGGAAGAACAGCCAACGCAGCGCCGGTCCGGCGAAGCGCCCCAGGTGCACCGCCACCATCGCGTTATAGACCGTGGTGGTGAACGCGCGCGCCTCAGACGGCCGCGCCGGTAATGGCGTACCGTCGGCGGCGAAGTACAGGCGGTCGCCGATGCCGCGATTGCCCAGGCTGTCGCCGCCGGCGGCGCGCAGTTCGATGATGGCCACCGGCGTACCGGGTTGATTGATCGCGATAGTGCCGACGGGACGCCCATTCCATTCCTGCCGGGCCTGCCGCAGCAGCGCGCCGATCTCCGCGCGCGCATCCGGTGCGGGCGTCCAGCCTGCGGGCAAGGCTGGCGCGGTATTCAGCGCGGCGCGCCGTTCGGCGAAAAAGCGGTTGGGATTGCCGTCGTAGGCGGTATGCACGCCCCATGGCAGCAGCGTGAAGAACAACAGCAGCAAGCCGCTGAATGTCAGCACGAAATGAAAGGGCAGGCCCAGCACCGCGGCCGCATTGTGCGCGTCCAGCCACGACCGGTGTCCCTTGCGCGGCCGGAAGGTGAAGAAATCCACGAAGATTTTTTTATGGGTGATCACGCCGCTGACAATGGCGACCAGCATGAAGAAGGCCGCGACGCCGACGACCCAGTGCCCGACGGCGTAGGGCACGCCATAGAGTTCGTAATGGAAGCGATAGAGAAAGCCACCGCCCTGCGTTTCGCGCGGCTGGATGACATTGCCGGTGCCCGCATCGAGCACCGCGCGGCGCAGGCCGGCGCGTCCCGCGGCGGCTCCGGCGGGACGCCAGCTCGCCAGTACAGCCGGTTGGCGCTCATCCGGCAGCTCGATGGTCCAGGCCTGGGCGCCCGGCGCCAGCCGGGCCAGCGTGTCGACCGCCCGCTGGGCTGTCATCGCATCGCCCCGCGAGCGCTGCGTTTCTGGCCGCATCCACAGGCTGATCTCGTCCTGCACGTAGGCCAGCGTGCCGGTCAGGAAGACCGCGAACAGCAGCCAGCCCAGCAACAGGCCGGCATACGCGTGCAGCCAGGCCATCGATTGCCGCAGGCCTTCAGGCTTACCGTCGGGCCTCATGCTCCGGCCCCAGGATGGCACAGCGACAGGGCGTAGAACACCGCGGCGGCGCCGCCGACCCAGCCCCATGCCTGCCATGCGGTGGCGCAGGCGAACACCACGATGACCGCAACTGCATGCGCCAGAAAACCCAGCATGGTCGACGCCACCACGGCGTCCGCCGGCGCAAGTGGCAACCAGAGGGCGCTGGCCACCGTGGCCGTATAGGCCAGCGCGTAACCGCCCAGGCAGGCGGCGATCACCCGGCCCAGCACCGCCGTCCGGTAGCGTAGGAAGGAAATACGGATATCCATATATGAATGAGTATAATTCTTATTATTATCTTTTGGGGGGCGCCGGCGGATTATCGGCGGCTCGCGGTCGCGGCAACCCGACTCCATCCGATCCGATCTGGTCTGGGTTCAGGTCCGGGCCCCGGGGCCGGCGCGAGATCGCTATCCCGGCATGCTGGCGGCGCTCAGGTCGCTGGCGGTTTCCGCTTCCGGTAGACCGCGCAGGCGCGGCATCAGGTCGAGCAGCTGCCGCGTATACGGATGCCGCGGCGCTTCGAACAGCGCTTCGGTGTCGGCGACCTCCAGTAGTTCGCCGTGACGCATCACGCCGACGCGGTCGCACATCTGCCGGATCACCGGCAGGTCGTGGCTGATGAACAGCATGGTCAGCCCCAGCTTTTCCTGCAGGTCTTTCAACAGGTTCAATATCTGCGCCTGGATGGACACGTCCAGCGCCGACGTGGGTTCGTCGCAGATCAGGAAGCGAGGCCGCGTGGCCAGCGCTCGCGCGATGCAGATGCGCTGGCGTTGGCCGCCCGAGAATTCGTGCGGAAAACGTCCCGCCGCCTCCGCGTCCAGCCCGACGACCTCGAGTAGATCGAGCACGATGCGGCGCGTCTGCGCCTCCGTGGAAGCCAACCGATGAAAGCGGATCGGTTCGGCGACCGCATCCAGTACCCGCATGCGCGGGTTCAGCGACGAATACGGATCCTGGAACACCATCTGCATCTGGCGCCGGTAAGGATTCAGCGCTTTTTCGTCACGCAGCGCGCTCAGGTCGGTGCCGGCAAAACGCACCGTGCCGGCCGTTGGTGTATATAGCCCGGCAATCAGGCGCGCGATCGTGGACTTGCCCGACCCGGACTCGCCGACCAGGCCAAAGACTTCTCCTTCGCGTATCGACAGCGATACGTCGCGCACGGCATCCAGCGTGCGGCGATTGCGTGCCAGAAAGGCCGGCTTAAGTACGAAGCGCATGCCCAGCGCGCGCGTTTCCACCAGCGGATGCATGCCGCGCTGGCCGAAGTCGCGCTGCTGGCCCAGCCAATGCGTACGGATATCCAGCGACTGCGCGGACGCGGGTCCGCCGTCGCCTTGGCTCACCAGCGGGAAGCGGCGTAGTTTGACGTCCGGCCGCGGCACGGCGGCAAGCAGGCTGCGTGTGTAAGGATGGTCGGGGTCGCCCAGGACTTTCCAGGTGGGCCCTTGTTCGACCAGCCTGCCGTGATGAAGCACCGCCACGCGATCCGTGACTTCGGCGATCACGCCCATGTCGTGGGTGATCAGGATCATCCCCACCTGCTTTTCTTCGCACAGGCGGCGCAGCAGATCCAGTATCTGCGCCTGTATCGACACGTCCAGCGCGGTGGTCGGTTCGTCGGCGACGATGACCTCGGGTTCGCAGCACAAGGCCAGCGCGATGACGACGCGTTGCCGCATGCCGCCGGAAAACTGGTGCGGATACTGGCCCAGCCGGAGCTCCGGCTGGTCGATGCCGACCTGCCGCAGCAGATCGACGGCCCGATCGCGCGCCGCCGCCGCGCTCAGCGCCAGATGGACCTGTATCGTCTCGACCAGTTGGGTTTCGACCGTCTGCAAGGGATCCAGCGACGTCAGCGGATCCTGGAAGATCATGCCGATACGGTGCCCGCGCAGTTTGCGGCGGGCCGCTTCGGGCAGATTGTCGATGCGTTCGCCGTGCAACCGGATCTGGCCGTCCGCCATGCGGCCCGGATGTTCCAGCAGCCCGATCACGGCATTGCCGATGGTCGACTTGCCTGCCCCGGATTCGCCGACCACGCCCAGGATTTCGCCCTTCTCCAATCGCAGCGTAATCCCCCGTACCGCCACGCGGGTGCGCCGGCGGCCGGCGAATTCGATGCAAAGGTCGTCGATATCGAGCAAGGCCATGGTGGGACGCCCTAGCGCAGCCTGGGATTGAGCGCGTCGCGCAGCCAATCGCCCAGCAGGTTCACCGACAACACCAGCGCGACCAGCGTGATGCCCGGGAAAATCGAAATCCACCACATGCCGGAAAACAGGTAGCTGTTGCCGATGCGGATCAGCGTGCCCAGCGAAGGCGCGGTCGGCGGAATGCCCACGCCCAGGAAAGACAGGGTGGCCTCGGTGATGATGGCGACCGCCAGGTGGATGGTGGCGATGACCAGGACCGGGCCCAGAACATTGGGCAGGATGTGACGGCGCAGGATGGTGATGGGGCCGATGCCGATCAGGCGCGCCGCCTGCACGTATTCCTTGTTGCGTTCCACCATCGTCGCGCCACGCACGGTGCGCGCGTATTGCACCCAGCCGGATATGCCGATCGAAAAAATCAGTACATACAAGGCCAGGTCATCGTGCATATCGCGCGGCAACAGGCCGCGCGCGACACCGTCGACCAGCAGCGCGATCAGGATGGCCGGGAACGATAGCTGGATGTCGGCGATGCGCATGATCACGCTGTCCACGCGGCCGCCCGCATAGCCGCTGACCAGGCCGAGCGTCACGCCCAATAACATCGAAAACAGCACGGACGCGCAGCCGACCAGCAGCGACACGCGCGCGCCGTAGAAGATGGCCGACAGGATGTCGCGCCCCTGGTCGTCGGTGCCCAGCACGAAGGCCGCGCTGCCGCCGTCCTGCCACATGGGCGGCGTGTTGGCATCCATGATGTTCAGCGATGCCAGGTCGAACGGGTTGTGCGGCGCGATCACCGGCGCCAGCAGCGCCGCGGCGACGATCAGCAGCGTGATGGCGGCCGCCAGCATGGCGCCGGGAGAATGGCGAAAACTGAACCACAGGTCGCTGTCCAGGGCGCGCGCCCACAGCGCCGCGATGCGGGGCGTATCGTTACTGGAGCCGGTCTGGGTGCTCATGCCATGCGTTCCTCAAGCCCGCTGCACGCGCAGCCGCGGATCGACCGCGAAATACAGCAGATCCACCACCAGGTTGATCAGGACGAACACCAGCGCGATCAGGACCAGGTAGGCCGCCATAACCGGAATATCGACCATGCCGACGGCCTGGATGAACAGCAATCCCATGCCTGGCCACTGGAAGACGGTTTCGGTGATGATGGAAAACGCGATGATGGAACCCAGTTGCAGCCCGGTGATTGTGATCACCGGTACCAGGGTGTTCTTCAATGCATGGCGGAAGTGGATCAGGCGATCGGGCAGGCCGCGGGCGCGCGCGAACTTGATGAAGTCGGCCTGTAGCACTTCCAGCATCTCGGCCCGCACCAGGCGCATGATCAAGGTCATCTGGAACAACGCCAGCGTAATGGCCGGCATGATCAGCGCGGCCAGGCCGCTGCGTGTCAGCAATCCGGTGGTCCAACCGCCGATCGCCACGACGTCGCCGCGCCCGAAACTGGGCAGCCAACGCAACTGCACCCCAAAAAACAGAATCAGCAGAATACCGATCAGAAAGGTCGGCAGCGAGATGCCGGCCAGGGAAATGGCCATGAATGCGCGCGATAGCATGCCGCGGCGCTTCAACGCCGTATAGATACCCATGGGGATGCCGAAGGCCAGCGCCATCAGGGCCGATACGAACGACAGCTCCAGCGTGGCGGGAAGGCGCTCTTCCAGCAGCTCGCTGACCGGACGGCGCTGGCGGTAGGAGACGCCGAAATCGCCGCGCGCCGCGTTCGCGACGAAGCGCGCGTACTGCACGACAAAGGGATCGTTCAGGCCCAGGCTGGCCCGCAATGTCTCGCGCTGTTCTGGCGTCGCGTCCTGCCCCATCAGGTTGGTGATGGGGTCGCCCACATAGCGGAACATCGAGAACGCGATCAGCGCCACCGCCAGCATGACCAGCAGCGATTGCAGCAGGCGGCGCGCGACAAAGGCCAGCATGAAGGCCCGTCCTCAGGGCATGACCACGTTGCGCAGATCCAGGACATCGTCGGCGCGCTGCACCACCTTGATGTTGTCTTTCACGCCCCAGGACATGGGCTGCTGGTGCAGCGGCAGATAGCCCCATTCGTTGCGTACGATCTCGAACGCCTGCTTGATCATCGCGTTGCGTTTTTGTTGATCGGTTTCCGATCCTATCCGGTCGATCAGGGCGTCCACTTCCTTGTTGCAGTACCCGCCCAGGTTGAACTGCCCCGCCGCCGTCTTGGCGTCGCGGCAACCCACCAGATTCAACAGCGCGTTGTGCGCGTCGATGGAGGTCGGCGTCCAGCCCAGCATATACATGCTGGTCTGGTTGCCTGCCTGCAGGAGGATCTTGCCGAAGTACTTCGACTTGGTCTGCGCCAGCAGGTCGATCTTGATGCCGATGCGCGCCAGCATGCCCGCGACCGCCTGGCATACCTTTTCGTCATTGACGTAGCGGTCGTTGGGGCAATCCAGTGTGGTCCGAAAGCCATTGGGATAGCCCGCATCGGCCAGCAATTTCTTGGCGCGCGCGGGATCGGACTTGATAGGTGCGCCGAAACTTTCGTCGTAGCCGTTGATGGCGGTCGCGATCAGGGATCCCAGCGGCTTGGCCGCTCCGCGCATGATCTTCTGGTTGATGGCGGTGGTATCGACCGCCAGTACCACCGCTTCGCGCACGCGCGGATCCTTGAACGGGTTCTTGCCCTTGACGTCGGAAAACAGCAGTTCGTCGCGCGCCTGGTCCATGCCGATGAAAATCGCGCGCGCTTCCGCTCCGGTCAGCGCCTTGACGCCCTTGGTATCGTCCAGACGCTGCCAGTCCTGCACGGGAACCGGCTGCACGATATCCATTTCGCCGGAGAGCAGCGCCGCCACGCGGGTTGCTTCCTGCGTGATGGGGCGGAATTCCACTTCATCGACATTGGTGGGGATCTGCTTGTTCCAGTAGCCCGGAAAGCGCTTGAAGCGCGTGCGTACGTCCGGCTGGCGTTCCACCACGACGAAGGGGCCGGTGCCGTCTTCGTGCATATTGGCGTAGTTGCCCTGGTTGTCGCCCTTGACGTTGGTCGCTTCGGTCGTCTTGTTCTGCTCCGACCAGGACTTGCTCATGATGTACAGATACGCCCATTCGCGCGGCAGGATAGGGTTGGGCGTGGGTGTGATGACTTCGACGGTGTGGTCGTCGATCTTGCGGATGTCGCTGGCCTTGGCGCCGTAGCCTTTCATATCGGAACCGGCCGTCAGGCTGCGCTTCCAGGAAAAGATCACGTCGTCGGCGGTGAAGTCCTCGCCGTTATGGAACTTGACGCCCTTGCGCAGCTTGAAGACCCATTTGGTGGGTTCGGTGTTTTCCCAGCTTTCAGCCAGCATCGGGACCAGCTTCAGGTCGCCGTCATAGCCGGCCAGGGGTTCGTAGAACGTGGCCTGGAATCCCAGCGTGAACGTCTCGTTCAGCGCCATGGGGTCGAGCGATTGCGCGTCGCCCTGGTAGGCCCAATGCAAAGTGCGCGCGTGCGCGGCGGGGATGATTGCCGCGATGGCGAGCAACGCTGCAAAGACGGTTTGTCTGGTGTACATGACAAGTCCCATGTTTCTCTGGCTCCTGCATGCGCTGATCAAGCGCGGGCGGACATCGTTGAGAGAGACAGCATCGATACAGCAGGCCGATCCTACCGTAAGCCCGGAACCTTTTACCTTGGGGTATCTACGCGGTTGCGTGAAGAAGCCGCTTCGGTCATCGCCGTCAGGCCAGGCGCCGCGCCAGCGATTGCACGACGGCCGCGCGCCGCGCGCCGTCCCGATAGCCGTCGGCGATGCCGCACCATTCCGGGCGGCTGCGCGCTTCCTTGATTTCCGCCGGCGGGCCGGCATCGCGCCACGGGTCCGTATCCGCCCGATCCAGGCGCATGGGCTCGCGCGCGGCATGGCCGCGGCGTTCAAGCGCGTGCAGCAACGAACGTTGCCGCACGGCCAACAATCGCAGCACCGCGTCGTCCACGCTCAATTCGCGGCGCCCGCGCAGTTTGCCGCCCAGCCGTTTGCCGAAGCGTTCGATACCCTGCCACATGCCGCCGGCCGCGGCGCCGATCAGAGCCGCGGTACCCAGGCTGATGCCCGCCAGCATCAGGTCCACCGCCGCGCCTGCCATCGCGCCGGTCGCCATGCCGATGCCGACTTCCACGCCCGCATCCTTCAGCGCGCGCGGATGGAAAAGATCCATGCCCCAGCGCTCGCCTTCGAGCGGCAAGGGGTCGCGCGCATAGTCGTCCTGGCGGAAGTTATACAGGGCAAGCAGCGCATCGACGCAAACCTGTTCGCGGCGCCGTGCCAGTTCGCGCAGGCGCTGCGTGGCGTCGTGCAGGGAGGCATCGTCCGCGTCGCACGACAGGCGCAACGCCGCCACGTCCACCAGCAGTTCGGCGATCAGCCGCAGGGCCGCTTCGTGGCGTTCGCGCCGTTCGCGCGCCAGCGCGTCCGACAGGCGGCCGAGGATTTCCGAATGACGGTCCAGCAGCATGCCCAATCGTTCGTACAGCTGTTTTTCGCCGTCCAGCGGCGGCACCACCGTATCGAACTCCAGCAGTGCGTGCAGGCCCAGGCGGGCCATTGCATCGCGCCATTGCTCTGCCCGATGCGATGGCGCATGCACGAAATTCAAAACCGGCAGCAAGGGTTTGCCGCAGGCGGCCAGCAAGGCCAACTCGTCGCGATGCTTGCCCAGCACGGGATCGCGGGCATCGATGACATACAAGGCAGCGTCGCATTCGAGCATTTTTTCCAGCACGCGCGCTTCCTGCTCGAAGCGGCGGCGCGCCTCGGGGGATTCCAGGAACAGGCGGATGCGGTCGGGGCCGTCCAGGCGGCGTTCGCCGCACAGCTGTTCGATATATTCCAGCAGCGCGATGCTGTCTTCCATGCCCGGAGTATCGAACCACGCCAGCACCGGCTGTCCTTCCAGCCGCACACGCGCGCCCTGCACCTGGCGCGTCGTGCCCGGCGCGTCAGCCACATCGCCGAACGACGAATCGCGCGTCAGCGTGCGCAGCAGGGATGTCTTGCCCGTATTGGTGTGGCCGACGACGGCGATCTGCAGCATGTCAGCCATGATCGCCGCCCAGCCAGCGCAGCGGCTGGTCCGTATTGCGCATGATCGCTTCGGCCGGCATGCCCGCGTCCAGAAGGCGGCCGCGCCAGGTGCCCGCGCGGTCGGACGCACCGGAATTGCCGGCCAGGTCGTGGCCGCCCATCAGCCAGATACGTGTTTCCGCCGCCTTCCCGGTCAGATCCGCAATCAGCGCCAGGGCGCCGCGATCCGGTGTCTGGCGCGCGTCGCACGCCACCAGCAGGCGGCGCGCGGGTGCCTGTGCCAAGGCATCCAACAGCGCATGGCGCTGTTCCCGGCTGTCGAGGTTACCCGCGACGCGGATGGTCGCGGGTATGTCAGCCGGCGGCCAATCCACGTCGTCCGGCAGTTCCAGGCCCGCCAGTACGGCCTGGCCGCCGGTGAACGGCAACGGCGCGGGGCCGATGCGGGGTGCATGCGGGCCGGCCGCCCCACCTTCCTGGTCCAGCGGATCGGCGGGCGGTTGCAGGCGCGCCCGCAAGGCCGCGTAGCCCGGCAGCGCCATGTCGATGCGCAGTCCGCGCAGCGCGGCACGCAGCCGGACGATGCTGACGAGCCAGGCGATCAGCCTGGGCAGAATGCCGTACGCCACCAGCAATCCGATCAGCCACCACGCCCATTGCGCCTGCGCGCCGGGGGGCAGTAGATGGGTGCCGTCGCTCAGGCGTACCGTATCCGTGTCGGGCAGCGCGAAACCCAGATGGGCGGGCAGCCAACCCAGGGCCTGAGTCACGTCGACGAAGGTATCGGGCGCCAGCAGCGTGGTGGCCCAGGCAAAGCGGTAGCGGGCGGTCGACAGCACGGCCAGGGCCGTGGCCAAGGCCG
>DATJHN010000344.1:0-7052 GCA_035493915.1 Bordetella sp.
TTCCGGCATGCCCTTGTGGGTGCTGGCGCTGTCGGCCACGCTGGGCATGCAGACCGTGGCTTCTTTCCTGGACCTGAGCCTGCCGGTGATCGCGCCGCTGCTGACCGCCGGCGCGGGCTTGTCGCCGGAACGGGTCGGCAACCTGTCTTCGCTGAATTCGCTGGGTACGGTGCTGTTCCTGCTGTTCGGCACGCCGCTGCTGGCGCGGCTGGGTCCCGTGCGCATGCTGCAGGCGGGTGCGTTGCTGGCGGTGTTCGGGCTGGCGCTGGCGGCATCGGGCTACTGGCCGCTGCTCATCGTTGGCTCCATCCTGATGGGGATAGGCTACGGGCCGTCGCCACCGGCGGGCAGCCGCATCCTGGCAGCCACCGCGCCGCCCCAGCATCGCACGCTGATTTTTTCCATCAAGCAGGCCGGGGCGCCGGCGGGCGCGGCCTGCGCGGGCCTGATCCTCGCGCCTGCCGCGGCGGCCTGGGGCTGGGAAGGCGCCATGCTGATTTCCATGGCCATCGGCATCGCCGCCGCCCTGGTGGTCGGGCCGGCACGCCAGCGGCTGGACATCGAACGCGATCCGCACCGCTCGATCCACGTGAAAGCGCTGATCCATCCGCGCGCCTTCGTCACGCCGTACCGCGTGCTGCGCGCGGCGCCCTCGCTGCTGATGGCATCCGCGCTGGCGTTCTCCTTCGCCGTGGTGCAGGGCTCGCTGTTCTCGTTCTCGGTGACTTACCTGGTCACGGCGCGCGGCATGCCGCTGGCCACCGCGGGCATCGCCTACGCCTGCATGCAGTTCGCCGGCGTCTTCGCCCGCATCTTCCTGGGCTGGCTGGCCGACCGCACCGGGCGTCCCGCCTACAACCTGACAGTACAGGCTTTCATCGCGGCGGCGCTGGTGGTCGTCTATGCCTTGCTGCCCGAATCGCCGTCACTGACGCTGGCCGCACTGGCCGCCGGCGGCTGCGGCTTCTTCGCGGCCAGCTGGAACGGCATCTACCTGGCGGAGATCGCGCGGCTATCGCCGCCGGAAAAGATCGTCGAGGCCACGTCGGCGTCGGTACTGATTTCCTTCCTGGGCTACTTCGTGGGCCCGTCGCTGTTTTCGGTCCTGGTCACGATGACGGGCAATTACCAGACGCCCTTCTTCGTGGTGGCAGCGCAGCTGGCCCTGATGGCGGCGGTGCAATTGGCGGTGCTGCGCCGCCGGGCGAATCGAACGACTCAGCAAGAATCGCCGATGCGCCCCGGAAAGTAGCTCCGTGCCGCACTTGCACCGTAAAAACCGGGGATGGACGTCGAATCGCGCCATTGCGTCGCGGAAGACGGGTCCGCGGCATGCCAGCCCCTAGGCCTGCTGCTCCGGCGGCAGCGACAGGAAATTACGCAGCTCCGGCGTCCGTGGGCAATCGAAGATCTGCTCCGGCCGCCCTTCTTCATGCACCCTGCCCTGGTGCATGAAGATGACGCGATCGCTGACCTTGCGGGCGAATCCCATTTCGTGCGTGACGATAATCAGCGTCGAGCCTTCGCGCGCCAGTTTTTCGATCACCTGCAGCACTTCGCCCACCAGTTCCGGGTCCAGCGCGGACGTCATCTCGTCGCACAGCACTACTTCCGGATTCATCGCCAGCGCGCGGGCGATGGCCACGCGCTGCTGCTGGCCGCCCGACAATTGATGTGGCGCGCTGTCGAAGCGGCCTGCCAGTCCCACACGTTCCAGCAGGGATTCGGCCAGTTTGCGCGCGTCCGCCGCCGGCAGCTTGCGCACCAGGCGTGGCGCCAGCATGATGTTCTGCCCCGCGCTCATGGTCGGGAACAGGTTGAACTGCTGGAACACCATGCCGACGTTCTGACGCAGTTCGCGCATCGCATGGGCGTCACCGTGCTTCAGCGCATGGCCGCCCACCGCCAGGCTGCCTTCATCGAAACGCTCCAGGCCGTTGATACAGCGCAGTAGCGTGCTCTTGCCGGAGCCGCTGCGGCCGATAATGGACACGACCTCGCTGCGCTGCACGCACAGGTCTATGCCTTTCAGGACTTCGTTGTCGCCGAAGCATTTGCGCAATCCCCTGATTTCCACCAGGCAGGCATTGCGGTCGCTGCTGATATCGTTGCCAGGCATGCCGGGCTCCTTTTTACGGATTCAATACTGGATGCGTGTCCGTCTTTCCAGGCGCCTGCCCAGCAGCGAACACGGAAAGCAGATCGCGAAGTAGATCAGCGACACCAGGCCGTACACCAGGAATGGCGCATAGGTCACGTTGGCGATCATCTGGCCCGCGCGCGTCAGTTCGACGAATCCCACCACCGAGGCCAGCGAGGAGTTCTTGATGATCTGCACCAGCAGGCCCACCGTGGGCGGCACCGCCATGCGGAAGGTCTGCGGAAAAATCACGTGCACCAGCTGCTCGCGCAGGTTCAGCGCCAGGCTGGCCGATGCCTCCCACTGACCCGGCGGGATGGATATCACGCAGCCATGCCAGGTCTCGGTCAAATAGGCGCAGGCGTACAGGATCAGGCAGACCGTGGCCGCCGCCAGCGGCGTGGTATCGACACCGAACAGCGCCAGCCCGAAATAGGTCAGGAACAACTGCATGAGCAGCGGCGTGCCCTGGAACAGCTGAACGTACCAATGGACCGCGCGGCCCAGCGTGGCGGGTTTCCACAAGCGCAGCACCAGCATCGTCACCGCCAGCACGGAACCGCCGATGAAGGCGATCGCCGACAAGGCCAGCGTCCACGGCACGGCCAGCAGCAGGTTGCGGATGATGTCCCAATTGGAAAAGGCATTCATGGCCGGCTCCTGTCCTTGGGGACAAACGCACTGCTCGTCATGAAGAAAAAGACGCTGCTCATTTCAGTGCCCCCGCCGGCAGGCGGCCGAAAATAAAGCGCGGGCCCAGCCATGCCAGCAGGGCGCGCAGGGCAATCGCCAACGCCAGATAGATAATGGTCACGACGATGTACGACTCGAAGTTGCGAAAGGTCTTGCCGGCGATGAAGTTCGCCACATAGGAAAGCTCCGCGGTCGAAATCTGGCTGCACAGCGCGGATGCCAGCATCATGATGACCAGTTGGCTGGTCAGGCCCGGCCAGATGCGCCCCAGGGCCGGTGGCACCACCACGCGGCTGAAAATCTGCCATGGGCTCAGTGCCAGCGACTCCGCGGCTTCGATCTGGCCGTGCGGCGTGGCCTCGATACCCGCGCGCACGATTTCGCACGCATAGGCGCCCAGGTTCAGTGTCAGCGATAACAGGGCCGCGCTGGTGCTGTCCAGCTTCACCCCCACCGACGGCAGGCCGAAGAAGATGAAAAAAATCTGCGCCAGGAAAGGCGTATTGCGGAAGAACTCCACGTAGCAGGCCACGATACCCCGCGTAATGGGACCGCCATGCAGCCGTGCCCCGGCGCAGGCAATACCCAGCAGCGTGCCCAGCGTGCACGAGACCAGCGTCAGGAACACGGTAAAGGCCAGGCCGTCCAGAAACAACGGCCACGCAGCCAGCACATCGGAAAATTCCAGCATGAATATCGCTCTCTGTCCGGATACCAAACGAGTATTGCGAATGCGGCCTCGCGGGATCTCTGCCGCTGATCGTGGCCGGGGCGCTTTATCCAGGCCCTGGCCCATCGGCGCCGCGCAGTACATCGCGTAGCGGCCTGGCGCCGTCCAGGGCCCGCAGATCCGCCAGCAATCCCTCCGCGCGTGACGCGCCCAACATGGGGGCCGCGCAGTCGCGGAACTTGCCCGCCAGTTCGGCATCGGACAGCGGATCGCCGGCGGCGCCCCGCGCCACGGCACGAAACCGCTCCAGGGTGCGTCCATCGCGCATGCGTATACGCACGGCGGCGCCTTCGGGAGCCCGTTCCCGCAGGCCGGCATCCCCCCATCGTTCGCCGCTGTGCTGCCGCACGCGTGCCATCAGCGCGCGCAGGGCCGCATCCACGAGCACATCGTCGGACAGATGCCGCAGTTCCACCTTGCCGTGGCGCAAAGTGACCGCAATGGCGAAAGGCATGCTGAATTGCGCTTCGCGCGCCGATGCCGGCGCATCGTATTTCAGATTGGCAAGAACGATGGGCGGCA
This sequence comes from Bordetella sp., assembly GCA_035493915.1. GTDB lineage: Bacteria > Pseudomonadota > Gammaproteobacteria > Burkholderiales > Burkholderiaceae_B > Bordetella_C. The sequence continues at coordinate 4,086 of DATJHN010000344.1, forward strand.
CATCGCAGACGATCTCCTCGATGTCGCCGATGGCCAGCGCATGCTCCGCGGCCAGCTCGCTTATCGCATCCGCCGCCGCATGCGACGACAGGCACACGGGAATGCGCTTGACATCCACGCCGGGCTGTTCCAGGTACCAGTGTTTTCCCAGGGACTCGACGCAGTGTTCGTCGAACACGCCTTCGTTGAACAAGGTCTTCAGGCCATTGCTTTCTTGCAGCGCTTCAACCGGGCCGGATGCGCCGTGGGATGCCAACAGGGCACACGCCACGCCGGTCCGCGCCGCGTGGCCGGCGCCCAGCGGCTTGGCATCGGAGCCGAAGCAGGCTTTCATGCCACCGGCTGCCGTAACCGCCAGGCCCAGGGCGGCGCGCGTGCGCGCTTCATCCAGCCTGAGCAGCCAGGCCGCCGCCATGCTGGCGCCGATAGGACCCAGTACGCCGGTCGTCCACCAGCCGCGCTCATACAGGCGCGAACGGGTAGCCGCGCCGACCGCGTACTCGCATTCGGCACCCGCCACATAAGCGCTGACGGCGTCCGCGCCCGCCGCATCCTGGCGTTCGCCCACCGCCAGTATCGCCGGCACGATCACGGCCGATCCATGCACGAAGCCGGCATAGCAGTTGTCATCGAAATCCTGGGCATGCGCCGCGGTGCCATTGGCGAACGCGGCCGCACAGGCGTCGTAGCGCCGCTTGGCGCCGAAGGCGGTACATTCCCCGGCCGCTGCCGTTTCATCGATCAAGGCGCGGGCGTGCCGGGCCACCTCCGTGGCCGAACCGGCCAGCGCCACGCCCACCGTGTCGATCAAGCAGGCGCGCGCGCGAGCACGCACCGCCGGCGGTATCGCGTCTGCCCGTAGCGATGCCACCCAGCGCGCAATGCGCGCGCTCGCATCGTGTTCACGTTGCATCACGTGTTCCCCTTGTGCATCCTTCCTGCAGCCCCCAGGCCACGCCGCCAGAACGCGTATCGTTGCCGGCCATGGCTTGCGGACCACGGCGCATGTGGGCTGGCGGGCGCCGCCTTATCGGTGGCGGCAGACCCGCTGGACCAACCTCGCCCCGGCACATGGCCGGTGACATCAACTCAAGGCTATCGACGGAGCAATATCGATCAAAGGCAATCGACGTAGCGAAATCGATCGAAGGCGCTCGCCGGAGCAAATCAATCCGGCAGATCGCCCGCCGGCGCGCCCAGCCACTTTTGCGACAGCTTGTCGATGGTGCCGTCCTGCTTGGCCTCGCGAATAATGCTGTTTACCTTGTCCAGCAGCTGCGTTTCGCCCTTGCCGACGCCGACATAGCAGGGCGCGTTCGCCAGCACGACTTTCAGCTCCAGGTCGGCGGACGGATTTTTCTGCTGGATGGCGGATGCGACGGACGTGCCACTGGCGAACAACTGCGTCTGCCCGGAAAGAAAGGCGGCGATCGTACTGTTGTTGTCCTCGAAGCGCTTGACCTCGGCGCCGGGAGCCAGGCGCTGCAATTCCTCGTCCTGCATGGAGCCGCGCGTAACCGAGATCACCTTGCCCTTCAGGTCCTCATAGCTGCTGGCCTTCAGGCCCTTGGCGCCGAACACCGCATCGAAGAACGGCGAATACGCGATGCTGAAGTCGATCACCTTGGCGCGTTCCGCGGTCTTGCCCAGCGAGGAAATCGTCAGGTCGGTCTTTTTGGTCTGCAGATAGGCCACGCGATTGGGCGCGGTAACCGGGACCAGCTCCAGCTTTACGCCCAGCTTGGAAGCGATCAGGCGTGCCATGTCGATATCCATGCCCTGCGGCTGCATATCGTTGCCCACGAAACCGAACGGCGGATAGTCGGTTGGAACGGCTACGCGGATCGATTTGCGGGCCATGATGGTGGACAGCGCATCCTGGGCGGACGCGGGAAGCGCCGCCAGCGATGCGGCGAAGCCGATAACGGCCATTGCGAAGAGTTTGAGTTTCATATCGCTTCCTTACGAGGAACGCACTTATCGAATTCCCTGGCTTTGAAGTCAATCAGGGATAACCGCGGTCGCGTCAACTTCCACCATGTATTCGGGACGCGCGAAGGCGCTGACCACGATGCCGGTGGAGACGGGAAACACTCCTTTCAACCAGCGTCCCACCACGCGATAAACGTCCTCGCGATAGCGCGGATCCGAGATATAGATCGTCAGCTTGCAGATATGGTCCAGCTGGCTGCCAGCTTCCTTGAGCAGCATGTCGATGTTCTTCATCGCCTGCTCGGTCTGCCCCGCCACGTCGCCGATACACACCGATTCGGAGGTATCCAGGTTCTGCCCGATCTGTCCGCGCAGGAAAACAAAAGTGCCGCGCGCCACCACGGCCTGGCACAGATCGTTGTCCAGCTTCTGCTCGGGATAGGTCGCGCGGGTATTGAATTTACGGATGCGTGTATGTGCCATGGCGTCGGGTCTCACTTGCGGTCGAAATAGCCGGCGCGTATGGATGCGCCGATCAGGTTGACGATCAGCCGCCCGGCGGTCACACAGGTCAGCATGGCGGCGTTGTCCTTGGACGGCTGGATTTCCACGATATCCATGCCGACCACACGGCCCTTGTTCACCAGGCCATGTATCAGCTTGCGCGCCTGCACGAAGGTCACGCCTCCGGGAGCAGGTCCGTCGACGGCCGGCATGACCGCCGCATCCATGCCGTCGGCATCGATGCTCAGGTAGTAGTTGCCGCCGTCCGGTATGCGGTCCAGCACGGCCTGCATGCCGATATCGTGCAGCTCGTAGGCGGTGATCAGGTCGGCGCCGTAGCGGCGCGCCGCTTCGTAATCGGCCGGCCGGCCGCTGCCCTGGGCACGCAATCCGATCTGCACGATGTGCTTCACATATGGCAATTCCGACGCGCGGCGGATCGGGCTGGACAGCCCGTCGCGCACGCCGTTGACCTCTTCGCGCCAGTCCAGGTGGGCATCCACGTGCACCAGCGTGATCGGGCCGTGCGCG
>DATJHN010000345.1:0-21140 GCA_035493915.1 Bordetella sp.
GCGTTCGGGAATTTCCCAGATCAGCAGCTTCGGCGGCGTTTCCTTGAAAGCGGCACCGGCGAAATACGCATTGGCGGCGCCCGCGAAGTCGCCGCCGTCCTTGGCGAAATCGGGAATGCGCGTGTGCAGGTCCCGTTCCAGATACGGCACGAAATTGCTGTTGCGCGAAAAGGACGTGCCGATAAGCGCGGTGTTGGGCAGGTTGTCGTCGCCGAACAGATCGTCCCCGCTATTCGCGCCCTTTGCGCCCTGGGCCTGCGGTGCCTGGGTGAAGACCGACACGCGGGTGACGTCCGGCGGCGGCTGCAGGCGCGTGGGCAGCCAATCCAGTCCCGCCAGGTGTATCAGGTCACCTGGCCGGGTTTCGTCGGCACCGTTGACGATCCAGTCCGTATGCGGAACCAGGTCCAGACCGGTACGGCGTATCGCCCGCGACAGTTCGCCGGCCGCGCGCTCGGCCCCGGCTTCATTCCAGTGCGTGTCGGTGCGCAGCCAGACGCCCGCTCTATTGCCGCTGGTGTCGCTGATGTTGCCGGTGCTGCTGGTGCTGCCAGTACTGCTGGTGTCGCCAGTACTGCTGGTGCTGCCGCCGACGCTTTTGTCCGCCGCGGCAAGCACCGGCGCCAGGTTCACGGCGTCCACGCCCTCGGCGCGCAGCCGCGCCACCCAGTCGTCCAGGCGGGATGCGGACGCGGCGGGCCGGTGCAGGCCGCACAGATGTGCCTCCTCGATGCGGCTCTTGTCCGGAACCACCGCCACCACCAGCGCGATATGCCGCGCGGCCAGTTCATTCTTGATGCGCAGCACTTCCCGCGCGCGCGACAGCGCGTTGTCTTCGGCGTGCGGGTAGCGCATGAGTTCGTCAGTCAGGAACAGCCATCCCGGACATCCCTGCCGCACGCGCGGCCCGAGGTCGCCGGCGACCACCCAGCTGATGCCGCGTTCCAGTTTCGCGGACTCGGCGGGGAGCGGAGCATTCGACAAGGAGTGGGCGAGCAGGCGGGTGGTGTCGCCCTGCATGAATGCCGGCCAGCTGTAGCCGTCCGGGAACAGGTCCAGCGTTCCGCGCGCGGCCTTGTAGACGGTCGTGGCCAAGCCGGCCAGCAGGAACAGGATCAACGCCACGCCGGCCAGTTGGCTGGTCCAGCGCGCGATGCGGCTGGGATGGTCGATGGGAGGGGCGCTGGGCGTCGTCATGTTCAGAACTGGAAGTACAGGAACGGCACCGCGCCGCGGCTGGCGATAAGCGCGAAGGAAAGCAGGAATGCCGCGACCGGCCACAGCGCCGCCACCGTCAGCACGGCCGGATTGCGGTAACGCTCTATCCAGGGTTCCAGCGCCGGTGCGACAGCACAGAATATGCCCAGGAAGATCGCCAGCAGGTGGGCCGGCCGCAGTGCCAGCCGCATCTCGTCGCCCAGCGCGGCGCCGTGCAGGCCGAACTGTCCGGCATACATGGACAGTGCCCCGTCGAAGGTATGGGCGCGGAAGACGGTCCAGGCCAGCATCACGAACAGCAGCGTCAATATGCGGGCGGGCAGGCGCGGCAGCGAAGGCAGGCCGCCGTTGATCCACAGCCGTTCCGCGCACAGCGCCACGCCATGCGCGATGCCCCACAGCAGGAAGTTCCAGCTGTCGCCCCCGTGCCACAAGCCGGCAATGGCCATGGTCAGCAGAAGGTTGCGGTAGGTGCGCGCGACACCATGACGGCTGCCGCCCAGCGGGATGTACAGGTAGTCGCGCAGCCAGGTCGACAGCGATATGTGCCAGCGCCGCCAGAAGTCCTGGATATTGCGCGCCAGGTAGGGGTGCAGGAAGTTCTCCGGGAAATGGAAGCCCAGTATCAGGCCCAATCCGATCGCCATGGCGCTATAGCCGGCAAAGTCGAAGAACAACTGCAAGGAATAGCCCAGGCATCCCAGCCAGGCATCGGCGAACGACGGATGCGGCAGCGCGAACGCCGTATCGACCAGCGGCGACAGCGTATCGGCGATCAGCACTTTCATGCTCATGCCGATCATGAAGCGCCGCGCGCCCAGCGCGAATTGCGGCCAGTCGACCGTGCGGGCGACGAGTTCGCGCTTGACCCAGTCGTAGCGGATGATGGGGCCGGCGATCAGGTGCACGAACATGGCCTGGTATGCACCGAAGGTCACGAAACTGTAGTCGGCCGGCACCGTGCGCCGGTAGACGTCGATCAGGTAGGAGATCGACTGCAGCACGATGAAGGAAAGCCCGATGGGCAGTATGACGCGCTGCCAGCCCACGGGATGGCCGCCCGCCGCGCCGATGCCGGCGTTCAAGGTGTCGACCAGAATATTGGCGTACTTGTACCAGCACAGCGTGGCCAGGGCGATGGCGATCAGTAGCGCCAAGGTCCATCCGCGGCGGGGCCCGTCGCCGGCCTTGTCGATCAGAATGCCGCCCACCCATCCCAGCAGGGTCAGCCCGATGAACAGGAACAGGAAAACCGGGCTCCACCAGCCGTAGAACACCCAGCTCGACGCCAGCAGGACGGCGTTGCGCCGATGCACGGCGCGGCCGCCCCCCAAGCCGGCGAGGACGTAGAGGATCAGGAACGCTGGCAAAAACAGCGTCAGGAATTCCAGCGACGCGAAGACCATGGACGGATGCGGTTGGAGTCAGCGCGCCAGAGTGTCTTCGGCCCGGATCAGGCGGGTGCCAGACGGACCGGGAACGGCCAGGATGCTATAGCGCTTGCCGGCCTGCAATTGGCCCAGGTCCAGCGGCGCGCCGCTGGACTGGCCGGCGCAGGCCGCCTGCACCGATAGCTGCACGGGGTTGATGGCGCGGCGCTTCAGCGTGCCTTGCGCGACGTCGTCGACGATGGAGACGTCGCGTCCCGCCGCCTTCAGGCCCGCGTGCGCGCAGGACGGGTCCAGGCTGTAGAAGGCAAGCGATGCCTTCAGGCCGTTGAAGTCGTCCGGCGTCTCGCTCACGGTGACGGTCTTCATGCCGTCCTTGCCGTCCGGCAGTACGACCACCGTGGCGAACGCACCGGGCGCCACGCGCACCGATATTGCCGCGCGGGCGCTGCCTTGCTCGATCGCGCCCGCGATCGCGCTGTTGGCTTTTACCGGCAGAAAGTCGGTGGCCGGCTTGGCGGCGTCCAGCACCATGCGCGTCTGCCGGTTTTCGGGGACCACGCTGACCGGCGCGGCGGTCGCGTTGACGAAGCGCAGGAAAGAAGCGTCTTCGGACGGGCCGGTGTCGTAAAGCTGGGTTTCGGCGGCAGTGGCGACGGCGGTCGACAAGGAGCAGGCGGCCAGCGCGATGGCCAGCAGGTGGCGGCAGGGCTTCATTTCTTTTCCATGCCCTGGACCAGCGGCAGGTCCAGCACGGCCTTGGTGATGGCATCGCCCCACTGCTTGTAGCCGGGCGCGGTGAAGTGCTGGCCGTCGACAGTGCCCCATTGCCCCGGCTTGGAGAAGTTCAGCGAATCGATGTACACGCACGGCGAGACGTTGGCCGCCAGGAAGCTGGACATCAGCTTGACGCGGGCGAAGGTCTTGCCGAACTTGCCGCCTTCGCTGCCCCAGGCCGGCCCGATCCAGATGCAGGCCGTATTGGTGGACGCGATGTCGCTGGTCAGCGCCGTGACCTGCTGCCACACCCAGGTCTTTGGAAAGTCGGGCTTGTCGTAGGCGGCCATGGTGTCACCCATGACGATCATGATGATGTTCGGCTTGTCCGTCGCGAGCAGCTGCTTGACCGGCGTCGTCTGCGGATTGGCACCCAGGACCTTTATCTGGCCTTTGTCCACGCGCTCGGCGCCGCCGCAGGTGCCTGTCGTGACCTTGGTCCAGTCGCCGGCATTCGCGCCGCAAATGCCCAGCGAATGCACGTGTGCCCCCTGCTGCACCAGATCGTCGTGCAGGGTGGTGATCAGGTGAGTGGGGACGGTCATGTGGCTATCGCCGATGATCAGGATGGACAGTCCGGCAAGTACGGCAGGTAACATTTATCTCTCTCTACTAAACGAATAAGAACGCCATCGCGTTGGGGCGAAAGGTATGCGCGATCCTCATTGCGCGTACGGCGATTTGAACGAATTGGCGGGCAGGCTTACGCCGCCCGGAACGGAGTCGAAGGTATAGCGCGCATACAGGCCGCCTACCCATTGACGGTAGTCGCGTGCGTTGTCGATGGACGCCATGCCGCCCAGGAACAACTGCGGCCCGACCTGGTATTCGACGTTGGTCGCCAGGCTGTAGCCCACGCTGGTCTTGCTTTGGCCGTCGTAGCGGGCGTCCGGCGAACCGCTCAGCCCTTCCGCGAAGGCGATCGCCGCGGCGGCGTTGGCGGCACTCTGCAGGCTGCCGTTGTTCGGGAAGTAAGGCGACGAGTCGGTCTTGAAGTACTGCAGGCCCACCGAGCCCTGCACCTTGTAGCTGAAGTTGCCCTGGCGCTGCGCCCAGCCTACCGGCACACTCAACGAGTAGTATTCCTGCGGGCTGAAATAGCCGCCCTGGCCATACGTGAAGTTGCTGAGGTTCTTGTCGTATGACATGGCCATCAGGTTCAGGCCGCTGGTCAGCTGGTAGTTGGTATCGCGCAGCAGGTACTTGTACAGGCCGAGGCCGCCTTCCACCTTGGTATTGGATTCGACGTTGCGGCCTTCCAGCGACTGCCAGGATCCGTATCCGTACACGCCGTAGTCGCCGAAATCCTGCGTCAGCTGGAGCCGGCCGCCGGTGGCCGCGACCGCGCCCCAGGACTGGCCCGTGCGCGAGTCGCGCGCGCCGGCGAAGGAAAGCAGGGTGTCGGTGACGGGACGGCGCGACAATTCGGCCGTGTACGACAAGCCGGTGTCGTTCAGCGGGCGGTTCAGTTTGACGCCGCCGATGACATTCGTATAACGGAAACCGAGCGGCGTGGTGCCGAGGTCGGCGGACAGCTCCTGGGTTGCGTAGGCGACGGACAGGCCCACGCCATGGTCGCTTTGCGAGCCTGGCGATCCTACCGTTCCGTTCTGCTGGGCCAATGCCGCTGCCGGGCCACCGCCGAAGCGGCTGCTCGATCCATAGTCGTGGCCCACGGATCCCGCTTGCAAGGTGGTGGGCGTGACGCGCAAGAAAAGATTGCCGTCGCCCACCGGCAGGCGCGCTTCGGAAGGCGCTTCGATATCGGTGAGCTTGCTCATGCCGGATTCGCCGTTGCGGCTGCGGCCAAGCAAGCCGACCTGCGCGTAGGGCGTAGTGGTGCCCAGCAGCTGATCCAGTTCCTGTTGTATGGAAGGCGCCGTCGCGACCTTCGCGGGCGGCGGCGCCGCGCGGCCCGCGGCGGCACCGGCGGCTGGCGCATACCCGGTCGCGGGCGCGGCGGCATAGCCTGGCGCGGGTGCGTAGCCGGGAGGCGGAGCATAGCCCGGTGCAGCCGCGTAGCCGGGTGTCGCCACATAACCCGGCGGCGGCGCATAGCCTGGCGGCGGCGCATAGCCTGGCGCCGGAGGGGCGGTATCCGCATAGGCGTATTGCACCGCCCCGGCGGGCGCTTGATAAGGGGCCGGCGATTGCAGCGACGAAGCCGGTGCCGGGATATAAGCCGCCTGGCTGTTGTTGCCGCTGGTGCCGGCGCTGGCCAAGGCGTCGGGCAGTGGCAGCGCGGTCATGCCCAGCGCGGATTGCGTGCGTTGTCCCGGCAGGCCGACAAAAGGATTGGCGGCGGTGGGCGATGCGGCGGCCAATCGAGTGCCCTCGCCGCCCGTTTGCTGCGCTGCCAGTGCGGCCTTCAGCAACTGGGCGGCCTTCGATGTCTTGCCCTGTTCGCGGTAGATACGCGCCGCGGATGCGAGCACCTCCGCGTTGTTGGGTTCCAGGGCGATCGCCTTTTGCGCGGCCTTGTCGGCGTAGCTGTAGTCCTTGACCTGATTCGCCATCTGCGCGGCGCCCAACTGGACGTCGACGTTGTCCGGATCGGTGCGCTGCAGCTGCTTGTAGAGATCCAGCGCCTTCGGATATTCCTGGGCGGAGGCGTACATGCGCGCCAGCGTGCCGACCACCAGCGGATCGTTGGGACGCTCTTGCAATACGGGCGCCAGGATGTCGTACGCGGCCACCAGGTCGTCGCGCTGGCGCAGGGCCTCGGCCTGCCGGGCGATATAGAGCACCCGCAGGTTGTCGAAGCTGTCCTGGTCCGCCTGGCTCAGGCGCTGCCGCTGCAGCGAACGCAGCACGTCGACAAGCTCGGCGTCGCGTCCGATCTTCAGCAGCAACGACGCGTATTGCAGCGTAAGCGTGGGCGGCGTCGGATTCTGGCGCGCCATCGCGTCACGCAGCATGGCCACACCGGTGGGCGCGGCGCCGGCATCGGCGTAGGCCAGCGCCAGTGCGCCCAGCATATCGGGGTCTTGTCCGGCATAGGCGGTGGCTTGGCCGAGCAGGTTCAGCGCATCCTGGCGCCGGCCGCTCTTCGCCATCCGGGACGCCAGCGCGGCTTGCGACTGGACCCAGGTGCGCCGCTCGAGCAGCGTCACATCGGCGCTACGCGGTTCCGGAATGCGGCGCAAGGTCGTCAGCGCGCGATTCCACTCCTTGGCCTGCGATGCGACCAGCGCGCTGGCGTACAGCGCCTGTGCGTCGTTCGGCCGCGCGGTCGTCAGGTCGTCCATGACGCCGAGGGCCTGCGCCTTGTCGCCGGTTTTCAGGTACAGCCGAGCCAGCGACACGCGCATCCATGGGTCGGCCGGGTCTTCCTTGATGGCCTGCTGTAGCGCGGTCTGCGCGGTGACGGTGTCGCCCCGGGCCAGGGCGGCCTTGGCCCGGCCGTCATCCAGTGCCGCGCGCAATGTGTCGACATTGCCGACAGCCGTGCGCTGCGCCGGCGTCAAGCCATCGATTACCTGCCTTGCCTCGTTTTCCCTGCCGCTGTTGGCCAGCACCGATACCAGTCCGCGCAGCGCGTCCGCGTCGTTCGGCGCAATGCCCAGGGCGCCGCGGTACAGCCTTTCCGCGTCGTCCAGCCGGCCCTCGCCGGCCGCGATGGCGGCGAGCTGGTCGGCGGCCGCGGGATCGCGCGGCGACAGGCTGACTGCTTGCCGCAATAGGCGGTCGGCGGTGGCGGTGTCGCCCGCCTGCCGGGCCGTGTTCGCGCGCGTGACCAGCGCCCAGTACGATGCGCTGTCCAGGGCGCTCTTCCAGCGCGTGCCGCCGTGCCGGATCGCATTTTCGAGCAGGCTTTTCGCATCGTCGAAACGCTCTTGGCGCAGGCGCACGACCCCCAGGCCGCCAAGCGCATCGGCGTAGCCGGGACTGGACTTGAGCACGGCGTTGAAGTTGGCTTCGGCCGTTGCGATCTCGCCCTGGTTCATTGCGCGCAGGCCCGCGTCGGTGCGCACGCGCAAGGGATCGGCCGGCGCGCTGGCGCTGGCACCCTTGCCGATGCTGGCGAACTGCTGGCGAATTTCGTCGTCTTCCGGATGCGCCTTCAGGTAGGCCTCGAACAAGGGAGCGTCCGCCTTGCGTGGCGGATTGCCCAGATAGCCGAGCGCCTCGCGCCAGCTTTCGGTGGCGGCGCCGCCCACGTCGGGCAGATCCACCAGCTTTTGCAGGGCGCGTATGCCGTCGACGCGCGTCTTCTCGTCCAGTGAAGTGATTTGCGCGATGTTGAGCCGGATTTCGTTATTGCCGGGATCTTCCCGCGAAAGGCGCTGCAGGTTGCGCAGGGCCTCGGCGCGGCCGGCCTCCGTATAGCCCAGCCGGCTGTAGTATTCCAGCGCGATGTCACCGGTCGGGTTGGGGACATTCCGGAACGCGGCGCGGTAGTTCTCCAACGCCGCGTTCAGATCGTTGGACTGTATGGCGATATGGGCAGCCTCCAGCCTGCGCTTGGCTTCGCCGCCGCTCAATTCGATGGCCTGGTTCAACCGGGCCACGCGCAGGCTGTTAGGGTCCAACGCGCGCAGCCGGTCCAGGTACTTGCGGGCCGTGTCCTGTTTTCCCGCCTTGACCGCGTCGACGCCAAGGCCATACAGCGCGTCAGGCTGGTTGGGGTCGATCCGCAGCAGCTTCTGCCAGGCTTCGCCGGAGCGCTCCACGTTGTTGCGCTGCTGCCAGTATTGGCCTTGTTTCACCAGCACGTCGACGGCGCTGTCCTGCGCCCATGCCGCCAATGGCATGGACGCCGCAAGCAGTCCGGCGGCTATGGAGCTGAGACGCGGCGACATGATTTTTCCCAAAAAGGTTGTACGGTGCCGGCCGCCTGGAAGCGATAGCGTTCTTCGCTCCAGCCCAGGCCGAACAGAGTTAGTACGTAGTCGTAGTAAGGCGGCTGCGAACGGCTGGCGTCCGCTTTGGCGCGGGCCTGGTCCAGCAGCGTTTGCACGCGAGCGCGCTGTGCGTTCAGCAGGTCCGTGCGGTTTGTTGCTTGCAGATAGGGCAGCAGCGCCGCGGAGAAACCGAAGTGGCCGGTTCCGTCCACGACACCGGTTGCCGTCCGCACGGATTCGGGTGGATATCCCAGTTCCGCCGTCGCGGCGGCAAGTCCACGCGTCGCCTCGCGCAGGGGCGCCGCGAGAGGATCGTCGTTCGGGGTCAGGCCCGCCCACATGTAGGCACGGATGGCGTCATAGCTGCCCACGTCGCCCTTGACGGGATCGGTGGCGAAGCGCCCGCGTGGTCCGGCGGCGCCGGCAGGCGCTGGCTTGCCCGCGGATGCAGCGGGCGCGACGTAGGCCACCCAGTCCGGCACGTAGCCGGTGTCCAGCCCGGCGCCATAGACGGCCGGCGTGTTGCGCGCGATGGCGCTCCACACGTCCTTCTTGCCCGCCGCGGCGAGCCTGCGCAAGACCGGGGGCGGCAGATAGCTCGCGTTCAGGCGCCAGATGCCGCCGGGAAGCGTGAAGCCCTTGGGGCCGGGCAACAGCATCTTGCCCAGGCCGGGCAGGTCCGCGACTTCTTCGGTTTCGATGCGCGCAAGCAGCGCCTGCGCGCTGGCCGCGTAGTCCTTCCTTCCCCACAGCCTGGCCGCTTCCAGCAGGTCGTACGTCAGCCATAGGTCGGCATCGGCGGCGGCGTTCGCGTCGAGCACGCGCCAGGTTCCGTCCGGGGCATGGCCCCAGAACCATGCGGGCAGATGCTTGCCGATATCGCCGCCCGCCAGGTTGGCCTCCGTCCATTTCCAGAGGCGATCGAAGGTAGCCTGGTCGCCCGCCACCAGCGCGAAGAACATGCCGTAGGACTGTCCTTCCGACGAGGTATGTTGTTGCGGCGTGCTGGCGTCCGCCACGCGGCCGTCGTCCTGGATAAAGCGCGCCTGGAAGTCTTCCCACAGCGGCCAGGGATCGGCGCCGCATGTGGCGGCGCCGGCGGCCCACGGCAGGCATAACCCCAGGAGGGCGAACGCGCGCCGCCACGCGGCGGGCGCGATCGAACGGGGCGGGCGTGGTCCGCGCGAGCCCATCAGCGCTTCAGGCGCCGCTGCGCACGGCTGTGCAGCGACCAGTACAGCACCGATGCCAACAGCACCGCGCCCAGCAGGCAGCACGCCAGGAAAAGCAATATATGCCGGCTGAAGAACCATTCGGCGTATTCCACCGGACCCAGGCTTCCCACCTGATAGGTTTCTTCCGCGAGCAGGCTTTCGGCCTGGTTGCCGCGCACCAGCACCAGCGAACCCTTGATGCCATGATCGTCGATGCTGTTATCCGTCAGCACGTTGAGCGCGTCGGCAAGGCCTTGCGGTTTGTTGCCCGACACCACCACCACGCTGCGCCCCGCCGTGACCGGCGATTCGAATCCCGCCAGCAAGGCATCGGCGCTGTCGCTGTTGAACGACACGCTGTCGCGCGCCTGGGGCCGGGCACCGAGCCACGACGTTGTGCGATAGACCAGGTCCGATACGCTGAAGCGCTTTTCCTTGCCGTCCATGGAGGCCGGCATGTACTGGGCCCATTGCTTGAGCAGCGGCTGGTTGTCGCCCGATGCGATGACCAGCAGGTCCTTGTCGGCCAGCTTGGCCGTCTGGCTGGCTTGCGCGACGGCGACGCCGGTGGCGGGATAGCCTGTCGACGAGCCCAGGCGTCCCAGCAGGGTCAGGTAGGCGCTGTAGTCGGAAACGGACGGCTGATCGGGCAGTACCACAGTGGTCTGAGACAGGTCCGCCATCCGGGTAAAGGGAAAGCCGGCCTTGTCGAAGGCGGCCAGGTCCGGCATGGCGATGAAATGCGGCAGTCGCGAAATATCGATCGTCGAGTCGGGATCGATGGCGCCGCGCACGTTGTCCAGGAGCGCGTCCTTGCAGTCGCCCTGCTTCAGCACGTCATACGAGTAGTACAGCTGCAGTTGGGAGCGCACCGGCAGCAGGAACAGCGGCAGCTCCAGGCGCTGTTCCGCGGGCAGCGTCGAATCCGCCAGCAATTTGTTCGCGAGCGAACCGCTGCCGGCGGCGGGCAGCGGGATGGCCTGGACGAATTGATTGTTCAAGCTGACCGTCAGCAGCGACTTGTCGCTGGACGGCCTGGGCGTGTAGCGGTACTTGAGGTCGATCGGCACGCGTTTGTTCTGCCAACCGAACAGGTCCGGCGGCATGCGCAGGTTGAGCCGGATCAGATCGGGACGGTAGCCCGCTACATTCAGCGAACTGCCGTTCGCCAGCTCGCCGAACTTGACCGGCCTGTCGCTGGGCAGCCAGTTCGGCGCGTCGTAGGGTTTGCGGGCGGCCAGCGGTTGCAGCTTGGTGATGGTGGCCGTCTGGCCTGACAGCGTCTCGCCGCCCAGCACCAGTGCGTTCGCCGCGGTCTTCAGGTCGGCGCTATCGCGTCCCTGGATAAGCAGCAGCTTGCCATTCGGGTCGTTGGGGTTGTCGACCACGGAAACGGTGGGCGCATTGACGGCCCCCATTTGTACGCCCGGCACGGCCGTACCGCCCGCGACCAGCACGATGGCGTTGCCCTGCTTCGGAATCTGTCCCAACGTTGCCGGGAAGCGCGCGCCGCGGTAGTCCGCCAGCGCGCCGAACCAGGACGATAGCGCGCCCGCGGCCTCCAGCGTCGCCGGATCGGGGTTGCCCGCGAAGACAATGGGCAACACCAGCTGCCGGACATCGCGCCGATCGAAGAAAGGCAGCGGCAATGTGGACAGGTCGTTGCGCACGTGCAGCGGCGCGACCGTCAATTCCAGCACGCTCTCGTTGCCGACATTGGCCCACAGGCTGGAGTGCAGCGGATCCTCGCACTGCAGCGTGTAATGGCCGATCAGCTGCAGGTTCAGGTGGTTGAAGTCCGTGACCAGACGCGCCGGAATGTCGACGGTTCGCTGCAGATTCTTGCCGCCCTCTTCCTTCGGCACCGGGATGCTGTAGGCCACCTCGCCGTTGACCATGACGTTGATGTGCGACAAGTCGGGCAGCAGCGCCGGCGAATAGGCATAGTTGAGCTTCAGCTTCGCCCCGGTGACGACCTGGTCCGCACGCACGCTGAACGCCACGCCGTTGGAGCCGTCCACGCCAGTAATGTTCAGCGGGTATTGGGCGCCCAGTTGCTTGAGGGTCAACGAGTACGTTTGCGTGCCATCGGCCGCGGGCGGCGCTGCAGATGCGGGCGCGCCGCCGGTAGCCGCCGCGGGGACGGTGTCGCTGGGCGTCGCGCCCGCGGTATGGAATGCGCCGGCCAGCAACGTGCCGGCGAGCGCGCTGCACAGGCCGCGGCGGGCGCGGTGGATGCGATTATGAAACACGGTCATCAATCTCTCGGATTGCCGGTGGAAGTCTGTGTCGCGACGGCGGGCACAGCCGTTTCCGCACGCCGGTGCGTACGGAAACGTTCATAGAAGAAGTGGCGCAGCAGTAGAGCGAAGCCATGCACGCCGATCCTGGTGATACCCAGCAGCGCGGTCAGTGGCGCGTCCGGTTTGCGGTTGCCCCAGCCCGACGCCCACGTATCGGCGCGGGCGAAGGTCAGCTGGGACAGTTCCACCTGCTGAGCGACGCTCATGGCGTCGAACTGCAAACCCACCCGTTCGTCACGGCTGAACACCGCAGTGGCGGGGAATACGCCTTCTTCCCGGCCACGGAAAATCGACACAAGGACCCTTTCGTGCAAGGGCACCCGTGCGCCCAGCGGCAGGACCAGCCCCAGCCCGTGCTGCGAAAAGTCGCTGGTTTGGCACGTGATGGTCTTGCCGTTCGGCAGCTTGACCATGGCGGGCAGCTCCGCGGCGACGCGCGGGTCGCTGCGCAATTGACGGCTTTCAGCCGCCACCGCGACACTCGCGCTCGTGATGATGATGTTGTAGACCGTCCACGCAAGGTTGATGTAGATCGTGGTCTTGACGTCGATGTCGCCGTGTCCGAACGCCAGCGCGGCCAGGCCGGCGGCCAGACCGGCCAGGTTCAACAGCAACAGCACGATATAAGGCCGCGCCATGGCCCACTCGAAATAGGACTCCTCGATGACGCCGCCCTTGGTGGTGACATTGAATTTGCCCAGCTTGGGATTGACCAGCGCCATCATGACGGGGCGCATGATGTACCAGGCGAGTACGGATTCGTAGACCTCGTTCCAGAACGAATGGCGAAAACGGCCCTGGATGCGCGAGTTCGTCACGCTGGCGTGCAGCAGGTGCGGCAGTGCATAGGCGGTGATCATCAGCGCCGATGCGTGGAACACGTGCGCGCCGAAGAACAGGTAGGCCAGGGGCGCGGTCAGGAAGACGATACGCGGCAGGCCATAGAAAAAATGCAGCATCGCGTTCAGATAGCAAAGGCGCTGGCCGAAGCTCAATCCCTTGCCGATCAGGGGATTGTCCACGCGGAATATCTGCGCCATGCCGCGCGCCCAGCGTACGCGTTGGCCGATGTGAGCCGACAGGCTCTCGGTGGCCAGGCCGGCCGCCTGGGGGATACCGAGGAAAGCGGTGTTGTAGCCGGCCCGGCTCAGTTTCAGGGCGGTGTGCGCGTCCTCGGTCACCGTCTCGACGGCCACGCCGCCTACTTCTTCGAGCGGACCGCGGCGCAGGATGGCGCAAGAACCGCAAAAGAACGCGGCATTCCACAGGTCGTTGCCGTCCTGCACCAGGCCGTAGAAGAGTTCCCCTTCGTTCGGTACGGCCCGGCCGGTCTTCAGGTTTTTCTCGAAAGGATCGGCGGAGAAAAAGAAGTGCGGCGTTTGCAGCATCGCCAGCTTCTTGTCCTTGAGAAACCAGCCCATGCACATTTGCAGGAAAGAGCGCGTGGGCACATGGTCGCAATCGAAGATGGCGACGTATTCGCCTTGCGTCTGCTTCAGCGCCCAGTTCAGGTTGCCGGCCTTGGCGTGGCGGTTGTCTTCGCGCGTGATGTAACCGGCTCCGACCTCCTCGCAGAATTCCCGAAAGGCGTGCCGCCGCCCGTCGTCCAGCAGGTATACGTGCAGCTTGTCCGCCGGCCAGTCCATGGTGAGCGCCGTGAATACGGTTTGCCGCACGACGTTCAAGGGTTCGTTGTACGTGGGAATGAAAATGTCCACGGACGGCCACAGGCTGGTGTCCTTGGGCATCGGCACCGGTTTGCGGCGCAGCGGCCATGCGGTCTGCAGATAGCCCAGCAGCAGCACGGCCAGCGCATAGCATTCCGCCAGCGCCAGGCCACCGCCGAAAATCGTGTCCGCCAGACTGTCGAAATCCAGTGTCGCGGTCAGCCGCCAATACATGTAGCGAAGCGATGCCGTGCAGGACAGGACGATCAGCGTCAGCACGGCCAGCTGGCCGGCCACGCGGCGCACGCACAGCGCGACCAGGAAGGTCACGATGCAAAACACCGCTTGTTCCGGCAGCGTCAACGGAATGATGACTGTCAGCCACACCAGCAGGATGGCCAGCAAGGCGATCGCGATACGCAGCGGGCGGCTGGCCCAGATACCGCGCTGAAGCAGCCGGTCGCCGGGCGCGGGGCCCGCGGGCGGGTAGTGGAAAGTCTGTTGCTGGCGCTTCATGGCGTGGCGCTCCGCGGGTATTCCAGGCGGGTCAGGACGTGTTGCGCGCACTGCTGCAGATCGCGGGCCGCGCGCCCTTGGGGGTCGTAGTCAAGCACATTCATGTTGCACGCCAGGGCCTCACGGACCGATTCATCGTCGTGGATCACGCCGACCGTCCGCGTTCCCAGGCTCTGCCGCATGACCTGGATCACGTCCTTGGCCAGGCGACGCGACTGGTCGACCTGGTTGATGGCATATACGCAGGGCGTTGCGCCGTTTTCCTTGTTGCCGCCGTAGGCTTCCACCATCGATGCGGTGGCTGGCAGCGTTGCGTACGAGGCCGCGTCGGCCAGCGTCACCGCCAACACCAGGTCGGCCGCGGCGATCGCCTGCCGCGTGTACACGGAGGGGCCCGGCGGCGTGTCGATCAGGACGATGGCATCGTCGGGCAGTTGCATGTCGCCGAGCCGTGCCGCCAGCAGGCCGGGTTCGTCACGCAGCAGATTCTCGAGGCGCTGGCGGTCGTTCTCCGGCAACTGCCCGTGCGGCACTACGTCCAATCCATCCTTGTCGGCCGCGCGTGCGACTTCCCATGGCCGGTCCGACAGCGTGGCGCGCGCCAGTCCGTCCAGGCCGCCGCGGATCGTGTCGCCGCCGTGCAGGCGCAGCGCATTCTGCGGATCCAAATCGATGGCGACGACCCGCCGGCCCATGCGGGCCAGCGCGGCGCCCATGTTCGCACTGATGGTGGTTTTACCTACACCGCCCTTGGCGGATATCACTGCGATGGTTTTCACGATGACAGCAAACGTTTGAACAGGTCCGGCAGGGGCTGCGATTCGCCCCCCAAGGCGGGGCCGGCCGCAAGGCGGCGGAACGGATCGGTGGCGGCGACTGGCGAAGATGCGCTTGCGGCGCTTGCCGGCGCCGGTGCGGGTTCGGGCACGAATGCGGGCGCTGCTTCGTATGCCGGAGCCGGCACGGCCTCGGCCATGGTTTCAGCCTCGGGGCCGGGCGCGGGCATGGGATCGATCGTGGGCTCGGTCCGCAACCCGGTGGATGGGGCCGCCGGCGCGGCCTGCTCTGCCGCAAGGGGTGCCGGGGCAACCGGGACGAGGAAAGCCTCCGGAATCTCCCGGTTGAACGACTTGGGCCTGGGCGGTATGAATTGCGCGCGCGCCGTGGGCTGAGCGATCTCGTGCGGGCCGTCGGCCGGGCGCGACGCGTGCGCCACTATTGCCGCATCGTCCGCGCCCACGGCAGGGGCCGCCACGCTATCCAACGGGTCGACGGCCGACAGCATCGGCCAGCGTGAACGCGCTTCCCTCGCGGCCGCCACACTGGCGATTTCCTGGTAGGTGTCCGGGTCGCCGCCGAACTGCGCGAACAGGCGGGCAATATCGTTATCGTCGTTGGGGTTCATGTTGCGCGGACCTTATTTCGAGAATGCGAAGCGCAGGCTGCCTGTTTGCGGATCGGCGTGTTGCAGCCGCACCTGCAGCGTTTGGTCCGCGCCGGCAGCCGACATCCATCCCTGGTACACGCCTTCCAGGAAGGAGGGCGTCCAATCCAGGTGCCCTTCGCCAAATGCGGAGGAAAGCGGCGAGCAGATATGATCGATGAGCAGAACCGCGGCGTCCTGGTCCGTAAGCTCGGCCACGCCCCAATCCAGCGGTTTCCAGATCTTATTCATGGCATCGCGCAAGGAGGCGATGCTGGCGCATGGCGGCAGCGCATGCTGCGATGCGAAACGCAGCCCGATGCGATGCATCAACCCGCGCAATTCCGCCGTCGACAAATGGCCACGGAATTCCTCGGCCAGGGCGCGCATGAAATCCCGCCATTGCGGCATGCACAGGCGGCCGTGTAAATACTCAAGTTCGGCACCCTGCATCCGAGATTCCCCAGCGAGTTGCAAAGCGGACGTTACGGCGGAAAACAACTGTAAGTACGACGGATTGTGAAAGACGGATCTGTCTTTAACAAGACATCGACAGACAGGATTCACAAGCTCCTTGCTGCTATCGATTTGTTTCAAAGATAGTTAGTAGACTTTGCGCCTTTTTCTCGCAAATATCACGGAAGATGCTGAATAAGCTCGAAGTCTATCTTTGTGTGACGAAAACGTCATGTGGCGCCGCACCAACGACTTTTGTTGCGTAGATGTTGCAACAACGTTACGGGGCGGCGCCGTGCGACTACGGCCGGCGGCTCAGGGACGCGGCATGACGCCCGAATCGAGCCCGGCGCAATGCTCATAGATATCGCCGGGACGGGTGAACCAAACCTTGTCGCGCTGCGGATGCTCAACAATATGCTTGAGCGCGCGACGCAGCGCGCGCAGGCGGTAAGGCTGTCCCACGATCATCGTATGCAGCGCGATGCCGCACACCAGCGGCTGCTTTTCCGACTGCACCAGCATTTCCTCGAACTGCTCGATGATCATCTGTTCGAAGTCCTGTGCAGTGGCCCGGCGCACCAGCATCTGCGGGGAATCGTTGATTTCCAGCGGATAGGGCACGGACATCAGCGGCCCCGAACGCGTCGTCATCCACACCGGCTGGTCGTCCGCCGGCCAGTCCATCACGAACTTGTAGCCGGTATCCACCAGCAGCTCGGGCGTCTGCGCGCTTTGCGACATCCACGGCCCCATCCAGCCGCGCACGTCCTGGCCGGTATGCTTCTTGATGGCCTCGCGCACTTCGGTCAGCAGGCGCGCTTCGTCGGCGGGCCACAGATGCCCTTGCGCCTCGGCGTTGGTGCGGCCGTGGCCGATGATCTCGTCGCCGCGCTTCAGGATGGGCTCGAGCACTTCGGGGCAGTAGTCGAATAGCACCGTATTCATCAAATGCGATGCGGGCAGTCCGAGTTCGTCGAACAATTCCAGCAGGCGCCAGACGCCGACGCGGTTGCCGTAGTCGCGCCAGGCGAAGCCGCGCGCGTCGGGCTGCGGCAGTTCGGTGCCCAGGTGATGGCCCTTGCCCATGCCGAACGCGAAATGCTCGATGTTCAGGCCCAGGTAGACGGCCAGGCGCTTGCCCTCGGGCCAGCTGTAGTCGGGACGCCGGGTGATGGCGCTGTACGGATACCGATCGTGATAGGGAAGTAGCATGGGATCAATCCAGTGGTTGGAGAGGTCAACGTCAGAGTCGAAAATCAGCGTCTAGTGCCAGGCCCGAACGCCACGCGGGAACGCCTGGTGCAAACGTCGGGCGTAAACGTCGGGAGCCGGCGACTACACGCCCAGGAAAGCGGTTTGCACCTTGGGGTCTTCAAGCAGCGCCGCGGAAGCATCGTCGAATACCTTTTCCCCCAGTTGCAGGATGGCCGTGCGATGGGCAACGCGCATCGCCCAATTGGCATTCTGTTCGGCCAGCACGAAGGCCAGGCCCTCGCGCTGCTGGATCTCCAGCAGGATATCGCCGATGCGTTCGACGATGATCGGCGCCAGTCCCAGCGATGGCTCGTCCAGCAGGAAAAGCTTGGGCCCGCTCATCAGCGCCCGGCCGATTGCCAGCATCTGCTGTTCGCCGCCGGACAGGCTGCCGGCCGCCTGGCGCGCCCGTTCCTTCAGGCGCGGGAAGTAGCCGAACATCTGTTCCATGCGTTCGGCCTGGCGGTCGCGTCCGCGGCCGAAGGCGCCCATCTTCAGGTTTTCCTGCACCGAGAGCGACGGAAATACACGGCGGCCTTCGGGTGAAAAACCGATGCCCAGCTTTACCACTTCCGATGCCGCCATGCCCTTGATGCTCTTGCCCTGCCACAGGACATCGCCGCCATAGCCGTTGACCAGGCCCGTGATGGCCTTCAGCGTGCTGCTCTTGCCGGCGCCGTTGGAGCCGATCAGCGCCACGGTTTCGGCTTCGCCGATGCTCAGGTTCAGTGACCGCGTACCCGCGACGCGACCATAGCGCACGTCCAGGTTACGCAATTCCAGCAGTGACATTCCTCGTCCCCAAATAAGCCTCGACTACGCGCTGGTCGCGCAGAACTTCATCCGGTTTTCCGCGCGTCAGTTCCTGGCCCGCGGCCACCACCAGCAGGCGGTCGCACAGGCCGGCGATAAAGCGCATGTTGTGGTCGATGACCATCACCGTGACGCCCGATTCACGCACGCGCAGGATGGCGTCGCGCACCTGGTCGGTTTCTTCGGCGCTGAGTCCCGCCACGGGTTCGTCCAGCATCAGCAGGGTGGGCCGCGCCGCCAGCGCGATGGCGATGCCCAGGATCTTCTGCAGGCCGTAGGGCAGGCTGCCGGCGGCATCGTCGGCCACCGCGGACAAGCCCATGCGCTGGAGCAGTCCGTCGACCTGCGCATCCGATTCGGCGCGCTTGCGGCGGGCAAGCGGCGTGTCGAACAGCGTGGACAGAAAGCCGGGATAGCGCGTCAGGTAGCTACCGCGCACGATGTTCTCGCGCACGCTGCGCTGCGCGTAGACCGCGGTGGATTGAAAGGTGCGCACCAGCCCGCGTTCGGTCAGGCGCGAGGGCGCCATGCCGGTAACGGTTTCGTCGCGGAACACCACGGTGCCGCGCGACGGCTTGATCACGCCGCTGATCAGGTTGACCAGCGTGGTCTTGCCGGCGCCGTTGGGTCCGATGACGCCCAGAATCTCGCCTTCGTAGACTTCGAAGGTGACGCCGTCGACGGCTTTCAGGCCGCCGAAGCTGATGCCGATGCCGTCCACATTAAGCAGCTTGTTCATTTGTGTACCTTCCTGTCGCTGCGCGACTCCTCCGCGAGGGAGGGGAGCACGCCCTTCGGGCGGCCGTGCGGACGTGCTCATTGATGCACCTTCCTGCGCAACATGGTGGCCAGGCCGACCAGGCCGGACGAGAAGGACGCCATCACCACGATCAGCGCCACGCCGAACAGGATGCGCTGGATTTCCACGTAGCCGCGCAGCAGTTCGGGCAGTGCCACCAGGAACACCGCGCCGACGATGGGGCCGACGACGTTGTACATGCCGCCCAGCACGTTCATCACGACCAGGTTCAGCGAGTCGGTCATGCCGAAAGTGGTGGGATCGATGTAGTGCATGAAGAACGCCAGCAGGCCGCCCTGCAGGCCCACCAGCGCGCAGCCCAGCACGAAGATGCCGACCTTCAGCCGGATCACGGGCACGCCGGCGCACTCGGTGACCCGCTGGGCCTCGCGCACCGCATCCATGGCGCGTCCGGTCTCGGACATCAGCAGGCGGATGCACAGCGCGGCGACCAGTACGGCGGCGACCAGGGCGATGTAGTACTGCGCCAGGGGCGAATTCCAGCCGGCGTGCAGGTCCGGAATGCTTGACAGGCCGTTGGAGCCGCCCGTCACGCTTTCCCATTCGACCAGCACCAGGCGGATGATTTCACCCAGCAGGAAGGTCACCAGCACGAAGTACTTGCCGGTCAGGCGCAGCACGATGGGGCCCACCACCAGGGCCAGCAGGCCCGAGGCGGCCGCGCCTATCGCCAGGCCGACGAAAGGCGACACGCCGAGTTTCAGCACCGATAGCGCGCAGGCATAGGCGCCCACGCCCATGAAGCCGGCATGCGAAAACGAGATGTGGCCCGTGCGTATGATCAGGTGCAGGCTGAGCGCACCGATCATGTTCAGCAAGATCAGCGCGCCGATGGCCAGGATGAAGGCGTTGTCGGCCACGTGCGGCAGCACGGCCAGGATTACAGTGACCAGGACGCCAATGGCAAGCACCTTCATGCCACGTGGCGCGGCGGCGGTCTGGCGCGCCACGGGAGGATTCAAGGAAGTATTCGACATGGCGGCCTCAGCGTTCCGGTTTTCCAAGCAGGCCCCAGGGGCGCACCACCAGCAGCGCGATCACCACCCCGAAGGAAACGAAGGTGGACGCGGCCGAGCCGTAGAAGGTGGACAGAAAGCTTTCGCCGAAGCCGAACAGCACGCCACCCAGCGCCGCGCCGGGAATGCTGCCCATGCCGCCCAGGATCACCACGATGAATGCCACCATCAGCGGGCGCTCGCCCATGAACGGCGACAGCGCATAAGTCTGCGCATAGATGGCGCCGGCGATGGCGGTCATGAAAATGGCCAGGAAGAAAGCCAGCTGGTAGATGCGGCGGGTGTTGACGCCTTGCGCCTCGGCGATCTCGATGTCCTCCGAGGCCGCGCGCACGGCCAGGCCATAGCGCGTCAGGCTCATGAAGCCCCAGAACGCCAGCAGCACCACGACGGCGATGCCGATGATCATCAGCTTGTCGGCCGGTATGGAGACCGAACCGATGGCAACCATGGAATCCAGCGCGGCGGGTATCGAGCGTTCATAGACATCGAACACCAGCACGCAGGTATAGACGATGGCGATGTCCAGGCCCAGCAGGCCGATCATGCTCTGGAACATCTTCTGGTAAAAGCGGCGGAACACCAGCCATTCCAGCACCATGCTGGCACTGGCCACGGTCAGACCCGCCAGCAGGATCGCCACCACATAGGGCAGCTTGAATTCGCCGAAGTAATAATGCAGCGCATAGCCGCCCAGCATGGCGAGACTGCCGTGCGCGAAGTTGACCACTTTCATGATGCCGAACAACAGCGTGAACCCCAGGGCGATCAGGACATAGATCGCGCTGAGGCTCAGGCCGTTTATCAGCACCTGGGTCAGGACCGGTGCGGAAAACATGGAATCCCCTTGAAGGCGGAGTGTCCGGCGCGGTGGTCGCGCGCCGGACCGATAAGGCTTATTCCTTGACGGGCGTCAGGGTGGTGATCGTCTGCGGCTTGCCGTCCTTGATCTGCGTGATCCAGAACTTGTTCAGCAGCTGGCGATTCACGCCGTAGGCCTTCTGGCCGCCCCACACCACCGGACCGTAGATGCCGGCGTCGTAGCCGCTCAGGTTTTCCAGGGCCGTGCGGACCTTGTCCGTATCGGTGACCGTGCCGGCATTCTGCAGCGCCTTGAACAGGATCTTGGCCGAGTTGTACCAGCCCGGGGTCTGGGCGTTGATCACGCCGCTCCACTTCTTCTTGTACGTATCGACGAACTTCTGCGCGCTGGGCTCGCGGAAGTCGAACACGTCATAGGACATGAAGCCCTCGGCGTTGGGGCCGGCGATGTCGTTGACCTCGTCAATGCCGGGGCCGCCGACCTGCCAGATCAGGCCCTTGTAGCCGACCTGCCGCGCTTGCTTGACCAGCAGGCCCGCCTCGCCGGGCGCGTTCAGGTTCAGGTCCAGGATGTCCACGCCCTGCGCCATCATGCGCGTGAGCAGC
>DATJHN010000346.1:0-13175 GCA_035493915.1 Bordetella sp.
TCCGCACCGGCGTAGCGGCGTCCCACCGACGTAAGGGCGATATCGCCCTGTTCGACCACGGCCAGGCCCAGCAGGCCCAGCGCTTCGTAGGCAGGGAACAATTCCTCGTCCGGCAGCCCGGCTTCCTCCGCCAGGCGCGGCAGGTCCGCCCTGCCGTTCAAGGGCGGCTCGGCCAGCAGTTCCAGCACGGCTTCCATGGTGCCCACGTTGGCATCCGGCAGGCGGTAGGCCTGGTGCACCGGCGCGACGGGCACGCCCGCCGCCGATACCGGCAGCGGCTTGGCGGTCATCATCGAATAAACCTGGTCCACCAGCGCCCGCACCTCCGGCGAATCTGCATTGCGCGGACGCGGCAGCGTGACGTGGATTTCGTCGCGCACGCGGCCCGGATCGCTGGCGAAGATAAGGATGCGGTCGGCCATCATGACGGCTTCCTCGATGTTGTGCGACACCACCAGGATGCCGCGCGTGCCCATGCGGCGCTCTTCCCAGAGTTCCAGCATGTCGTCGCGCAGCGATTCGCCGGTCAGCACGTCCAGCGCGGAAAACGCCTCGTCCATCAGCAGCACTTCGGGATTGGTGGCCAGGGCGCGCGCGATACCCACGCGCTGCCGCATGCCGCCCGACAGTTCGCGCGGCAGTGCACCGCCGAAGCCCGCCAGCCCGATCAATTCCAGGGCGGCCTCGGCGCGCTGTTCGCGTTCAGCCGGCGCCACGCCCTGGGCTTCCAGCCCCAATGCGACGTTCTGCCGCACCGTCAGCCAGGGAAACAGCGCGAACGACTGGAACACCATCGCGATCCCGGCGGCGGGCCCGTACAGCGGCTGCCCGCGGTAGCTGATGCTGCCGTGGTCGGCGGGAATCAGCCCCGCCATGATGCGCAGCAGCGTGGATTTCCCGGACCCCGATTTTCCCAGCAGGGCCACGATCTCGCCTTCGCGCAAATGGAAGTCGACGCCTTCCAGCACCGAGCGCGCGGCGCCATCGGCGGTGCGGAACATTTTGCTGACGCCGGTCAGATCCAGCAGATTGTTTTGGGCCATCATCGCTATCTGCTCCACTTTTCCGCCAATACATACAGCCGGCGCCACAGGAACCGGTTCAAACCCATCACGAACACGCACATCACGCCGATGCCCAGCGCGATGCGGGGGAAATCGCCGCGCGAGGTCATGTCGGCGATATAGCCGCCCAGTCCTGTCGCCGTCAGCGTGGTCTTGCCCCAGGTGACGACCTCCGCCACGATGCTGGCGTTCCATGACCCGCCGCTGGCGGTGATCGCGCCCGTCACGAAGCTGGGAAAGACAGCCGGCAGGTAAAAGCGCCGCCACTTCAGCCAGCCCTTCAGGCCCAGGTTGTCGGCGGCATAGCGCAGTTCAGTGGGAATGGTGGTCGCGCCGGCCACAACGTTGAACAAGATATACCACTGCGTGCCGAAAATGATCAGCGGACTGAGCCAGATCTCCGGATTCAGCCGGAAGGCGACGATGGCGATGACGGCCAACGGAAACAGCAGATTGGACGGGAAAGCGGCCAGCAGTTGCGCCACCACCTGCACGCGCTGCGACCAGTTAGGACGCAATCCGATCATGATGCCCACCGGCACCCAGACCACGGATGCCAGGGCGATCAGCACCAGCACGCGCAGCAAGGTGATCAGGCCCAGGCCGAAAACGCGCACGACCTCGGTCCAGCCGACTTCGGTATGCACGAAGATAACCAGCCGCCATGCGGCGATCAGCGCCAGCGCGGTCAATATGGCATCCACCGCGCGCTCGACGTAGGCGCTGCGGCTGCGCACGCGGGCGCGCACCGACGTCCCGTCGAAATCGCGGCGGAACCAGCCCAGCACGCGCTGCGCCTGCTCCGCCAGGTTCTCGCTGAACGCCCGCGTCAGGCGGCCCCGGCGCAGCCAGTCCAGCACCCACGACTGCTGCGCGGTATTGCTTTGCGTTTCCTCGAAGCGGAACTTGTCGGCCCAGGCCAGCAAGGGCCGGAAGAACAATTGGTCGTAAAGCAAAATGCCGATCGCCATGGCGACGATGGCATAGCCGATCGCGTGCACGTCCTGGGCGTCGATGGCGACGGCGATATAGGAACCGATGCCGGGCAGCTTGATGTCCTGGTTGGACACGGTGATCGCTTCCGACGCCACCACGAAGAACCAGCCGCCGGACATCGATAGCATCATGTTCCACAGCAGCGCGGGCGTGGCATAAGGCAGCTCAAGCCGCCAGAAACGCTGCCACGCGCTCAGGCGGAACACCCGCGCGGCCTCGTTCAATTCCGACGGCACGGTGCGCATCGATTGATACAGGCTGAGCGCCATATTCCATGCCTGGGACGTGAAGATGGCAAAGATGGCGGCGCACTCCACGCCCAGCAGGCTGCCGGGAAACAGCGCGATGAAGCCCGTGACGGTAATCGACAGAAAACCCAGGATGGGGATCGACTGCAGGATGTCGACCATCGGCACCAGGATTTTCTCGGCGGTGCGCGACTTGGACGCCACGGCGGCGAAGACGAAGCTGAATAGCAACGACGCGCCCAGCGCCATGAACATGCGCAGCGTGGTTCGCAACAGGTAATACGGCAGATAGGCGGGGTCCAGCGATATCGGCAGGGGCGTCCCCACCGCGTATGGCTTGGCCATTTGCGAAGCCCCGAAGGCCAGCGCCGCCAGCACGCCAAGAATCAGGGGCAACAGTGCCCAGTCCCAGCGATTGGGACCGCGGCCATCGGCGGATCGGGCCGCCGGCTTGGAAACGAAAATCGGGTACATGCCCTGCTCCCGCAGGCAAAAACAGAATGGCGGAACTATGCGTGACCGTGCTCGTGACTATGCGTGGCATGTGCGCCCGCAAAGGCGTGCGCAAGGTATCACGCGAGCGTATGAGCGTCCACCCTCAAATCTTGACGTCTTTCTGAACAGATCGCGGAGCCGCTGCCAGGCTGCATCCGAATCGCCTTGATATCCGCGCGAGATCGCCATCGGATGGCCTTGACGGATCGCCGCGACGCATCCACCAGCCTCCACCAAATCTTCACGAAACCGTCGCGGAATCCCCACCAGGCCGGTATCAGGCGGACACAGGTAAACACAGGCCAACACAGCAAATTTATTTTTCGTTTACGATCACTGGCTTCTTCGTCGACGAGCGATTTGGCTAGATGACCACGCCCGACAGTACCGATCGCCTTGTCACGCGACCGGCTTTTGCGCACTTCCTGGCGGCGCGTTTCGCGGCCTCGCTTGCCTTCCAGATCGTTTCCGTAGCCGTCGGTTGGCAGATCTATGCCCTGACGGGCAGCGCCTTGGACCTGGGCCTGATCGGCCTGGCGCAGTTCGGCCCCATGCTGGTGCTGACGCTGGTGGTGGGCCACGTGGCCGACCGCTACGACCGGCGCAAGATCGTCGCGATATGCATGGCGGTGGAAGCCCTGGCCGCCATCGTGCTGGCGACAGTATCGCTGACCGGACAGGCTAGCCATCAGATCGTGTACATAGCCATCATCGCGATCAGCTCGGCGCGGGCTTTCGAATCGCCCACCCTGCCGGCGCTGATTCCGGCGGTCGTGCCGCGTGGGTTGATCCCGCGCGCGACGGCGCTGTCCACATCTTCCAATCAGGTCGCGCAGATCGCCGGCCCCGCGCTGGGCGGAGTGGGATATGGCCTGGGCGCGGGATGGGTGTATGCCGCGGCCGCGGCCTGCTACCTGGTCGGGCTGTACTCGATGATCAGCATGAAGACGGAAGGCCCGCCGGCTCGCAAGGAGCCGACGACGTGGCAGACCCTGTTCGCCGGATTCACCTTTATCGCCAGCCGCCGCATTCTGTTCGGCACGCTGTCGCTGGACCTGTTCGCCGTGCTGCTGGGTGGCGCGACCGCCCTGCTTCCCGTGTTCGCCAAGGACATCCTGCAGGCGGGTCCGTGGGCCTTGGGCGCGCTGCGCGCCGCGCCCGCCCTGGGCGCCGCCGCCACCGCCCTGATCCTGGGCCGCAGAAACCTGGGCGGCAATATCGGCACGACACTGTTCGGCGCCCTGTTCCTGTTCGGCCTGGCGACCATCGTGTTCGGCTATTCGCAGTCCATCCCCGTGTCCGTGGCGGCATTGGTCCTGCTGGGCGCGGCCGATTCGATCAGCGTGGTCGTGCGCTCTTCCCTGGTGCAGTTGAATACGCCCAACGAAATGCTGGGACGCGTCAGCGCCATCAATATGCTGTTCATCGGTACGTCGAACCAATTGGGCGAGTTCCGCGCCGGCGTCATGGCCGAGGCGACCGGTGCGGTGGCGGCCGTCGTCCTTGGTGGTTTCGGCACCATCGCGGTCGCCGCCTTGTGGATGTGGTGGTATCCCGAACTGCGCAATCTGCGCTCGCTGGAGAACGTCACGGATCGTTGAAGCGCAGGGCGTTCCGGGCGCGCGGGCGCGGGCCGGTATCGACGGAATACGCTCCGCACCGTTGTAGAATGGGGGACGGACGATCGTCCGCTTCTTCCCAGGAATGCCAGCAATGATCGACCGGCTATTCGTTTTCCTCGGCGCCCTGAACATGTTCCTGGCAGTGGGTGCCGGCGCATTTGGCGCGCACGGGTTGCGGCGCATTCTGTCCCCGGAAATGCTGGGCGTCTGGCAAACCGCGGTCACCTATCAGATCGCCCACGCCTTGGGCCTGCTGGCCATCGCCGCGCTCAGCCCGCGCTACGGTTCCGGTCCATGGACGGCGGCAGGCTGGCTGATGTTCGCAGGCATCGTACTTTTCAGCGGCAGCCTGTATCTGCTGGCAGGCACCGGCATCCGCTGGCTGGGGGCGATCACGCCGCTGGGCGGCGCGGCCTTTCTGGCTGCGTGGGCCCTGGTGGCCTGGGCCGCCTGGCGGGGCATGCCAGGCGGCTGAATACAGCCGCTTCGATATGCCCCCGCCTTCTTCGATCCGCCCCACCGCGAGTGCCGGGATACTCTGCATCCTGTGCGGCATGGTGTGCCTGACCATCAGCGATGCGACCGCGAAGTGGCTGGTCGGCATCTATCCGCCCACCCAGATACTGTTCCTGCGCTGCGCGATTGCCCTGCCGGTCATTGCCGCCGTGGCGGTCGCACTGGGCGGCCGCCATGCGCTGCGCACCCGCCATCCCGGCGTCCATCTGTTGCGCGGCGCCATCAACGTCGTATCGGCCACAGCGTTCTACGCCAGCTTGCGCTATCTGCCCCTGGCGGAATCGACGGCGATTTCATATGCGGCGCCACTGTGCGTCATGCTGCTGTCGGTATTCGTGCTGAAGGAACGCGTCGACATCCTGCGCTGGGGCGCCATAGCCTGCGGCTTCGCGGGCGTGCTGCTGATCGTGCGTCCCGGCACCGCCAGCTTCCAGGCGGCCGCGCTGCTGCCCCTGGCGACCGCCGTGCTCTATGCCATCATGATGGTCACGGCACGCGCCATCGGCCCGAGCGAAGGCTTCCTGACGATGGCGGTTTACATCGTCGCCGCCCAGCTGGTCTGCAGCGCGACCACCCTGCCCTGGTTCTGGCACACGCCCGATCCCGCGCACTGGCCCTTCTTCGTCAGCGTCGCGCTGTTCAGCACGCTGGGCCTGTCCTTGATCACCCAGGCATTCCGTATCGCGCCGGCATCGGTCGTGGCGCCCTTTGACTACACGGGATTGCTCTGGGCCGCGCTGCTGGGCTGGGTGTTCTGGCGCGAGACGCCCGATGCCGTGACCTTCATCGGCGCGGCGATCATCGTGGCGGCCGGCCTGACCATCATCCTGCGCGAAACGATGCGCCCCAGAAAGAAGGTATCACCGGACGTTTGAGAATGACGTCGTCAGGCCTTCAAGGAAGGCGGACGTTCGGAATGGCAGCGCCACGCCTTCGACTGGCGTCACGGGCTTTCGACGATGCTATGAGCGGGCTTTAGACGCCGACGCCGGCGCGGCATGCGCTGGCCGCGCGCCGATCACGGCGTACAAGCGCCAGGCCAGCGCCAACCCGACGACCAGCAGTGCCCCGATCATGCCCGCCACACCGTTCCAGCCGGCCAGTTCCCAGCACGTACCACCGATGGAACCCAGCACGCTGGATCCCAGGTAGTAGGCCAGCAGATAAAGCGATGCGGCCTGCGCCTTGTATCCACGCGCCAGTTGGCCGACCCAGCCGCTGGCGACCGAATGCGCGCCAAAGAACCCGAAGGTGGCCAGGATCACGCCGCCCACCACCGCGGCCAGCGCCGACGACAGCGTCAGCAGGGTCCCCAGCAGCATGGTGCCGACACCCAGGCAGAGCATCGTGCCACGCCCATGGCGGTCCGCCAGCCGCCCGAACAGCGCGGATGCGAATATCCCCACCACGTACACCGTAAAGATCGCGCTGATCGTTGCCTGGCTCAGGGAATACGGCGGCGCCAGCAGGCGAAAGCCGGCGTAGTTGTACATGGTGACGAAGCCGCCCATCAGCAGGAATCCCAGCGCGAACAGCGATAGCAGATTGACGTCCACCAGGTGCGTCGCAATGCCGGTGCGCGCCGCCTCCCAGCCGCCGCCGCGCTGCGGCTTGAAATGACGCGACGTCGGCAGGCTCATGACGAACAGCATGGCCGCGGCAATACCCAGGACGCCAACCACCATCATCGCGACTCGCCAGTCGAAATAGTCGGCCACCAGGCCGGTCATCACCCGCCCGGCCATGCCGCCAAAGGCGCTGCCGCCGATGTACAGCCCCATGGCGAATCCCAGATCGGACGGCGCGACTTCCTCCGCCAGATAAGCCATCGCCACCGCGGGCACCCCGCCCAGCACCAGGCCCTGCAGGGCGCGCACCGCCAGCAGGGTGTGCCACGTCGGCGTCAGCGCCGCCACCAGCGTCAGGATGCCCGAGGCGAACAGCGACGCCGCCATGATGCCCTTGCGCGGCAGGCGATTGGACCAGAATCCGACGATGAAAATCGCCACCGCCAGCAAGCCGGTTGTCAATGACAGCGACAGGCTGCTTTGCGTGGGCGTGATGCCGAAATGTTCCGTGAACAGCGGCAGCAGCGGCTGCACGCAGTACATCAGCGAAAAGGTGGAAAAGCCGGCGGCGAACAGCGCCCAGTTGGTGTTGCGGTAGCCCGGCGTGCCGCGCGTGTGACGCGGCGGCGCGTCCGCGTTGTCCGACGCGCCGCGCTTGGTCGATGGCGAAATCATGAGGCGGAAAATGCTGAGCGCGGCGACGGCCCGAAGACCTCTTCGGACAAAAAAAACGGCGCAGCGCCAGCCGTTACAGTAGGACGAATCCGAGGCCCTGTCCAATCGGC
This sequence comes from Bordetella sp., assembly GCA_035493915.1. Classification (GTDB taxonomy): domain Bacteria; phylum Pseudomonadota; class Gammaproteobacteria; order Burkholderiales; family Burkholderiaceae_B; genus Bordetella_C. The sequence goes on from DATJHN010000346.1 coordinate 7,295, forward strand.
CAGGAATCTGTCAATCGCCCGCGCCCGAAAAATGCCGATGCAGAACGTCGCGGACCTGCGGATGGCCGGCGGCCTGGTCCGCCAGTGCCGCCAGGCGCGGGCAATGTTCGTCGAACCACGCGCGGCGCGGACGCCAGTGCGTCATCACGGTCACATACAGATCAAGCGCGCTGAATTGCTCGCCCAGCACGTGAGGCTCGCCGACCTGCTCCTCGATATTGCGCCAGAGCAATTCGCGGCGTGCATCGGTGGCCGCGCGCAGCTTGCGCGCGGCTTCGCCTTCGCCGGTCCAGCGCGCCGGGTCGTCGCCGTAGGTAAAGGTTGGATAGACGGCCGCGGTCAGCCGCACCAGCAATTCGAAAAAGCGCGCCCGCTGCAGGCTGCCGGCGGCCGGCGCCAGGTTGGCGTGCGGCGCGGCGTCGTTCAGGTGCAGGATCATCGCGGCGCTTTCGGTCAGGACGGCGCCGCCGGGCAGGATCAACGTGGGCACCTGACCCAATGGATTGAGCCGCAACAGGCGATCGCGGCCCGGCCCCGGTTTCAGGTAAGGGACATCGGTGATGCGGGTATCCAATCCGGCCAGGCGCAGGGCCATCTCGACTATGGCCGAGCCGCAACCGCGCGAACCGATCAATTCGTAGTGCGTCATGGCGGCGCTCCCCTGCGAGTATTCCCCCGCGGCGCGCGTGGCGACTGGTGCTGCGGCAACTGTACACCCGCACCCCGCCCGCGTGCGCATCAGGACGTAACCGGATCCCCGAAAACCGGTGCGGGCTCGCTCGCGATGACCGTGCGCAGCACCGCCAGGAATCGGCGCGCCATCAGCGGCAAGGGCTGCAAATCGGAATATGTCGCCCAGATACCCACCTGGGCGGCGGGCTCGATCGGCCGCACCGCCACCGATCGCCGCAATTCGGGCCCGACGCACCAGGCATCCACCATGGCCGGCCCCAGGCCCTGCTGCACGAATGCCGCCGCCGTCACGGGCGAATGCACTTCCACCGCCGCCGGATGGGGGGGCGTGCCGCCAAAAAAACTTGCCAATACCCGGCCCAGCGGCGCCGCCGCCGGATAACCGACCCATGCCACGGAGGCAAAATCGCCCGGCCGCACGACCTGCGCCGCGGTCAGCGGATGGCCTGGCGGCATGACACAGACGACCTCGGTGCGGCCCAATTCCACGGCCGCCAGATTGGGGTGATCCGGCGGCTGCATGGAAACGGCGATATCGGCATGGCCGCCCAGGAAATGGCCGGCCAGCTCGTCGAAGGTCGCGCTGCGGTAATCGACCCTGACGTGAGCCCGGGCAGCACGCAACTCACGCAGGGCGATGGGAATCATGCGCTGGCCAAAGCTGGCGCTGGAAATCACCCGCAGCATGTCCGCGCCGGACTCTCCCAGGCTGGCTGCCAGCTCGTTGACGCGCTGGATGCCGCCATATACCTGTTCGACTTCGGCGTACAGGCGGCGCGCCTCGGCGGTGGGCGTCAGGCGGCTGCGCGAGCGTTCGAACAGCGGATAGCGCAGCCGGCTTTCCGTCAGCGCCAGCACCCGGCTGATGGCCGGCTGCGATACATGCAGCATGCGGCCGGCGCCACTGATGGACCCCGATAGCATGATGGCGCGAAAGACCTCGATCTGCCGCAGGTTCAGCGGCGGCCGCGACCCGGCGTCGCCGCCCCGCGGCGCGCCGTCGTACAGCGTCGCATCGTCTTCTTGCATGCTTGTCCCGATACTGGTTCACCGCCCCGCCCGGCGCGCGACAACGCGCGAAAGGCCGGAAAATCAGGGACCGCCGTTACCGGCAGCGCGACAGGCGCAAGGCTATCCGGACGGTCGTTTGAATAACGCGGGATTATAGGTTTTCCACATTTTTTGATATGCGGCCCGAGCGCCGCCGATGGTATTTTCCCCCGTTTGCCCCGGACCTGGGTTCGACCCGGGCCGCGGTTCAATCTGGCCCAGGTTCAAGCTGGGCCAGGATTCAACCCAAACCATACAAGGGGAATGGACGATGTCCACGTTCAAGCAGTTCCGCCGCTGGGCGCTCACCGCAGCCATGGCTGCCCTGGCCGGCAGCGCCGCGGCAGCCGGTTCCAACTGGCCCGACCACCCGGTCACCTTCATCGTGCCGTCCGCCGCCGGCGGCTCGCCCGACGTCCTGTCGCGCCTGGTCACGGCACAGGTAGCCAAGGAGACCGGCGCCTCGGTAATCGTCGAAAACCGCCCGGGCGCGGCCGGCAACATCGGCATCAATCTGGTGAAGCGCGCGGCGCCGGACGGCTACACCATCGCCTACGGCAACATCAACACGCTGGCCGTGAACCTGTCGCTGTTCAAGAAGCTGCCCTACGATGTGGACAAGGACCTGGAACCCGTCATTCACATGATGGACCTGTACAACGTCCTGGTCGTCCCGGCCAACTCGCCCGCTCACAGCGTGCAGGAACTGATCGACCTGGCCCGCAAGAACCCCGGCAAGCTCTCCTACGGAGCACCCGGCGTCGGCACCACCGGCCATATGGGCGGCGAGCTGTTCAAGAGCATGGCCAAGATCGACGTCATGTTCATTCCCTACAACGGCGGTCCCGCGGCGATCCAGGATCTGCTGGGCGGCCGCATCGACTATCTGTTCGCCAACTCCTCCGAGGCCGTTCCGCTGGTCAAGAGCGGCAAGGTGCGCGCCCTGGGCGTCAGCAGCCTGAAGCGCCTGGACCTGCTGCCGGAAGTGCCCACGCTGGACGAAGCCGGCCTGAAGGGTTATGAAACCGTGGCCTGGGGCGGCGTGGTCGCGCCGCACGGCACGCCCAAGGACGTCATCGCCAAGATCAACGCCGATATCAACCAAGCGCTGAAGTCACCGGAAGTGCGCGAAGGCCTGGCTACCCTGGGTGCCGTGCCCGCGGGCGGCAGCCCCGAGGACTTCAAGAAACTGATGACCAGCGAAACCGCCAAATGGCGCGAAATCATCGAAACCGCCAAGATAGAGAAGCTCGATTAAACCCACCCCCGAAGCGCTGTGCGCTTCCCCCTCAAGGGGCCAACGCTGGCGGAGCGGCAAAGCCGGCTCCGCGGCGTTCCCGATATAACCACGCCTGCCATGGGCGTCGCAGCGCGCGAAGCGCGGTGGAACAACTGACATGAATGCCAACCTGATCCTGCGCAATGCCACCGTTGTCGACGGCAGCGGCAAGGAACGCTATGTCGCCGACGTCGCCATTGCCGGCGAACGCATCGCCGGCATCGGCAGCTTCGAGTCCTCTGATGTTCCGGCGCTGGACGCGCGGGGTCAGGTACTCGCGCCCGGTTTCATCGATTCCCATACGCACGACGACGGCTATCTGCTGGCGCATCCGGACATGACGCCCAAGGTATCCCAGGGCATCACGACCGTGGTAACCGGCAACTGCGGCGTCAGCCTGGCGCCGCTGGTATCCGCGCAGATCCCGCAACCGCTGGACCTGCTGGGGCCGCCATCTCTGTTCCGCTTCAAAACCTTTGCCAGCTGGCTGGACGCGCTGCGCACGGCGCCACCGGCCGTTAACGTCATTCCGCTGGTCGGCCACACCACGCTGCGCGTGGCCGCGATGGCGGATACGGGACGCGCGGCCACCACCGAAGAAATCGACGCGATGCGCGCGCTGATGGAAGAAGCCATGAAGGCCGGCGCCTTCGGCATGTCCACCGGCACCTTTTATCCGCCGGCCGCGCATGCGCCCACGGACGAAATCATAGAAGTAGGCGCGCCTATCCGCACGCACGGCGGCCTGTACGCCACCCATTTGCGCGATGAGGCCGACCACATCGTCCCCGCCATGGACGAAGCCCTGGCGATCGGCCAGGCGCTCGATTGCCTGGTGGTGTTCTCGCACCACAAGCTGGCGGGCGAAAAAAACCATGGCCGCTCGGCCGAAACCCTGGCGTTGATGGAACGCGCCGGCACCATGCAGCCGGTTTGCCTGGACTGCCATCCCTATCCCGCCACGTCCACCATGCTACGGCTGGATCGGGTGCGCATCTCGCGCCGCACGATGATCACCTGGTCCAAGGGCTACCCGCAGGCCAAGGGGCGCGATTTCGCCGACGTCATGCAGGAACTGGGGCTGAGCGACGAGGAAACGCTGCGGAAGCTGGCGCCGGCCGGCGCCATCTATTTTCTGCTGGACGAGAAGGACGTCAAGCGCATCATGACCCATCCGCTGGCGATGGTGGGTTCGGACGGACTGCCCTTCGACCCGCATCCGCATCCTCGCCAATGGGGCACGTTCACGAACGTGCTGCGTACCCTCGTGCGCGAACAATCGCTGCTGTCGCTCGAAGAGGCCGTCCACAAAATGACCGGCCAGGCCGCGCGCAACTATGGGCTGCCCGAGCGCGGACTGCTGCAACCGGGCTATTATGCCGATCTGGTCCTGTTCGATCCGGACCGCGTCGCCGACCGCGCGACCTTCCAGGATCCGATACAGATAAGCCAGGGCATCCAGGGCGTCTGGGTCAACGGACGCCAGGTCTGGAACGACGGCGCCGCCGGCGCCGAACGTCCGGGCAAAGTCCTGACGCCTACCCGCAAACCGGAGTCCTCTCAGTGAACGACGCGCATCCTGGCTGCTATCTCGGCATACTTGGCGGCATGGGCCCGATGGCCGGTGCCGCCTTCGCCCTGCGGCTGTCCGCCCTTACCCCCGCCGAGCGCGACCAGGATCACATCCCGGCCGTATTGCTGAACGACCCCCGGGTACCAGACCGTACCGCCGCCACCCGCGGCGGCGAAGATCCCCTGCCCTATCTGCTGCGCGGCATCCGTTTCCTGAACGACAGCGGCGCCCGCCTGATCGCCATTCCGTGCAATACCGCGCACCTGTGGTACGACGATATGGTCAAGGCATCGGACGCGCCTGTCCTGCATATCATCGAATCCGTGGTGGAAGACCTGCATCGCCGCGGCATACGCCAGGGCAAGATCGGCCTGATGGGCACCGAGGCAACGTTGCGGATGGGCCTGTACCAGCGCCACCTGGAACGCCACGGCTTTGAATGCCTGGTGCCGAGCGAGGAAGAGCAGGTCGCCTATTGCACCAAGTCCATCCTGGCCGTCAAGGCCAACCGCCTGGCTGAAGCCTACGAGCCCGCGGCGGCCTGCGTGCGCCTGCTGGAATCGCGCGGCGCCGTGGCGGTCGCCTTGGGCTGCACCGAACTGCCCCTGGCGATTCCGCACGATCGCCGTCCGGAATTCGACGTACCCATGACGGATTCCATCGACGCGCTGGCGCTGGCCGTTATCCAGCGCTACCAGGCCGACCAGGCCAGCGGGTTCGCGCGGGCCGCCTAAGAACAGCCCTGGACATTACCCGCCCAGATAAGCCTTGCGCACATCCGCATTGGCCAGCAGATTCGCGCCGGTATCCTGCATCACCACCCTGCCGTTTTCGAGCACATACCCGCGGTCCGCCACCTGCAGCGCCTTGTTGGCATTCTGCTCCACCAGGAAAACCGTCACGCCCTGTTCCCGGATCGTGCGGATGATGTTGAAGATCTGCGCGATGATCAGCGGCGCCAGCCCCAGCGTGGGTTCGTCCAGCAGCAGCAGGCGTGGCCGCGTCATCAGCGCCCGCCCGATGGCCAGCATTTGCTGTTCTCCACCCGACATGGTGCCCGCGCGCTGTTCGGCGCGTTCCTTCAGGCGCGGGAACAATTCGTAGACATAGTCCAGCCCCTTCTGGATTTCCGCCCGGCTGGAAAAAAAACCGCCCATCATCAGGTTTTCAGCCACCGTCAGGTCCTTGAACACGCGCCTGCCTTCCGGTGAAATCGCGATGCCGCCGCGCATGATGCGCGACGTTTCCTTCTTCGCGATGTCCTGGCCTTCGAAAGTGATGCTGCC
>DATJHN010000347.1:0-4346 GCA_035493915.1 Bordetella sp.
GACGCCAGTTCTTCCATCGACGCCGCGGTTTCTTCCAGCGATGCCGCCTGTTGTTCGGTGCGGCTGGACAGGTCCGTGTTGCCCGCGGAAATCTCGCGCGCGCCCACGTTGATTTCGTCCACGCCGCGCCGCACCGCCGACACGGTGCGCGTCAGGCTTTCCTGCATGCGCCTCATGGCTCCGTACAGGGCGCCGATCTCATTGGTCGAATCGTCATCCACGGCTTCGGTCAGATCTCCCGCAGCGATGCGGTCGAAATGATGCGCGGCGTCGGCCAGGGGCCGCACCACCCGCTTGCGCAGGAACATATAGGTCGCCAACACCAGCAGCAGGGCGATGACACCGCCCGCCGCCACCGCTATCAGCACCAGGTTGTAGCGCTGCTCCGACTGGTCGAAGGCATCGTTCGTCGTACGCAAGCGCCAGGCCATGTACTGCCCGATCGCCAGGTTCAGGCGGTCTTCCATTACATCGGAAACCATCTGCGCATGGGTCTGGTAGGCCGGCATATCGGCCTTGGCCAAGTCGTCGAACATGAGCTTCAGGCCCTGATCCATCAAGGCGGCGAAGGCCTGGTCGATTTCCTTGAACTCATTTTCCAGCCCCGCCGGCTTGGGCAGCGCCTGGTACTTCTTGAAATCCGTTTGCGCCTTGTCATAGGAGATGCGCGCGAAATCCACCAGCGGCTTGGCGGCGTCGCTCAGGCTCGTCGGCATGGGCCTGGCGGCCACGCTCGGAGGCGCTGGCACCGGCTTGGCGGCATCGCCAGCATCCGCCTGCACAGGCTTGGCGGGGTCGCTGGGATCCGCCGGCGCGGGCTTGGCGAGGTCGCCAGGAACGACCTGCGGAACGGCTGGCTGGCTGACCTGCTTGATGACCTCGTTCAGATGCAGCGCGGCTGCGCGTCCCAGGCCGATCATGGCGCTCTTGTAGTCGCCAACCACGTCCTGCAGGACGTTGCTGATCGCCTGGCTGCGCCGCATATCCCGCATGGTGACGTCCGCCACCCGCATCGACACGACGCCCAACACGGCGCCCAGAATCAACATCAGCGAGAAGAAGACCAACACCCAGAGCAGACTCGCGCGTATTGTCATATTCGAAAAAAATCTGCGCATGCGCATCCCCTCTATCGGACTGGTTGGTCTCCGTCCATCTCCCCTCACCCCGCGGAAACCGCTCAGACGGCGGCTTTTTCCATCAGTGCCATCTCGTCGCTGGTCATCAGCTTCTCGATGTCGACCAGGATCAGCATGCGTTCGTCGACCGTGCCCAGGCCGGTCAGGTATTCCGTGGACAGCGTGGCGCCGAACTCGGGCGCGGGGCGGACCTGGCTGGCGCCGAGCATCAGCACATCGGATACACCATCGACCACGATGCCGACCACGCGGCGATCCAGGTTCAGGATGATCACCACGGTCTGCTCGTTGTATTCGACCTTGCCCAGGTTGAATTTGATGCGCAGGTCGACGATGGGAACGATGATGCCGCGCAGGTTGGTCACGCCCTTGATGAAGGGCGGCACATTGGCGATGCGGGTGACCGTGGCGGCGTCATAGCCTCGGATCTCCTGCACCTTGAGGATATCGATACCGTATTCCTCTTCGCCCAGCGTAAAGACCAGGAACTCGCGCCCCATGTCTTCGACACGGGCGCCTTGCGCTTGGGGTTTGGCTGCCATGTGTTTACTCCGTTAGTTCAGGACCGCTTCGGCCGGTGTCCACTTTTCGCGATTCGCCCGGGCCATCGCGAACACATCGATAATCAGCGCGACGCTGCCGTCGCCCAGGATGGTGGCTGCCGATACGCCCGGCACCTTGCGATAATTCGATTCCAGATTCTTTACCACCACCTGATGCTGTCCCACCAGGTGGTCCACCAGCAGCGCGAAGCGCTTGTCTTCCGCCTGCATGATCACGGCAATGGCCTGTGTCGGGTCGTCCTGCGCCCCCGATACCGAAAATACGCGGTGCATTTCGACCAGCGGCAGATACTCGCCGCGCACGTGCATGACCCGCTCGTTGCCCGCCACCGAGTAGATCTGGTCGTTGGTGGGCTGCAGCGATTCCGTTACGTGGTTCAGCGGCAGGATGAAGGTTTCGGCCCCCACGCGCACCGACATGCCGTCCAGAATGGCCAGCGTCAGCGGCAGCACGATACGGGTCGTCGTGCCATTGCCCGGGACGGACGACAGCTGCACATGACCGCCCATGTTCTGGATATTGCGGCGGACAACGTCCATGCCCACGCCGCGGCCCGAGATATCGGTGATCTGTTCCGCCGTCGAGAATCCCGGCGCGAAGATCAGTTGCCACACCTCGTCATCGCTGGAGTTTTCGCTGACCGCGATGCCCTGCTGCATGGCCTTTTTCAGGATGCGCTCGCGGTTCAAGCCGCCGCCGTCGTCGCTGACTTCGATAACGATATTGCCGCCGCTGTGCTGCGCCGACAGGACCAGCTGTCCCACCGGATCCTTGCCCGCCGCGACACGCTTTTCCGGCGTTTCGATACCATGGTCCAGGCTGTTGCGGACCAGATGGGTCAAGGGGTCGATGATGCGCTCGATCAGGCTCTTGTCCAGTTCGGTCGCACGGCCGTAGGTCTGCAGTTCGATTTGCTTGCCCATCTTGCCGGCCAGGTCACGGACCAGGCGCGGGAAGCGGCTGAACACATAGTCCATCGGCATCATGCGCACCGACATGACGGCTTCCTGCAGATCGCGCGCGTTGCGCTCCAGCTGCTCCATGCCGTTGAGCAAGCGGTCGTGCAGCACGGGATCCAGCGTCGACGCGGTCTGCGCCAGCATGGCCTGCGTGATCACGAGCTCGCCGACCAGGTTGATGATCTGGTCGACTTTTTCCACGCCGACCCGGATCGAAGTCGACTCCTTGTCCGCCGCCGGCGCCCCGCCGGCAGCGCGCTGCGCGCGCGGCGCGCCGCCTTCGGCCGTAGTGGCGGACTGAGCAGCCGCCAGGGCAGCCGGCTCGTGCGCGGGTGCGGCCGCTGCCACGGGCGCCTCCGCTACCGGCGCGGACATGGGCGCGGCCTGAGCCTGTGCGACGAACTCCGCCGCGGCCTGGGCGAAATCATCCACCGCATGAGCCTCGCCCGGCACCGCCTCGCGGCCGATGGAGATCTGGTCGGAATCGACGATAAAGCAGCAGACCGCCTCGATATCGTCCGCCGAGCACGTGCTTTCCAGCCATACCGTCAGGCCGCCGCCCAACTGGTCGCTGGCCAGCACCTGACCCAGGTTGCCCATTTCTTCCAGCAGGGACTGCGCGTCTTTCGCGGATACGCGGCTGATGCGCACGCGCAGCGGCAGATTAGCGTCCATCGGCGCGGCCGCCGCCGCGGGGGCTGGCGCGGTAGCCGCGGGCGCCTGCACCGGCGCGGGCGAAGGCGCTACCGGAGCGGCAGCCGCCACCGCGGCCTGGCCGCCGTTCTGCTCCAGCGCCAGTTGGCGCAGCACTTCGCAAATGCGCTCGTACGCGGCGGCATCGGGCTCCTCGGAAGCGCGATAAGCGTCCAATTGGCTTTTCAGCACGTCCTTGGTTTCCAGAAAAATGTCGATCATGTCCGTGCGCAATGCCATTTCGCCACGGCGAATGGCATCGAGCAGGTTTTCCAACAAATGGGTGGTTTCGGCCAGTAGCGTGAAGCAGCCGAAGGTGGCGGCGCCGCCCTTGATCGAATGCGCTGCGCGAAAGATCGCGTTCAGCTGCTCGATGTCGGGCTGCCCGGCGTCCAACTCGAGGAGCAACTGCTCCATCTGGGCAAGCAGTTCGTCCGCCTCATCGAAGAACGTCTCGTAAAACTGACTCAGGTCAAGACCGCTCATGACGCCCTTCTTCTCTTAATGCGAAGGTTCGCCGGGTTGCCCCACGAGCTCCGACGCCATTTCTATCAACAAATCCGGATCGACCGGCTTCTGCAACCAGCCGCATACGCCCAGATCGCGCGCGGCGGTCTTGCTTTCGACGTCGTCCTCGGTCGTCAGCACCAGCACGGGCACCTCCTCGTAGCGCTCGACCTGGCGCAGTCCGCGTATCAGGTCCAGGCCGCCCATTACGGGCATATTCCAATCGCTGACCACCAGGTCCACAGGCTCGGCCTGTTCCATCGCCAACGTCAGCGCATCCTTGCCATTGCCCGCGGCCAGCACCTTCCAGCCGGCACCCGTCAGCGTGGCCTGGACAATCATGCGCATCGTCGCGGAATCGTCCGCGACCAATATCGTCGCCGTCATGGTCGAACTACTCCTATTGTGCGGGCCGAACCGGCACGACCACGGTTGTCCGGACGCTCGTTGTCGCCGCCGTCTGGCCCGCCGCGGGCGCCTGCAC
>DATJHN010000348.1:0-30015 GCA_035493915.1 Bordetella sp.
TATGGCGACCGAAAAATCATAGGGATCGGTCATGCCTGTCGAAACGTCCAAAGGGCTTATGCGAGGTATTAGGCCATCAGCCCAATGTGCGGCACCGCGGAAATCACGTGGAATGTCGCAACCCGTTACGCGGCCGTAGTACCGCGAAACAGTAGGCCCTAACAGGTCATTAACCGTGGAAAGCCAATGAATACGATCCTTCGCACGCTTTGCCGGGGCGGCCTGATGGTCGCGCTGGTCTCGTTGTTAGGCGCTTGCGCGTTCGCACCCGGCATGCGCTACAAGCCCGACTTCCTTGTCGACCCCAACGATCAGAACTCGCGCGTGCAGGTCAAGGAAATTACGCCGCAGCTGGCGGTTGAACAAACCAAATCACGCGAACAGCCGGTCAGCGATAACGTTCGTAAACTTCTCGGCACAGCGAAGCCCTATGTGATCGGACCAGGGGACATCCTTTCGATCGTTGTCTGGGACCATCCTGAACTAGTGCTTCCGACGCAAACCTACAGCATTGGCACAGGCCCCACCGAGCTCACCTTTGGTGACACGGGAGCAGGTATTCCGGGCTACCCGGTCTCGTCGGATGGCTACATTCAGTTCCCCTATGTCGGCCTTGTGAAGGTAGCCGGGCTTACAGAGTCGCAAGTTCGCAGCGGACTGATACGCGGTTCGGCCAACTATATTCAGGATCCCCAAATCACGGTGCGCGTGCTAGGTTATCGAAGCAAACGCGTATTCGTGGAAGGCGAGGTAAAGACGCCTGGTCCGATGCCGATTACCGATGTGCCGATGACGCTGCCGCAAGCGATCAACTCATCGGGAGGCGTCCTGCCCACGGCCGACCGCAGCCGCGTTTACGTGACGCGCAACGGCCAGACCGTACGCGTGGATTTGCCGGCGCTGCAACAGGCGGGTATCGATCCGACATCCATCCTGCTGCAGTCCAACGACATTGTTCGAGTCGTTCCACGCGACGACAACAAGGTCTACGTGATGGGAGAAGTAACGCAGCCCCTGGCGTTGACGATGCGCGATGGCGTGCTATCGCTCGGCGACGCCTTGGGTGAGACCGGAGGCCCGAGCCAGCTGACCAGTGAACCGGCGGACATCTATGTCGTCCGCTCCTTGCCCAATGCCACACCGGAGGTCTTCCGCCTGAACAGCGCATCGCCCCAGGCCTTGGCGGTCGCCCAAAGATTCCCGCTGGAATCCAAGGACGTTGTGTTTGTCGATGCAGGCAACCTGGTGCGGTGGAACCGCTTTATCTCGCTCTTGTTCCCGAGCGCGCAGACGGTCCAGACGGTGGACGCTGTGCACCGTTAATTCCTCCCGCCCGCGGCCCGCATGGTGTTGCGATGCGGGTCGCAGCGTGCCGGTCCCCGCCGGTGCGAAGTTTCTTCCTATTAGCGAGTCGACAATGAAGCAGCCTCCTCTCCAGCTGGAATACGCCAATGCCGGTGCCCCTGCCACACCAGACACGCCGATGATGTCGTATGTGGATGTATTGCTGGCGAACCGTTTCATGATCATCGTCGTGACTGTGCTCGCGACGCTTTGCGGATTGGCTTATTACATGATCAAGCCGCCTGCGTACCAATCGGATATCGCGGTACAGGTGGAAGAGGAATTGCCTAGCGGACAGAAGACCAGCACGCTGGGCGATGTGTCCTCTATTTTCGATATCAAGCAGGCGGCATCGGGGGAGATGGAGATCCTGCGTTCGCGCATGGTGGTGGGCCATGCCGTGGACTATTACCAGCTGTACGTGCATGCCACGCCGGACTACTTTCCGCTGATCGGCCGCTGGCTGGCGAAGCGGCACGAAAGCTTCTCGCTGCCGCCATCGGTCACCAATGCGATTCCGGGCGGCTGGGCCTGGGGAGGCGACCGCATACAGGTCAATCGCATCGACGTGCCGGACGACCTGATCGGCAAGAAACTGCGCGTGGTGGCATTGGGCGGCGGCGCTTATGAGCTGGTGGATCCGGTGCATGACCGCCGCTTCGAAGGCAGGGTCGGGCAGCTGGAACGCTTTGAAGTCCCCGGCGGCGCCATCGAACTGCAGATCGATGCCCTGCAGGGGCGGCCGGAAACCAATTACACCATCGTGCGCGATTCGCGCCTGGAAGCCATCGAATCATTGCAGACACGCATGGGCATCTTCGAGCGCGGCCGCCAGTCGAACGTCATCGGCGTGACGCTGCAGGGCCAGGATCCGGTGCTGACGGCGGCGGTGCTGAACGAGATAGGCCAGGAATACGTGCGGCAGAACACCAATCGCAAGACCGCGCAGGCCGAGAAGTCGCTGGCCTTCCTGGACCAGCAACTGCCCATACTGAAGAAGCAGCTGGAAGATTCGGAAACCCGCTACAACGCCCTGCGCAATTCACGCGGCACGATCGACCTGACCGAGGAAGCCAAGCTGGTGCTGGGCCAATCGGTGGAGACTCAGAACAAGCTGTTCGACCTGAAGGCGCGGCGCCAGGAGCTGGTGACCCGCTTCGCACCGTCGCATCCCAGCATTGCCGCTATCGACCGGCAGATCGCTTCGCTGACGGGCGACATGAGCAAGCTGAACAGCAAGATCCGCGAACTGCCCGATCTGGAGCAGGACGTAGTGCGGCTGACCCGCGACGTCAAGGTCAACACCGACCTGTACACCGGATTGCTGAACAACGCGCAGCAGTTGCGCATGATCCGCGCCGGCAAGGTAGGTAACGTGCGCGTGGTCGATACCGCCGTCGCCGCGGAGAAGCCGCTTAGCCCCAAGGCGCCCATCGTGATCGGCATCGCCGCGCTGGCCGGGCTGATCCTTGGCGTGATCAGCGCCTTCCTGCGCAATGCGCTGTTCGGCGGCCTGACCGACCCGGACGAGATCGAGCGCTATACCGGGCTGCCCGTGTTGGCGACCGTGCCCTACAGCGATCTGCAGGACCGGCTGTGGAGGCGCGCGCGGCGCAAGAACGCGCGCATCCCGGCGCTGCTGGCGCAGAGTAACGGCAGCACGCCGCCCATCGAGAGCCTGCGCAGTTTCCGCACCGTGCTGCAGGTCGCGATGCGCGACTCCGCCAACAACATCGTGGTGTTCACCGGACCGCTGGCCGGCGTGGGCAAATCCTTCCTGTCCGCCAACTTCGCCTTTATCCAGGCGGCGGTGGGCAAGCGGGTACTGCTCATCGACGCCGACTTCCGCCGCGGCACGCTGAACCGCTACTTCGCCACGTCGGCGGAGAACGGCCTGTTCGAAGTGCTGGCGGGGACGGTGCCTCTGGAGGCCGTCACCAAGCGCAACATCATGAACGGCGTGGACTTCATTTCCACCGGCAGGGTCACCTTCGACCCGTCCGAACTGCTGGCCTCCGAGGCCTTCGGCGAATGCCTGCACGCCTTGGCGGCCGACTACGACATCGTCATCGTCGATACGGCGCCGGTGCTGTCGTCGTCGGATGCCGCGGTGGTCGGCGCGCATGCGGCGGCGGTCATGGTGGTGGTGCGCTCCGGCATGAATACGGTGGGTGAGATCCGTGAGACCAGCAAGCGGCTGCAGCAGGCGGGAGCACCGGTCGCGGGCGTGGTGTTCAACGGCCTGAAACTTCAATCGGAAGGGCTGGGCTATCGCTCCAAGTACGGTCCCTATCGATACTCGCGCGCGTCGTACTACGGCGAGAACCAGCCGTAGCGCATTGGAGACGCCATGGATTCCCTGGGCATTCCGCAACCGTTCGGATTCCCGCTCGATGTCTTCCGTACCGATGAAATTCGTGGCCGCGTGGGCCATGAAATTGATGCCCACTTCGCGCACGCCCTTGGAGTTGCCGTGGGGCGCTGCGCGGCCGAACTCGACCGGCGGGCGGTAGTCATCGGCAAGGACGCGCGGCTCAGCAGTGTCGAATTGGGAGCGGCGCTGCAGGCAGGCGTGCGCGAGTCGGGCATGGCGGTTATCGACATCGGCATGGCGACCACGCCGTTGACATGGTTCGCGGCCCGCCTGACGGACACTGGCGCGGCAGTGTCCGTGACCGGCGGCCACGACGACGACAGCCACAACGGCTTCAAGATCATGCTGGACGGCGACTCGCTGGGCCATGCGGCCCTGCACGCCCTGCGTGGCCGCATGCAGACGGCGCCGGCGGGTATGCCGCGTCCGGGCGCGCGGGCGCAGATCGCCGCCGCGCAATGCTACATATCGCGGCTGGTCAGCGATATCCGCCTGGAACGTTCCATGAAGGTGGCGCTGGACTGCGGGCACGGCGTGGCGGGCAGCCTGGCGCCGGATGCCTTGCGGGAATTGGGCTGCGAGGTGACCGAGTTGTCCTGCGAGATGACGGGCACGCATCCGGCGGACGAACCCAGGCCCGGCGAAAACCGCTACCTGACGGAGCTGGCGGCCCGACTGCGCTATAGCGATTGCGAGCTGGCTCTATCGATTGCCGGGGACGGCGACCGCGTGATGGTAATCAGCAAATCCGGCGCGCGCGTGTGCGGCGACCGACTGCTCATCCTGTTCGCGCGTGACATGCTGCGCGGCGGGCGCGGCGGCGCGGTGGTGCATGACGTCAAGAGCAGCCGCAACCTGGCGCGCGAAATCCACGCCCTGGGCGGGACCTCGGTGGCCAGCCGCGGCGGCGACGCGCACATCAGCGACAAGATGCGCGAGACAGGCGCCATGCTGGCGGGAGAGATCGGCGGCGGCATCCGTTTCAAGGATCGCTGGTACGGCTACAGCGATGGCTTGTACGCCGCGGCCCGTTTGCTGGAGCTGCTGTCGCGCCACAAGGATGCGTCGGCGGTGCTGGACGGTCTGCCGCAATCCTGCTCCACGCCGGAACTGCGCCTGGATACGGCGGACGGCGAACAGTACAGGCTGGTCGAGGCGCTGCGCGCCGGCGGCCGCTTCCTGGGCGCGCGGGAAATCATTCACCTGGACGGCGTACGCGTGGAGTACGAGGACGGTTTCGGCCTGGCACGCGCCGCGGCCGCGCAGCCCGCCGTCATGCTGCGTTTCGAAGGCGACAACGGCATGGCCTTGTCGCGCATCCAGGAGGACTTCCGGCGCCAGTTGCTGAGCGTGGCGCCGGGACTTCGGTTGCCTTTCTAACGAGTGCTTCAACGGAGCGGCAATGACGACGCTATTGGTCACGGGCGGTGCCGGCTATATCGGCAGCCATACCCTTATAGAGCTGATAAGCGCGGGCTATCGTCCCGTCGTTATCGACAATCTGTGCAATGGCAGCCGCGCAGCCGTGCGGCGCGTGGAACGCATCGCCGGCACGCGGATCCCTTTTGTCGAAGGCGATATCCGCGCGGCCGGGTTGCTTGACACCCTGTTTTCGCTGCAGAAGCGGCAGCGCCAGCCCATTGAATGCGTGCTGCATCTCGCGGGTGTGAAGGCGGTGGGCGAATCGGTGCGGGATCCGCTCAAGTATTTCGACAACAACGTCTCCGGCACGGTGGCGCTGTTGTCGGCCATGCAGGCGCACGGCGTGCACAGGCTCGTTTTCAGTTCGTCCGCGACGGTGTACGGGGTGCCGCGTTTCCTGCCCTTTACGGAAACGCATCCGCTGCAGCCTACCAATCCGTACGGGCGTTCCAAGCTGATCGTCGAACAGATGCTGGAGGACGCCTGCGCCGCCGATCCGCAATTCAGCGCGGTGACCTTGCGCTACTTCAATCCGATCGGCGCGCATCCCAGCGGTTTGATCGGCGAAAATCCGCGCGACGTGCCGAATAATCTGTTCCCCTTTATCACGCAGGTGGCGGTGGGACGCCAACCGCATCTGAAGGTGTTCGGCAACGACTACGATACCGAGGACGGTACGGGCGTGCGCGACTATCTGCACGTGATGGACCTGGCCGCTGGACACGTGCGCGCGGTCGACTATGCGCGCGATCATGCGGGATTTATCGCGATCAACCTGGGAACGGGCAAAGGCACCAGCGTAATGGAGCTCGTACGTACCTTCGAACGCGTCAATGGCATGCACATCCCTTGCCAGGTCGAAGCGCGCCGGACAGGGGATGTGGACAGGGTCTGGGCCGACCCCAGCCTGGCACGCCGCCTTCTGAACTGGCAGACCACATACGGCGTGGAGAGTATGTGCAAGGACGGTTGGCGCTGGCAGCAGTCCAATCCTTCGGGATACGGGGCCGTGCACTGAAGGGGCGCGCGGCCGTCGAACGGACCGTCGCCGCCGGCGCGAGCCGGGACGCCCCCCGGACGAATAGGCCGGTGCCGGATCCTGAAGGGCGCCGGGAAGGCCGTGGGCGGGCACGCCGATTGCTCTAAGGCTGTCCATCCCATCCATGGCGGCCTTCGCGGCCGTCGGCCAGCCCGCATGATTACCGGATACCGCCGCGTCCTATGAGCTCACAGCCTCGCGTGCCGCACGTGACCGCGGCGGCGGCGTCCGACGCCGTCCATCAGCCTGGGGCCAAGGCTGCTGCGTCCCCCAACGGCGATGCGCCGACGGTGATGCCGCCGCCGCGCGCCTTCGACCGCCGGCATGCGCCGTTGTCCATCATCGCCATACTCGCGGTGATATTCGGCTTGCACTTCGCGCGCGATTTCGTCATTCCCCTGGTGCTCTCGATCATCCTGTCGTATGCGCTGGACCCGGCGGTGTCTTTCCTGAATCGCCGCGCGCGCATACCGCGCGTCGTCTCGGCGACCATGGTGGTAATGATGCTGGTCGCGGTGGTGGTGTTCGGCATGTTCGCACTGCGTGGCCAGGTCCTGTCCATCGTGGACAGCCTGCCGCAGACCGCCCAGAAGGTATCGCGGTCGGTGGAAAGCTTCACGGCCGGCAGCGGCTCGATGATGGACAAGCTGCGCGCCGCGGCCAACACGATCAGTACGCAGGAAAAGCCGAAGCCCGGCACGGAGCGCGTGGTGGTCGCGCGGCCGGCGGACAAGCTGCAGGACATGCTGCTGGCGGGCTCCATGGGCATCGCGGCATTCTTCGGCCAGGGGCTGATGGTCGTGTTCCTGGTGTTCTTCCTGCTGTTGTCGGGCGATATCTTCAAGCGCAAGTTCGTCCATGTCTGCGGTCGCAACCTGAGCGAGAAAAAGGTCAGCGTGCATATGCTGGACGAGATCCATCGCTCCATCCGCATGTACATGATGATGATGGTGGCGACGAACGTTCTGTTGGGGCTGCTGAGCTGGCTGGCGTTCCGCTGGATCGGCCTTCACAATGCCGGCACCTGGGCCGTGGTCGCCGGCGCCCTGCACGTGATTCCCTATTTCGGGCCGCTGCTGACCGCGCTGTTCACCGGTGTGGCGGCGGTGGTGCAGTTCGGCGAGCTGGGGCCGGCGCTGCTGGTGGCGGGCGTGTCCCTGCTGCTCGCGGCGGTGATCGGCTTTCTGCTGCAAACGTGGATGACGGGGCGCATTGCCAAGATGAACCCCGTGGCGGTATTCGTCATCCTGCTGCTGTTCACCTGGGCCTGGGGGCTGTGGGGCACGCTGCTATCCATTCCCATCGCGGTGATCGTCAAGGTCGTGGCGGACCACGTGGAAGGCTTCCAGGGCATCGCCGAATTCCTGGGCGAATGACGCGGGCACGCCCCATGCCAGGTAAGCGTCTGCGACCCAAGGTTATCCCCAGGTTCTGTGGACAACCCTATGGATAGTCTGCGAACAGCCGGAAAAAAACCTTGCGCGACAAGGCCTTGGGCGCCGAGATCAAAATCGTCCCAGTTCGTCTCGCCGGGCCTGTTTCGCATCTAGCCAGACAAAAGCGGCAACAAGGTCGCCAACGTATCGGCACATGGCTGCTCGATCTTCAGCGTTAGCAGAGGATCGGCGCGAGTACGCCCCAGATTGATGGCGGCGATGGGCAGGGCAGCCCGCGCGGCGGCCGCGACGAAGCGGTAGCCGGAATAGACCATCAAGGAAGAACCGACAACCAGTACCGCGTCCGCGCGGGCCAACCCGTCATTGGCGCGCGCCACGCGATCGCGTGGCACGGTCTCGCCGAAGAACACCACATCGGGTTTCAGGATGCCGCCGCAGACAGGACAGGGCGGCACCTTGAAGCCGGAAAAATCCAGATTGTCCAGATCGGCATCGCCGTCGGGAGCATCGTCCGCGTCCAGCTCGCGCCAGTCGGGATTCAGCGACTCCAGCCAGTCCTGCATTTGCGCGCGCGGCAGCGTGTGCCCGCATTGGGTGCAGATGACGCGGTCCATGCGCCCATGCAGATCAACGACGTCGCGGCTGCCGGCCCTTTCATGCAGGCCGTCGACATTCTGCGTTACCAGCAGCGAAAACCTGCCCTGGATTTCCAACTGTGCCAGTGCAAGATGCGCCGCATTGGGCGCTACGTTGCCGAACATCCTCCAGCCGATCATGCCGCGCGCCCAATAGCGCGATCGCGCAAGAGCACTGCCCATGAAAGTGCTGAAATTCATGGGTGGGCGGCGCTTCCACGCGCCTTCGCTGTCGCGGTAATCGGGAATGCCGGAACCGGTGCTGCAGCCGGCGCCCGTCAAGACGAACAGGCGGGGATGAGCCAGGACAAAGTCGCGCAGCGCGTGCGGGTCGCCGGGCATCGGCGCTTCAGCCGCCCAGTCCGGCATCGGGCGAGGTGTTCAGCGTGCCGGCCTGCGTAACATTGGACCCCGGCGGCACATCGCGCGTCAGCCAGACGTTGCCGCCGATGACCGAGCCGCGGCCGATGGTGATGCGGCCCAGGATAGTGGCGCCAGCGTAGACCACGACGTCGTCCTCCAGTACCGGGTGGCGCGGCAGCCCTTTCTTGAGTTCGCCGTTTTCGCCGGGCGGAAAGCGCTTGGCGCCCAACGTCACCATCTGGTACAGGCGCACGCGGTCGCCGATCACCGCGGTTTCGCCGATGACCACGCCGGTGCCGTGATCGATGAAGAAACTGCGGCCGATAGTGGCGCCAGGGTGGATGTCGATGCCGGTGTCGGCATGGGCGATTTCAGCGACGATGCGCGCCAGCAGCGGCACGCCCAGCAGGTAAAGCTCATGCGCCAGGCGGTGGTGGATCATCGCCATGACGCCGGGATAGCACAGCAGCACTTCGTCCACGCTGCGCGCCGCCGGATCGCCCTGATAGGCCGCGATCACGTCGGCGTCCAGGCGACGGCGGATGCCGGGCAACTGCGCGCCGAACGCGCGCACGATTTCCTCCGAGCGCCGTTCGGTTTCCGCGCTGATGTGCCCGTGATTGCGTTCGACGTGGCTCAGTTCCAGCCGCACCTGATGCAGCAGCGCATCCAGCGCGGTGCCTATGGTATGACCGACGTAGAAGTCTTCCACTTCTTCGCGCAGGTCGATGGGGCCCAGCCGCATGGGGAACAGGGCGCCACAGAGCGCCAGGACGATCTGGCGGACGCTTTCCTGCGAAGGGAATTCGCGTCCGCCGGCATCGCGCAGGCGTCCCAGGGGCTGGCGCCATTCGGTACGGACGGTGCGCAGTTCCGAAACGATGCGTTCCAGGTTCCAGGAGGCGCTGTTGTGATTCAGAGGTGCATTCATGGCGCTAGAGCTGCGGATGGATGAGAACATGCGCGGCCCCGGGCATGGATGTCGCGTGGGCGGCGTAGTCCTAATTTACCCCGATGATCGTCCGTCCGGCCGGGCAAACCTTGCGAATCGCAGGGTTTATGGGGTCAGCTTTCGCCCAGCAGCAACCGGCGCGCCGCTTTCCAGCTGCCGGCGTCCGGCGCGTACAGCAAACCGCCGCCACGATGCGTGGGCTTGTAGGGAGACCCGTCGAAATGGGCGCAGTAGCCCCCGGCCTCGTGATGCAGCAGCCAACCCGCCGCGTGGTCCCAGGGCATCAGGCGGCCATACATCAGCACATGCGCATGGCCGCTGGCGATCATGCGGTATTCGTGGGCGGAGCAATTGAAAATCGTCGAAGACGCCAGGCCCAGGGCATTCGCGTTGACCGTGGCGCGCAGGGGCTCTTCCAGATGCCGCGTGGCGATCAGGCCGGTCATTTCCGACACCGGCACGGGCGGGGCCACGCGCAGGGGCGTCTGCGCGCCGTGCTCGTTTTCCAGCCAGGCGCCTTCGCCGCGCACGGCGATGGCGGAATCGCGGCACACCGGGTCATAGATGACGCCGGCCATGACTTCACCGCGGCTTACCGCGGCCACCATCACGCCGAACAGAGGCAGGCCCGCGACGTAGTTGCGCGTGCCGTCGATAGGGTCGATAAGAAAGGCAAGCTCGGCATCGATCCATACGTTCAGCAGCGAGGGATTGCGCGAGCAGGCTTCTTCGCCGACCAGCACGGCGCCGGGATAGGCACGCGCCAGCCGTTCGCCGATCATGCGTTCCGCGGATTCGTCGGCATCGGTGACGACGTCCAGCGGCGATGTTTTGCTGCGCACGGCATCGGCGGCCAGATTGCGAAACCGAGGCATGATTTCTGCATCCGCGGCGTCGGCCATCAGCGCGGCGATACGGCGGGTTTCTTCACGGTTGATCGATCGGCTCATGGTGGATGCGCATTTCAAGCCTACGCGTTGCCGGATGCCGGCGCCGCGCAATGCATCGAAATGCAAGGGAAAACCGGAGGGAGCCGAATCTACCATGAGTCGGCCTTCCCGCGGCTGACTTATTTCGCCGCGGCGGCCCTGAGCCGATTCTGCCCGCCGCGCCCAAGTTCTTGAGTGGCAAGGCATTTTTGAATATCCCCAAGAACTATCCCAAGGGTTGTCCACAAAACGTGGGGATAACGGCCGCGGGGCGGTCCTGAGTCATCGCTGCGCGCACGCGCCAAGTGCTTGTGCCGAAAAGGGATTTTTACTCTGTGCAGGATCTATCCCATGGGTTGTCCACATAATGTGGGGATAAATCGGGCCGCTCGGCATCGCGCTTTCGCCGCGCGTGTCGCAATCCGTCTTGGCGCGCCAGGGGTACAGCCTATGCGAGAACATTCTCAAGCTCTGAGCAATGTCTCTATGATTTAATGCCTTCGCCACGCGCGGGGAGGGCCGGGTGTATTGATGCGGTGCCGCGACGCGTGCGCGTAAACCCGCACATCGCTGCGCGATGCGACGGCAAAACAAAACGGAGACCAGAGAGGACATACGATGGATAAGACCCGACGCAAGTTGATGATCGCGGCCGCCGCGGGCGGTGCCATGATTGCCGCCACGCCGATGCGGCGCGCCATCGCGGCCCCCGAGTTCCGCTACAAGTACGCCAACAACCTGCCCGCCACGCACCCCATGAACGTGCGTGCGCGCGAGGCCGCTGCCGCCATCGCCAAGGACACCAACGGCCGCTTCCAGCTCGACGTGTTTCCCAGCAGCCAGCTGGGTTCGGATACCGACACGCTGAGCCAGCTGCGTTCCGGCGCGGTGGAATTCTTTACGCTGTCGGGGCTGATCCTTTCCACGCTGGTGCCGACCGCGTCGATCAGCGGCGTGGGGTTCGCGTTCCCGGATTACGACACTGTATGGAAGGCCATGGACGGCCCGCTGGGCGCTTTTATCCGCCAGGAAATCCAGGCCAAGGGTCTGCTGGTAATGGATAAGATCTGGGACAACGGCTTCCGCCAGGTCACCACCAGCACGCGTCCTATCAACGGCCCCGGCGACTTCAAGGACATGAAGATCCGCGTGCCGGTCAGCCCGCTGTGGACGTCGATGTTCCAGGCGCTGGGCGCGGCGCCGGCCAGCATCAACTTCAACGAGACCTATTCGGCGCTGCAGACCAGGATCGTGGATGCGGAAGAAAACCCGCTGGCCATCATCCAGACCGCCAAGCTCTACGAAGTGCAGAAGTACTGCTCCATGACCAATCACATGTGGGACGGCTTCTGGTTCCTGATGAACCGGCGCGCCTGGGAAAAGCTGCCCAAGGATGTGCAGGGCATCGTGACGACGCACATCAACGATGCCGGCATGAAGATGCGCGCCGACACCTTCGATCTGAACAGCAAGCTGCAGACGCAATTGGCGCAGCAGGGCCTGACCTTCAATACGCCCGCTCCAGCGCCGATCCGCGACGCCTTGCGCAAGGCCGGTTTCTACAAGGAATGGCAGGGCAAGTACGGCGATAAGGCCTGGGCCATCCTGGAACAGTCGGTCGGCAAACTGTCGTGATGCGCGACACGCGCGCGCCGGCCGGCGCCGCCGGCCGTTCCTGGATCGGGACGGTCGATGCGGTGCTGGGCTGGCTGGTCGAGATTCCCGCGGCGGCGCTGGTGGTCGCGGAAATCGTCGTGCTGTTCTCCGGCGTTGTCGCGCGCTATGTCTTCCACGCGCCGCTGGTGTGGTCGGACGAACTGGCGTCCATTCTGTTCCTGTGGTTGGCCATGCTGGGCGCGGTGGTGGCTTTCCGCCGTGGCGAACACATGCGCATGACAGCGCTGGTGAACCGCTCGTCGCCGGCCGCGCGCGCTTTCCTGGATGTGGTGGCGATCGCCGGGGCACTGGCCTTTCTGCTGATGATTGCCATGCCGGGCTACGAATACGCGGTGGAAGAACAGTACGTCACCACGCCGGCCTTGGAAATTTCCAATATCTGGCGCGCCGCGGCCCTGCCGGTGGGCACCGCGCTGATGATCCTGATCGCCCTGATGCGCCTGGCCAGCCGCGCGCGCTGGAAGACGACGCTGGCGGCGGTGGGGCTGGTGGCGGCCATAGTCGCCGCGATGATGGCCTTGCAGCCGGTATTCGCGGGTTTGGGCAACGCGAATCTGGTGGTGTTCTTTGTCGGCATCGTCGCGGCCTGCGTGTTCGCCGGCGTGCCCATCGCGTTCTGTTTCGGCCTGGCCACCTTCGGCTACCTGGCGCTGACCACCGGCACGCCGATGATGGTGGTGGTCGGCCGCATGGACGAAGGCATGTCGCATTTGATCCTGCTGGCGGTGCCAATGTTCGTCTTCCTGGGCTTGCTGATCGAAATGACCAGCATGGCGGAACGCATGGTGGGTTTCCTGGCCAGCCTGCTGGGCCACGTGCGCGGGGGGCTGTCCTATGTGCTGATCGGCGCGATGTACCTGGTGTCGGGTATATCGGGCGCGAAGGCCGCGGATATGGCGGCGGTCGCGCCGGTGCTGTTTCCGGAAATGCGCAAGCGCGGCGCCAGTGACGGCGAGCTGGTGGCGCTGCTGTCGGCCACGGGCGCGCAAACGGAAACCATACCGCCCAGCCTGGTGCTGATCACCATCGGCTCAGTAACCGGTGTATCCATTACTGCGCTGTTTACCGGCGGCTTGCTGCCCGGCGTGGTGCTGGGCGTGATGCTGTGCCTGGTGGTGTGGCGGCGCAGCCGCCACGAAGACCACGGCACTGTCGCCCGTGCGACGCGTGCCGAGATCCTGCGCGCGCTGGTCGTTGCGCTGCCGGCCCTGGCGCTGCCTTTCGTGATCCGCGCGGCGGTGGTGGAAGGCGTGGCGACCGCGACGGAAGTCTCCACGATCGGCATCGTGTATTCGGCCCTGATCGGCCTGCTGGTATATCGGCGCTTCGACTGGAGGCGTCTGTGGCCTATGCTGATCGATACGGCCAGCCTGTCGGGCGCGATTCTGCTGATCATCGGCGCGGCGACCGGCATGGCCTGGGCATTGACGCAATCGGGTTTCTCGCATCAGCTGGCCGATATGATGGCCGGGCTGCCGGGCGGGGCTTTTACGTTCCTGGCGGTGTCCATTGTTGCTTTCGTGATCCTGGGCAGCGTGCTGGAAGGTATTCCGGCCATTGTGCTGTTCGGTCCGTTGCTGTTCCCGATTGCCAGGCAGATCGGCGTGCACGAGGTGCATTACGCCATGGTGGTGATCCTGGCGATGGGAATAGGGTTGTTCGCGCCGCCGTTCGGCGTGGGCTATTACGCGGCCTGCGCGATCAGCCGAGTGCCGCCTGACCGCGGTATGCGCGCCATCGTCGGTTATCTGGTATCGATCGCCATCGGGCTGATCATCGTTGCCGCGGTGCCTTGGTTGTCGGTTGGGTTTCTGAAGTAGCTTGGGCGGGGGGATCGCCAGTGCCGCTTCTATGCGATTTGCGCCTTGGGTGGGGGGGTTAGCGGTGCGATTCGGCAATACGTTGTAGCGCGCTTATCAACCCCTGCGCATTGCGCATTCCCTGGTCCTCGAAATTCGTATTCAGGATCACATGGGTTTTGCGTACGCGGCGCGCCAGCGCGCGCACGCGTTGCGCGATATCGTCCAGTTCTGCCTGGCTGTATTCATAATTGAAGCGGCTGGACGATGCCGCGCCCGATGACGTCCATGCCGCCGTATTGCGGCCATGCATGCGGACCACGGCCAGGTCGGCGCGGGTGGTTTCCCATACCGCGGGTACGGCGTCCTCGAATCCGGGCGGTGCGTCCACCACCGTATGGACGGCGCGCAGTTCGCGCAGGAAGTCCAGCGTTGATGACGCGGTAGGGCCTTCGAACCAGGCTCGATGACGGAATTCCACCGATGCGACGTGGTCTTCGAGGCGGGCGACGCAGTCGGCGACGCGCGCGCGTCCGCGCGCATCGGGTTTGATCCAGCGGGGAAACTGGAAATGCACTGTGCCCAGCTTGTCCGCCATCCGCAAGGGTTCCAGCGCGAGGATAAAGCGGCGCCAGGCTTCGTCGCCGAGTTCGCGCGGCAACTGGTCGATGAATATGACATCGCCGTTATTGTCGGGCAGCGCATCGCGCAGGTCGGCGTCCAGTGCGGACAGTGGCGTCTGGTGTCCGGTGAACAAGCGAAATGCCTTGATGTTGAAGACGAAATCCGGGGGCGTGCGCGTGGCCCACGCGTGCGCGTTGCGCGCCGCGGGCAGGGCATAGAAGCTGGAGTCGATTTCCGCGATTGGAAAGCGCGATGCGTAGTAGCGCAGGCGCGCTTCCGCCGTGGATGTTCCGGGCGGATAGAAGCGGTGGCAGGCCAGCAGCGTCGGGTCGGTCCAGGATGCGGTTCCGACCAGGATGGGTGTCGCGGGATCGCCAGGGCTTGTACGCGTACTCATGCCTGGTTCCTTTCCGTGTCGGCAGGCCCTAGACTTCGATGGCGTCGACGTCGTAGGTGAACAGCCATTCGTAGCGTTCGCGTATCCGCTCCTCGTTCCATTCGCGGTCCACATAGGCCGCGGCGCCGTCGGCATGGGCAAGGGCGGGATTGTGGAAGCGCCGCGCGTTTTCCGCCGAACCGCGCACGACGCGGGCTGTGCGGTCCTTGCGTAGTGCTTCGTAGCGTGCCAGCGCCGCCGCCGGGCCGCCGCTTGCTTCGTCCAGGCAGCGCGCCAGGATGTAGCCGTCCTCGATCGCCATCGCGGCGCCGGAGGCCAGCATGGGCAGCGTCGGGTGGCAGGCGTCGCCCAGCAGCGCGATGCGGCCGCGCGTCCAGACTGGCAGCGGTTCGCGCAGCATCAGCGCCCATTTGAAGGGCTGGTCCAGCGCTCGGATCAGCGTGTGCACGTCGTCATGCCACTGCGCGAAGTCGGCCAGGCATTCCTGGACGGAGCCACGCTGGGTCCACGATTCCACTTGCCAGTCGTCGCGTTCCAGGATGCCGACGAAGTTGACCAGTTCGCCGCGGCGCAGCGGATAGTGGATGACGTGGGCGCCAGGGCCTACCCAGTTCACGGCATAGGGTTCGCGCAGGTGCGCCGGCAGGCGGGACGCGGGAATTACGCCACGCCAGGCCATCGTGCCGGAAAAAACGGCATCGTCGGCACCGAATAGTCCGGCGCGTATCCGCGAATGGACGCCGTCCGCGCCGATCAGCACGTCGCCGCGCCGCGTGGTGCCGTCGGCCAACGTGGCGATGACGGCTTCGCCTTCCTGGCGGGCGGTTTCCACTTTCGCGTTCAATTCGATGGCCAGCGGGTCGAGCGCCCTTACGGCGTCGACCAGCGCCGCATGAAGATCGGCGCGATAAATCGTCAGATAAGGGTAGCCGTAGTGCGCCACTGACTGTGCGCCCAGATCGAACAGCGGCCACGTCTGCCCGGTATTCCACAGGCGTATGCGCTTGCCGTTGGCCGTGCTGGCCACGCCTGTGAGGACATCGCCCAATCCCAGCTTGAACAAGGCGCGGTTGGCGTTGGCGCTGAGTTGTATGCCTGCTCCCAGCTCGCGCAGTTCCGATGCCTGTTCCAGTACGCGCACCGGAAAGCCGCGGCGTAGCAGGGCCAGCGCGGCGGTCAGCCCGCCCAGGCCGGCGCCGGCGATCAATACGTGGGATTTGCGTGTGTCGTGGCCCTGCATGGCGTTTCCCTTTTTATGAAATGCGCCGGCGCACCCGGGCAGGGGGCCGGCGCTATGGGTAAACGCCCATTATCCCGTGAAACCGCGGCCGCATTGCAGCGGCAAGGCGGATCAGGTGCTGGCGCGATACCGGTCGCGCAGCGCGCGGATCTGGTCGTGATTGCGCAGTACGCCTTCGTACTGGCGCTGCACCATGGCGCGGATATCCTCAGGCAAGGGTTCGCGCATCGCGTCGGTGTAGTCGTGTTTGGCGACGTCTTCTCCGCGTTCGCATTCTTCCAGGATGGCCATATCGGTCCGACCGGCGACGGCGGTCTTCAGGTGCACCCAGCCGCGATGCACGGCGCCGGCCACGCTGCCGCCGGTTTCCGGTTTGCCGCCCAGGCGGGACACGACCGACTGCAGCTCCGCCGCGCCGGCGGCGCAGTCATTAGCCCGATTCTGGAAGAGTCCGCGCAGTTCAGGGTCCTTGGTGTCCTCGGCGGCCGCCAGGAAACCCTTTTCGCCGTTCTTGCAGGTCTCGGTCAGGTTGTTCAATAGCTTGACGATACGATCGGTCATGGCTTTCTCCTCGTGATTGACCAGTGCACGGCCTCCCGCGGAGGTGCACCTGATGCCGGTCAACGCAAACGACGTACCCAGTGCATAGCCTGGACGAACCTTATGGTGATTCGCCGCGGCCAGCGGGCGATTGTCTGCGTGGCGGCCGTCCCGGGCTTCTCCGCCACCGCTTGGAACTGAGGATTTATCCAGTATCATGGCGGCCTGACGCCGTTGCCCAGCGGTAGCCGCTACCCATCCATGACCGACCCCGCGGGTCCATCCCCTTTGTCCATGTCCGAACGTGCCGCCACCGGCGCCGATGCGCCCGATCCTCTCGCGGACCTCAACCCCAGCCAGCGCGAAGCCGCCGAATATGGCAGCGGATCCGCGGCGGCGGGGCCGCTGCTGGTCATCGCCGGCGCGGGATCGGGCAAGACCAGCACCCTGGCGCATCGCGTGGCCAATCTGGTCCTGAACGGGGCGGATCCGCAGCGCATGCTGCTGCTGACCTTCTCGCGCCGCGCCGCCATCGAAATGGAACGGCGCGCGGGCTCGGTATTGCAGAAAGTGATGCGCCAGCGCGGCGGCTATGCGCCGCCGCCCCTGCCCTGGGCCGGCACTTTCCACGGCATCGGCGCGCGGCTGCTGCGTGAGTTCGCGCCGCGTATCGGCCTGGCCGAAGCATTCACCATCCACGACCGCGGCGACTCGGAAGACCTGATGGGCATGCTGCGCCATGAACTGGGCCTGTCGTCCACGGAATCGCGCTTTCCTCTGAAAGGCACCTGCCTGTCGATCTATTCGCGGGTGGTCAACAGCCAAGCGCCGCTGGATGGCATCCTGAAAGACGTCTATCCCTGGTGCGCGCAGTGGGAAGACGAACTCAAGCGCCTGTTCCGCGCCTATGTGGAAGCCAAGCAGGGGCAGCAGGTGCTCGATTACGACGATTTGCTGCTCTACTGGTCGGAAATGATGGTCCATCCCGATATCGCGCGCGATGTGGGTGGGCGCTTCGATCACGTCATGGTGGACGAATACCAGGACACCAACCGCCTGCAGGCCGCCATCCTGCTGGCGATGAAGCCCGACGGCCGCGGCCTGACGGTGGTGGGCGACGACGCGCAGGCCATCTATTCCTTCCGCGCCGCGACCGTGCGCAATATCCTGGATTTCCCGACGCAATTTCCCGAACCCGCCAGGGTGGTCACGCTGGAGCGCAACTATCGTTCGACGCAGCCCATCCTTGACGCGTCCAACGCAGTCATCGCGCTGGCGCGCGAACGCCACGCCAAGCAGTTATGGACGGAGCGCAAATCGTCGAACCGGCCCAAGCTGGTCACCGTCAGCGACGAAGCCGGCCAGGCCCGCTGGGTGGCGGACCAGGTATTGGCGCAGCGCGAAGCGGGGGCCACGCTGAAGTCGCAGGCGGTGCTGTTTCGAGCGTCCGGCCACAGCGCGGCGGTGGAGCTCGAACTGACACGGCGCAATATTCCCTTCGTCAAATTTGGCGGTCTGCGCTTCCTGGAAGCCGCCCACATCAAGGATCTGCTGGCGCTGCTCCGATGGGCCCAGAATCCGCGCGGACGCATGTCGGGTTTCCGCGTGGCGCAGCTGGTACCCGGCATCGGTCCCGCCACCGCCGCCCGCCTGCTGGACGCGATGGATGCCGCGCCCGATCCATTGACTGTGCTGGACGATTTCAAGGCGGGCAGTGCCGCGCGCGAGGATTGGCAGGGATTCGCCAAGGCATACAAGGATTTGTGCGCGCCGGGGCTGGCATGGCCGGCCGACCTGGATATCGCCCTGCGCTGGTACGCGCCCCACCTGGAACGCCTGTACGAGGATGCCCGTGTGCGCAAGGCCGATCTGGATCAGCTGTCGCGCATCGCATCGGGCTATGCGTCGCGCGAACGCTTCCTGACCGAACTGACGCTGGATCCGCCGGACGCCACCAGCGCCGAATCCGGGCCGCCGCTGCGCGACGAAGACTACATGATCCTGTCCACCATTCATTCGGCCAAGGGCCAGGAGTGGAAGTCCGTTTACGTGTTGAATGTCGTGGATGGCTGCATCCCTTCCGACATGGCGACCGGGTCGGCGGATGAAATCGAAGAAGAACGGCGCCTGCTGTACGTCGCGATGACGCGCGCCAAGGAGGACCTGCATCTGATCGTGCCGCAGCGTTTTTACGTGCATCAGCAAACCGGGCTGGGCGATCGGCATGTGTACGGATCGCGCACGCGCTTTATTCCCGATGGCCTGTCGTCGCTATTCGAGGCCTTGCCCAAGGCACCCGAACTGCCGCCCTTGCGCGGCGCCGCGCCCACGCCTGTCGCTCAAGTGGACGTGGCGGCGCGGCTGCGCAAGCTTTTCTAGGCTGGTTTATTTTTTGTGCGTGCCGCGCTTGTCGTGCGACGCCTTCCAATCGACTTCGTCCTTGGACGTCGATACCTTGCGGTCGGCCTTTTCCGCGACGCCGGGCGATATTGGATCGCTGGCGGGGAATGATTCCTCCACGGCTTCGTCCAACGCTTCCTGGTAGGTGGGCACCTTGTTTTCGTGCTTGCCGGTGTCCTGGTGCTGCTTGTCCTTGCTGCTTTGCTTGGTCGTTTCTCGCGTCATGACACTCTCCAAGTAACGCGGCGCATCGGCCCGCACCGCTCGCCGCGATTGATTTTTCGGGAAACAGGGTGCCGTATCGACTGGCCCCACGCCGTGCCCATCAGCAATCGGCGTGCCCCCGCTGGTGTCAGCCCGCATTGTGCGGGACCGGCTGCATGGGCAGGCGCAATGCGCTCATCAGTGCCCGTGCGTCGCGCGGGGCCATGACCTTCACGTCATTGTCGAAGTAACAGTAGACGTCGCGTGGCCCGGCGGCCTTGGCGCGGGAGCCCGCCAGCCGCGCCCCGCGCGGTGTCGCGCCGCGCGACCAGGCATCGATGCGGCGCGCCCAGTCCGCGATGGCGCCGGCGCTGTAGCCGCTGCGGTACAGCGCCTTGTCGCCGTGCAGGCGGACATAGGCGAAATCGGCGGTGGCATCTTCCAGTACGGGCCATTTGCCTGCCGTGTCGGCGGTAACCAGCGCGATGCCGCGCTGCCTTAGCGTGGCCACGAATTCCGGGCAGGCAAAACTGGGATGGCGTATCTCCAGCGCATGCCGCAGGGGACGTTTGGCATCCGTGTCCGTCACGCTGCGCCCGCGCATGCGCGCACCATGCCGGCGCGCCAGGCGCGCGGCCGCCAGCGTATCGCGCGGCAGCAGATCGAGAAACGCCTCGATGCTTGCGGCATCCCAGCGCAGGGTGGGCGGCAACTGCCACAGGATGGGCCCCAGTTTCTCGCGCAATGCCAGCACGCCGGACGCCAGGAAATTCGCCAGCGGCTCTTCCACATCGCGCAGCCTGAGCGTGTGCGTGATAAAGCGCGGTCCCTTGACCGCGAATACGAAGCCGCCGGGCGTGTCGTCGCGCCAGCGGATAAAGGATTCGGGCCGCTGCAGGGAATAGAAGGTGCCGTTGATTTCCACCGTGCATACCTGACGGGATGCATAGGCCAGTTCCCTGGCCTGCGGCAGGCCGTCCGGATAGAAGCGGCCGCGCCAGGGCGCGTAGCGCCATCCGGAGATGCCGATGCGTAGGGCGGATCGTTTTCGATGTTCAGCCATGCGTTGGATCCATGCGGGACAATGTGCCCATCAACATGGTGCAAGCGCCATGCCGCGCATCGTCTTGCCCGATGAAAGGCGCGGCGGATGGCGCGCACCCCGGTGCTATCATCGTCCGCTGCCTGAAAGGCAGGCCTGTCAGCCGAATGGCGCGCGGGACGCTTCAAGAAACATCAAGGAATGGCTTATGCAGGATTCCGAATCCAAACAGACCGCCGGTCCCGACACGCAGCAGGGCACAGGCGGCGAACACAACGGCGAGGTCGTCGCTTCGGTTTCGTATGTAAAGGGCCGCCGTGACGTGGCCGTGCCGATCGAACAAATCCATTCCTTTGTGGGCCAATCGGAACGGCTGTTATGGCTGGGCGTGAAAAATCCGCATCCCGAGTTGCTGGCGCGTGTGGGCGAAGAGCTCTGCCTGGGCCCGAAGGCGCTGGAAGAAATCCTGGAACCGCACAAGCGTCCGAAAATCATCGACTACGGCAACGTAGTGCTGGTGGTGGCGGTAACGCTGGAAATAGAGGGTGACAGGCCCCTGTTCGGCGAAACGCAGCTGGTGATCGGCAACGGTTTCCTGTTCACCGTGCGGCGCGGATCGACCGCGCCCTACAGCGCCTTGCGCGAAAGGCTGGAAGCCGCTCCGGACCTGATGGCCCGCGGCAGCGACTACGTCGCATCCGAGCTGCTGGATTTCCTGGTCGACCGGTATGTACACGCGGTGACCAAGCTGGAAGGCGTGGTGGAAAACGCGGAGCAGAAGCTCCTGATACGCGGCGCGAAAGATACGGATATCCGCAGGTTGTACCGGCAGAGGCGCGACCTGCTGCGCATCCACAACGCCATCGCGCCCATGGCGGAAATCTGCCGGCGGCTGGCGCGGGTGGAAATGACCGCCATCGATGAGCACGCCAGGCCGTACTTCGCGGAAGTCGCGGACCGGGTGACGCGCATAGACGAACTGGTTGCGGCGCTGCGGGACGCCTTGGCGTTTGCCTTCGAAGCCAGTTTGATGATTGGCCAATCGCAGCAGAACGATACGACGCGCAGGCTGGCGTCCTGGGCGGCCATTCTGGCCGTGCCGACCGCGGTGGCGGGCATCTACGGCATGAACTTCGAGAACATGCCGGAATTGAAGTGGATATATGGGTATCCCGTCACGCTGGCGGGGATAGGGCTGGCGTGCGGTTTGTTGTATTGGCGATTTCGGAGAGCAGGGTGGTTGTAGCAGGAGCAGTGCGCGCCGTATTGCGGCGCATGGGGGTTGCGCGTCCCGTTATCGCGGTGGCGGCCGCGGTGGTCGGCATGGGGGTGGCGTATTGTTCGTCCGCGCGCGGGCCGTCGCCGGCCGCGGGGCCGGGGTATACGCTGGAAGGCCGCATCGTGCGTATTGCCGACGGCGATACGGTGACCCTGCTGGGTGCGAACAACAGGCAGTACCGGATTCGGCTGGCGAGCATCGACGCGCCGGAAACCGGGCATGGCAGCGACAAGCCCGGCCAACCGTATGCGCAGGCCTCGCGGCGCAACCTGGAAAGCCTGGTGGCCGGCCGGACCCTGACGGCGCGCTGCTACGAGCAGGACCGCTACGGACGCGATGTCTGCGACCTGCCGGCGGACGGCGGCGAGACCGCCAGCCGCAAGCAGGTGGCGGCCGGATACGCGTGGGCCAATACCGTCCGGCACGGCGAGTACCTGCGCGACGCATCGCTGCCGGCACTGGAACGCGCGGCGCGCGAGGCCCGCAAGGGTTTGTGGGCGCAGCCGGGCGCGATCGAGCCCTGGGTATGGCGCTTTCAATGCTGGAATGAGCGCAAGTGCGCCACGGCAGCCCAGGCGGCGCCCTGATCCTTGCCGATAAATTAGTCCTATAGTCAAAGCCAGTTTGCTATCCTTGCCGCGACATCCACTCGCGGGCAGGATCGGGACAAAACAATGGGGAGCATCTGGCGGCTTTGGCTCATGGCGGCGCTTTGCGTGGCCGCGCTGGCGGGCTGCGGGCAGGAAAGCCCGATCAACAGCCCGTATCCGTCCGGCGCGGAAAAGGACAACACGCTTTACACCGCGTTTACCCGCAATTCGCCCAAGTACCTGGATCCGGCCAGTTCCTATTCAGTGGACGAAACGCCGTTTACCTACAACATCTACGAGACGCTGTACGGCTACGACTACCTGGCGCGCCCATACAAGCTGATCCCGCGCGCGGCGGCGCGGATCGA
This sequence comes from Bordetella sp., assembly GCA_035493915.1. Lineage (GTDB taxonomy): Bacteria > Pseudomonadota > Gammaproteobacteria > Burkholderiales > Burkholderiaceae_B > Bordetella_C. The sequence goes on from DATJHN010000348.1 coordinate 22,616, forward strand.
TCCGCCGATCTACCTGGATGCCCAGGGGCACGTGCTGCCGCAGGACGCGCCGGGCGAGTCGATCGCCGAAAGCGTGTACGAAATCCCGATCCGGCCGGGGATCAAATTCCAGCCTCATCCTGCCTTTGCCCGCAATCCCGACGGCAGCTATGCGTATTTCCCGTTGCGGCCGGGCGAGCTGGACGATAAATCGGCGATTCCGGATTTTCCCCAGACGGGAACGCGCGAGCTGACGGCGGACGACTATGTATATGCCTTCCGTCGCCTGGCCAGTCCGCGGCTGGCATCACCGATCTATTCGCTGATGGCGGATTACGTGGTGGGCATGAAGGAATACGGCGACCGTCTGCGGGAGGCGGACCGCGACGCTCGCGCCAAGCTGCCGCCGGATGCTCGCGACCTGGCCTGGCTGGACCTGCGGCAGAGCGGTTTCGACGGCGTGACCGCGCCCGATCCGCATACGCTGCGGATCCGCATCAAGGGCAAGTATCCGCAGTTCAAGTATTGGCTGGCAATGACCTTTACCGCGCCGGTGCCCTGGGAAGCGGAACGCTTCTACAGCCAGCCCGGCATGGCGACGCGCAATCTGTCCTTGAATACCTGGCCGGTGGGGACCGGCCCCTACATGATGGTGGAATCGCTGCAGAACCGGCGCCACGTGCTGGCGCGCAATCCGAATTTCCACGGCGAACCCTATCCCTGCGACGGTGACGCCGCCGATCGTGCCGCGGGCCGGCTAGCCGATTGCGGCAAGCCCACGCCCTTTATCGACCGGGTGGTGTTCAGCATCGAAAAGGAATCGACGCCGCTTACCGGAAAGTTCATGCAGGGCTATTACGACATACCGCAGGTCGAACGCGGGGAGTACGGCGTGGCGATGCTGGTGGCCGCGGGTGATTCGCCCGACAAGGCCGCGAAGTACCGCGATCACGGCATTCAGCTGCCGACGACGGTGGAAACCCAGAACTGGTACATGGGCTTCAACTGGAACGATCCCGTGGTGGGCAAGGGCGATACGCCGGAAAGGCAGGAGCGCAACCGCAAGCTGCGCCAGGCCATCAGCATCGCGTTCGACTGGGAAGAGTACATCGCGATTTTCGAGAACAGCCAGGCGGCGGTGGCCTATGGTCCGGTCCCGCCCGGGGTGTTGGGCTACAAGCCGGCGCCCGAAGGCATCAACCCGGTCGTCTACGACGTGGTCGACGGCAAGCCCGTGCGCAAATCCATCGACGTGGCAAAGCAGCTGCTGGCGGAAGCCGGCTATCCGGGCGGCCGCGAAGCGGCGACGGGCGAACCCCTGGTGCTGCACTACGATGCGATGACGGGCATGGGCGCCAGCCCGATGTTCGACTGGATGCGGCGGCAGCTGGACAAGCTGAACATCCAGCTGGACGTTCGATCCACCGACTACAGCCGGTTCCAGGACAAGATGCGGCGCGGCACGGCGCAGATGTTCCTGTGGGGCTGGAATGCGGATTACCCGGACGCCGAGAACTTCCTGTTCCTGCTGTATGGACCCAATGCGAAGGCGGCGTCCGGCGGCGAAAACGCGTCGAATTACGTGAATCCGGAATTCGACAAGCTGTTCGACCAGATGAAGTTCCTGGACGACGGTCCGCAAAAAGCGGCAATCATCGATCGGATGACGGCCATCGTGCAGCGCGATGCACCCTGGATGTTCGGCTATTTCCCCATGTCGGGCGGCGCATACCAGCAATGGGTGGGCAACGCCAAGCCGACGCAGATGGTGCGCAACACCCTGCAGTACATGAAGGTGGATCCGGCATTGCGGGTCAGGAAGATCGATGAGTGGAACCGGCCGCTCTGGTGGCCGCTGGTCCTGCTGGCGGCCCTGATCGCGCTGGCGATATGGCCGTCGTACCGGGTCATGCGCCGCCGTGAAAAGCAGACCGCATTCGGCGATCGCGCCGCCTCGGCAAAGGAGCCGGCATGATCGCTTATATCGTTCGCCGGCTGCTGTACGGCGTGTTGATCCTGATCGGCGTGAATCTGTTTACCTTTGTGCTGTTCTTCGCGGTCAACACGCCCGACGATATGGCGCGGCTGTCGATCGGCGGGCAGCGCGTCAGCCAGGACGCCATCGAAAAATGGAAGGTGGAGCGTGGCTATGACAAGCCGCTGTTCTACAACGCGGCGGCGCCCGATATGGCGCGTTTCACCGATACCATCTTCTACCAGCGTTCGGTGCCCTTGCTGCGCATGGACTTCGGCGCATCCGATGCGGGGCGCGATATTGGCCGTGAAATCCGCACGCGCATGTGGCCCAGCCTGGCGCTGGCGGTGCCGACTTTCGTCCTGGGCCTATGGGCCAGCATCGCGTTTTCGCTCCTGTTGGTGTTCTTTCGCGCGACGCGATTGGATTTCTGGGGCGTGGTGCTGTGCGTGGTGCTGCTGTCGATATCCGGTCTGTTCTACATCATCGCCGGGCAGTGGATGTTTTCCAAGCTGTTGAGCCTGGTGCCGTATTCGGGCTATGCGGGCGGCTGGGACGCGATCAAGTTTCTATCCCTGCCGGTGGTGGTGGCGGTGGTGTCGCGGCTGGGGCCGGAAGCGCGCTTCTACCGCACCCTTTTCCTGGAAGAGATCGGCAAGGATTATGTGCGCACGGCGCGCGCCAAGGGCCTGACCGAAACCGCCGTGCTGTTCCGCCACGTCCTGCGCAACGCCATGCTTCCCATCCTGACCGGCACGGTGGCGACGCTGCCGCTGCTCTTCATGGGCAGCCTGATCGCCGAATCGTTCTTCGGCATTCCCGGCCTGGGCAGCTACACCATCGATGCCATCAACGCGCAGGATTTCTCCATTGTTCGCGCCATGGTTTTCCTGGGATCGGCGCTGTATATCGTCGGTCTGATCCTGGCCGATATCTCCTACACGCTGGCCGATCCCCGCGTGCGTTTCGAGTGACCGCCATGCCGCTGATCGTTCTGCTTTGGACCGACGTCGCCTTGTACCTGATCGTGGCCGCGGTGCTGGCGTATGCCTGGCATGTGCGGCGCAGCCCCACATTGCGCGCAACTTGGCTACGGGTCGCGCAGGATGGTCCGGCGATGTGCGCGGCGGTGGTCCTGGCGGTATTCGCCGTCATCGGCCTGCTGGACTCGGTGCATTACCGGCCGCGCTTGCCGCCGCTGCAGGGCGCCGGGGCGAATGCGCCGATTGCCTATGCGCCGTCGGCGAGTTCGCTGCTGGATGCGCTGCTGGCCGATACCGTACTGACCCGTCCCGAGAAGACCTATTCCGCGCCCCTGGCGGCGCGCCAATTCACCAAGGAAACCATCCTTGTCGATGGCCACCCTGTGCGCGACTTTCCCCGCCTGCGCGCGGGCGCCGCGCATCTGGCGAACCCGGATACAGACCGCCTGCCGGACGCATCATGGCGGGCGGCGGCCGGTCTGGGCGGCGGCGTGCTGGCGGCCCTGGCCGCGGGCGCGCTGCTGGGCCTCGCGCTGGCGCGGCGCCGCGAGTCATGGCGCGCCGCGATGCGCGACCTGTCGCGCGGCGATACGGACGTGCGCTGGCGACCCATGTTCATCACGCTGTGCGTGCTGTGCATCGTGGGCGGCATCCTGGCCGGCCTGGCCACCGGCTACCATCCGCTGGGCACGGACCGCACGGGCAATGACGTGCTGTGGCAGGCGATCAAGAGCGTGCGCACCGCGCTGGTCATCGGCAGCCTGACGACCCTGGCCATGTTGCCGCCCGCGCTGGGCTTCGGCATCGCCGCCGGGTATTTCAAGGGCAAGGTCGATGACGCCATCACCTATCTGTATACGACGCTGACGTCCATTCCCGGCGTGCTGCTGGTGGCCGCCTGCGTGCTGATGATGCAGGTCTACATCGACAACAATCCCTCGCGTTTTCCGACTTCGGCCGAGCGCGCCGACCTGCGCCTTTTCCTGCTGTGCCTGATCCTGGGCCTGACCGGGTGGGCCGGGCTGTGCAGGCTGGTTCGAGCCGAAGTCCTGAAGCTGCGCGAACTGGAATACGTGCAGGCCGCGCGCGCCTTCGGCGTGTCGAAGTGGGGCATCATGCGGCGTCACCTGGTTCCCAATGTCATGCATATCGTGCTGATCACCGTGGTGCTGGAGTTCTCGGGGCTGGTGCTGTACGAAGCTGTGCTTTCCTATCTGGGCATAGGTGTGGATCCCAGCATGAATTCCTATGGCTCGATGATCAATTCCGCCCGGCTGGAGATGTCGATGGATCCGATGATCTGGTGGAACCTGGGCACCGCTTTCGTCTTCATGCTGGCGCTGGTGCTGTCGGCCAATCTGTTCGCCGACGGCGTGCGCGCGGCGTTCGATCCCCGTGCGCGCAAATTCAGGGCCAGGCGCATCCCCGTGCTGGCGCCGCCGCCAACGGGTGGGCTGTTCGCCGTTTCGCCGGTGGGCGCGGATGCGCGTGAAGTCACCCGGCAGCAGGGAGACGGGCGATGAGCAAAACCGGCCCCGTGCTGCGCGTCGAGGACCTGCGCGTCGAGATTGCCGGCGAGCGCGGCATCGCCGTCGCCGTCAAGCGTCTGGACCTGGCGATTTCCCGCGGCGAAACCTTTGCCCTGGTTGGAGAATCCGGCAGCGGCAAGAGCATTACGGCGCTGGCGCTGCTGCGCCTGTTGCCCGATGCGGGCCGTATCGTCGCCGGCCAGGTCGACCTGGTGGACGAGGACCTGAACCGCTTGCCCGAAAGCGCCATGCGCCGCGTGCGTGGCGGGCGTATCGGCATCATTTTCCAGGAACCATCCACCAGCCTGAATCCGGTGATGCGGGTGGGTGATCAGATCATCGAGACCCTGCGTGCGCACACCACGCTGCGCGGCGAAGCGGCACGCGCCCGCGCCATCGATTGGCTGCGACGCGTCGGGATTCCCGAGCCCGAGCGGCGCATCGACGATTATCCGATGCAGTTTTCCGGTGGCCAGAAACAGCGGGTGATGATCGCCATCGCGCTGGCGGCCGAGCCGCTGCTGCTGATTGCCGACGAGCCGACCACCGCGCTGGACGTTACGGTCCAGGCGCAGGTATTGGAACTGCTGGCGGGCATCCAGCGCGACATGGGCATGGCCATGCTGCTTATCACCCACGACCTGGCGGTGGTGCGCAACGTGGCGCAGCATGTCGCGCTGATGCGTGCCGGCGAGATCGTCGAATGCGCACCGGCGGAACAGTTCTTTACCGCGCCGCGCCATCCTTACGCGCGCCAATTGTTCGATGCCATTCCCGCGTTCGAGAAGCGCGGCCGGCCGTTGTCGCGCGATGCCGTCGTGGTTGCATCGGATGAGCGCCCGGGCGGCGATGGCGGCAGGCAAGCCGGCAAAGCGGCAGGGCAGGGCGGGGTGGTGCTGGAAGTGCGCGACCTGTCCGTTCACTATCCTGTCCGCAAAGGTCCTTTGCGTCGCATCAAATCGTGGATAAAGGCGGTCGACGGCCTGGGGTTCAGCCTGCGCGCAGGCGAGACCCTGGCTCTGTTGGGCGAGTCCGGTTGCGGCAAGACGACTACCGGCAAGGCGCTGCTGCGCCTGATCGAAGGCGCACGCATCGGCGGCCAGGCCATGCTGGACGGCGAAGACCTGATGCACGCGCGCGGACGCAGGCTGGCGCGCCTGCGCGAACATATCCAGATCGTGTTCCAGGATCCTTTCGCATCGCTCAATCCGCGCATGCGCGTGGGCGATATCCTGCTGGAAGGCGTGTTGGCCCTGCGCCGCGACCTGCCGCGCCAGGCCTGCGCCGACCGCGTCGCGCGCCTGCTGACGCGCGTCGGCTTGCCCGAGGACACCGCGACGCGCTATCCGCACGAGTTTTCAGGCGGGCAGCGCCAACGCATCGCCATCGCGCGCGCGCTTGCCGTCGAACCCAGGGTGCTGATCTGCGACGAGCCGACGTCGGCACTCGATGTGTCCATCCAGGCGCAGATACTGGACCTGCTGCGCGACCTGCAGCGCGAATTGGGAATCGCCTATCTGTTCATCACGCACAACTTCAGCGTGGTCGAATACCTGGCCGACCGTATTGCCGTCATGCACGGTGGCCGCATCGTGGAATTGGACGATACCGCCACCGTGCTCCGGCACCCCAGGCATGACGTAACGCGGCGCCTGCTGGCCGCGGTGCCGCGCCTGGATTTCGGTGCCGCGCCGAAAACGCTGTAGCATGGGGGTGTTGCGCCTGTGCGACATCACGGGCTGCGGCCACGGCGTCCTGGCGTACTATTCACCGGTTTTGCTAGCCGGACCGGGCAGCGTCCTCCCGGCCGCGCCTCCGGGTTGTATCGGCGCCGGGCGCCGCCATATTCCTCTTATGAAAGTATTCGACCTTCAATGCGATGAGCAGGGCCACCTCTTCGAGGGCTGGTTCGCTTCGCATGAGAACTACGACGAGCAGCAGGCGCGTGGCCTGGTTTCGTGTCCGATGTGCGGCGCGAACAAGGTTTCCAAGCGCCTGTCCGCGCCGCGCCTGAACGTTTCGCACCTGAAGTCCACGGATCCTGCGCGCGCGTCGGGCAAGGCCGCCGACGCCGATCCCGCGCAGGTGGCGCAACTGCAGGCCGCCGTGCTCAAGCAAGTGCGCCAGATGGTGCGCCAGGCCGAAAACGTCGGTCCGCGTTTCGCGGAAGAAGCGCGCCGCATCCACGAAGGCGAGGCGCAGGAACGCGCGATACGCGGTACCTCCACCGTAGAGGAACGCCAGGCCCTGTCCGAGGATGGCATCGACTTCCTGGCCCTGCCGGATATTTTCGACGACGACCGCCTGCAATAAGCAGCCGGCCGTGGGATCCGTAGAACGGTCGCGCTGAAAAAAAGCCCTCCAAAGGAGGGCTTCGCGGGTCGATCCGGCCGGGGCCGGAGACCTTGTATCGACAGGCGGCAGCCTTAGCTGTTCACGCGGCTGCGGTATTCGCCGGTGCGCGTGTCGATTTCGATCTTGTCGCCAATCGCGCAGAACAACGGCACGTTGATGTCGTAGCCGGTGTTGATCTTGGCAGGCTTGAGCACTTTGCCCGAGGTGTCGCCACGCACGGCGGGCTCGGTATAGGTGATTTCGCGCACTACGCTGGTCGGCAGTTCCACCGAGATGGCGCGGCCATCGTAGAACACGACTTCGACCGGCATGTTTTCTTCCAGGTAGTTGAGTGCGTCGCCCATGCTTTCGGCTTCGATCTCGTACTGGTTGTATTCCTGGTCCATGAAGACATACATGGGGTCGCCGAAGTACGAATACGTGCACTCCTTGCGATCAAGCACGACGATGTCGAACTTTTCGTCGGCCTTGTAGACCGATTCGCTGCCCGCGGCGGTGAGCAGGTTCTTGAACTTCAGCTTGACCACGGCCGCGTTGCGGCCCGACTTGTTGTATTCGGCCTTCTGGACCACGAGCGGA
>DATJHN010000349.1:0-18620 GCA_035493915.1 Bordetella sp.
TTGATTGCGGTCACCAACAGATCGGTTACGCTTGCCAGCGCGCCGGTTCGAGCTTTTTCATCTCGGAAAGGGACGATTTATCAATCGCCATGCAACCTGGGATGGCATGTCGTCCACGCCACCCATCGCAGCACCATGGGAAAGCAGGATGCGCCGGCCTCCGGAATACGAGTGCCGGTCATCGCCGGGGGGTATATTCGGCGCCACCATGACCCGTCCGAGAGGATCCGATGCCGCACGTCCAAGACGCCGAAGACACGCAGGGCCAGCATGAGGGCCATGATCACGGTCCGGAGGGGCATGGACACGGCCCAGGCGGCCACGGCCATCCCGGTTCAAGCCACGCCGGCCACAGCCATTCAGCCGGCACCACCGACGAGCGCCGGCTGACCTGGGCGCTGGTCATCATCGTGGTATTCATGGTCGTCGAGGTCATCGGCGGCGTGGTGTCGGGGTCATTGGCCCTGCTGGCGGACGCGGGACACATGGTCAGCGACGCCGCCGCGCTGGGCTTCAGCCTGGTCGCGCTGCGCGTCGGCCGGCGCGCGGCGACCCCGCGCATGTCCTACGGATACCGGCGCCTGGAAATCCTGGCGGCCTTCATCAACGGACTGGCTCTGTTCGCCATCGCCATCTGGATCACGGTAGAAGCCGTCCAGCGCTTCTGGGAACCGGTCAACGTCATGGCCGGCACCATGCTGGCAGTGGCGATCGCCGGGCTGGTTGCGAATATCGTGGCTTTCCTGATCCTGACGGGGGGCAGCCAGGCCAATCTGAATATGCGCAGCGCGCTGCTGCACGTGCTGGGCGATCTGCTGGGATCGGTGGCCGCCATCGTGGCGGCGGTGGTGATCATCCTGACAAGCTGGACCCCGATCGACCCGATATTGTCAATTTTCGTGGCCCTGATCGTATTGAAAAGCGCCTGGCAACTGGTACGGTCTACCGGCCATATCCTGCTGGAAGGGACGCCGCCGGGGCTCGAGCCGGATACGGTCAAGGCCGATCTGGAGGAAAATGTCGCCGTGGTGCGCGTGGCGCACCATATCCATGCCTGGTCGATTACCGCGGAGCAGCATATGCTGACCCTGCATGTCGTTCCTGTCGAAGGCGTCGCCGCGCGCGACGTCGTTGACGCGGTGCGGCGGCGGGTTGCGGAACGCTTCAACATCTCCCACGTGACCGTACAGGTAGAGGATCCCGACCACGGTAACGGGGATGCGGCGCGCGCGAACGATTGCAATGGCGCCGCTTCCGGACAAGGATGTTCATGAGCGGAATTCGTATCGGTATCGCAGGTTTCGGCGCCATCGGGCAATCGGTAGCCCGATCCCTGGACGCAGGTGTGCTGCCCGGCGTGACCCTGGCGGCCATCGCGGTGCGCGATCCATCCCGGTATGCTGGCCTTTCCTGGCAGGGTAAAGCGCCGGTGGTCACTACGCTGGACGGGCTGGAACCGCTGTGCGACGTGGTCGTTGAATGCGTGCCGGCGGCGGTCATCGCGCAAGCCATCGGCCCCATGCTGCGGGCCGGCAAGAAGGCCGTGGTGCTCAGTTCCGGCGCCTTGCTGTCCCATCCGGAACTGATCGAAGCGGCGCGCAACGGCGGTGGGCAAATACTGATTCCGTCAGGCGCCATCCTGGGCCTGGATGCGCTGACCGCCGCGGCCGAAGGCGAAATCCATTCCGTGACCATGATTACCCGCAAGCCCGTACGCGGCCTGCTGGGCGCGCCCTATCTGGCCGCCAACGGTATCGATATCTCCGGTATCACCGAACCCACGCTGATTTTCCGCGGCTCGCCGCGCGAGGCCGCCATCGGCTTCCCGGCCAACCTGAACGTTGCAGTCAGCGTATCGCTGGCCGGCATCGGCCCGGACAAGACCACATTGGAAATCTGGGCGGACCCCAAGCTGGAACGCAACACCCACCGCGTGGAAGTCGATTCCGACTCCGCGACATTCGCGATGGAAATCCAGAACATCCCGTCGGAAAACCCCAAGACGGGACGTATTACCGCCCAAAGCGTACTGGCGACATTGCGCAAGCTGAACGGCCCGCTGCGCGTCGGGACCTGATCGCGGCCACGACGCCGGGTGGCATCTGATTAACTCGGGACGTTGCCGTTTATCTTGTCGGCTACGACCTCGCACGCGCTGATTAGATCAACAACGATCCGCTTATCGATATTCAAGTCACCTTCGTATTCGCCCAGGTTGCGAATGTCGTGGCACTTGGAAAGCACGCGCCAGACTTCCGGGCCTAAGCCCAATGTGTCCGGCAAGAGCTGGAACACGATGTAGCGATTGCTGGAGCGATAACCCTTGCGTCGCAACGCGGCCAGACACAAGGCATGAGCAGCGTTATAAGCGAGATCAATCTGCTTTCCAACGAAAGGGATGAATTCAGCGCGTCCCGGAGCCTTGCAAGGCCGGATCGCTTCAGCCCTGCGAATTCTTTTGCGTCCACGGGCTCAGATTTCAGGGGTTTTCCCGGGCCGCACAGGTTCTCGAAAATCAAGGTCGCTCTCTCCTCCGATGACCCAGATTTTGGGTTGCGCGAGCACCCGGGTCAGGAAGGAGTCTTCTGCCGCCAAACGCTTGGCGAGTTCCTTGCGAAGAGATCTTTACTCTTCGCTTTGGACGCCGCCACAGCGACGTCGTCTCGAGAGGCGGTGCCCCTATCCTGAAAGTACGGCGTCGCCCGCTTACGCTCGTGGCCAGACGCCGGAACTGCCGCGGCGGTGGCTACCCATCAGATGCGTATCGATAATGCCGGTGGCCTCCATCAGCGCGTGCATGGTGGTCGGTCCGACGAAGGCGAAGCCGCGTTCGCGCAAGGCTTTGCTCAAGGCGATGGAGGCTTCCGATGTCGTGGGGATTTCCGCCAGGGTGCGCGGCATCGGCGTGGTATCGGGTTGGAAAGACCAGATGAAATCCACCAGCCCGCCGTCGTCCCGCAGCTTGATGGTGGCGGCGGCGTTGTTGATGGTCGCCAGTATCTTCGCCCGGTTGCGCACGATGCCGGCGTCGGCCAGCAGGCGCTCCAGGTCGGCGTCGGTGTAGGCCGCTACCTTGTCCGGGTCGAAACGATGGAAGGCGGTGCGAAAGGCCTCCCGTTTGCGCAGGATCGTTGCCCACGACAAGCCGGACTGGAAACCTTCCAGGACCAGGCGTTCGAACATGCCGTGCTCGTCGCGCACCGGCATGCCCCATTCGGTGTCGTAGTAGGCCTGCAGCAAGGGATCCACGGCGGCCCAGGGTGGGCGCGCCAATCCGTCCGCGCCGACGATAAGATCGCCGTCCATTACATCGGATGCGCGTCCGCGTTCGCATAATTGCGCTGCGTGCCTGCGATCGGAAATGCGTTATTTATCATCGCGGTGCGCAGGTGTTCCGCATCCATGAAGTCGGAATGCCGGCGTACCGAATGCAGCAGCACCATGACGACTGGCCGGTCCTCGATGGTTGCCTGCATCACCAGGCAAATGCCCGATTCGTTGATAAAGCCGGTTTTCTGCAGGCCGATGTCCCAGTCGGGCTTGCCCAGCAGGATATTGGTGCTGTGATAATCCAGCACGCCCTTGCCCGTATTGACCGTATAGGCCTGGTCGGTGGAATACAGGCGTATCAAGGGGTAGTGGGCGGCAGCTTGAACCATCTTTACCAGGTCGCGCGCGGTCGATACGTTGTACTTGGACAGCCCCGCCGGATTCTCGAAATGCGTATTTGTCATGCCCAGCGCCTGGGCCTTCTGGTTCATCGCCGCGATGAAGGCCGGCCGGCCGCCTGGGTAATAGCGCGACAGCGCCGCGGCCGCGCGGTTTTCAGACGCCATCAGGGCAATGTGCAACATGTCTTCGCGCGACAGCACCGATCCTACCCGCAGGCGCGATCCGGTGTGTTTCTCATAGTCCTTGTCGTCATCCGTGACCTGGATCGATTCCGCCAGGGATGCGCCGGAATCCAGGACCACCATCGCCATCATCAGCTTGGTGATCGATGCAATGGGCACGACCGCATCGGCATCCTTGTCGACGAGCGGCAAACCGGTGTTCTCGTCGACCATATAGGCCACCTCGGAACGCAGCGTGCTGCCATCCGGCGCAAAGGGTCGGGTGTAGGGCTCCAGTTCCAGCGCGGCGTGCGACGCCACCGCGGCGTGCGTGGCCGCGCGGTGCTGGGTAGCGGTAGTTGCCCGCGTACGCGAGCGGTAGATGATCTTGCTGGTGTGCTTTTTGGCGGCTGCCGGTTTGGCGGCGGGCTTTTTGGCGCTTGTTTTTTTTGTGTCTTGCGACGAGTCGGATGTGGCCGCGTGGGCCGCCAGGGGTAGCGCCAGGAATGCCGCGGCGGCTGTGCGCAGTATCAAGCCGGCCGAGAGGCGGCGCGCCAGGGGGCGCAATGAAAAGAAGAAATCAGACATGGGTAATGAAAAGGCGGCATGGATGGCCAATCTCGCGTGCGGGGGCTGCGCCCCACGCGTCGAACGGCGTCATCACGGTGTTGGCGGGTGAGGAGACGAGAACGTGGAAACACTCGTTCATGGTCTTTCCCCTTGCAGATATTGTTCGATCTCGGCGCGCTCTTCCCGCGTCACGTGTCCGCGCAGGGCGGCAAGCACCAGGGCCTTGCCCGAACCGTCAAAGACTTTCTGGATCAAGTCCTTCACCAGTTTGCTTTGCAGCGTATTCTGGGCCTGCGCCGGTGCATAGACGTGCGAACGCTCGCTTTCGTCGCGTTTGAGCAAACCCTTGGCGTGCATGATCTGCATTTGACGCAGCGCGGTGGCATACGTGATATCCGGCCGTTCCGCCTGCATGGCCTGATGCGCCTGTTTTACGGTCGCGGGCCCGAGTGTCCACAACGCGCGCAACACATGCAGGTCGGCGGCGGTGGGCTTGGCGGATGGGGAAGTGCTGGTCACGGCAAAAAAGGTGGGCGGCGAGAACAAAATTGCCGCGTAGAATACTTTTTCTAGAAAAGGCCGTCTACTTGGATTACATTTGCCTCGCCCGGATGAGCACGGCCGGCGGGCCAGCGCGTGACGCCCGCGGCTACGGCGTCAGCGCGCTGTTAGGAAGGTCCTGGGCGATCAACCGCTCGCCGTCCCGCCGATTCAAGCCTGATCGATCACCGCCATCGCGGCGCAAAGCGCCGATAGATCGTGGCATTCGTCGACGTGCCAAAGCTGGTCCAGCAGGGCGGCGGTCTGCGCCTCTTCCATGATGCCCCGCATGTTCTTGCGGAACTTCTGTTCGTATTCGGGGCGCTGCATGGGTGTGGACGGAAAGCCGGCGGTGTCGTTCACCTGCTTGCTGAAGGTGCTGCCGTCGTCGCATACCGCCGTTACGCGGGTCGGGTAGAACTTGGGGTATAGCGCGGTCAGGGCGGGGTCCGCCTCGACCGTAACGTTCTTCAAAAACGCGAGCAGCTTCGGATCGAACAGCGCCGCGTCGTCGTAGCTTTGGTGATCGATGTCGCCATCGAACATCGCGCGCGCGACGATGTAAGGCAGGCTGTGGTCGGCGGTCTCGCTGTTCGGCGGGGCCCATTTCTGCGGATCGCTGCCGGCGGTCATGTGGCCCGCGGCGGTGGTATGGATTTGCACGGCGCGGATACGGCTCACATCGCCAACCTGCCTGGCCACGTCCAGCGCCGCGGGTACGGCCGTCTGCGCCATGCCCAGCGCCGGATACATCTTGACCGTGCAATCGTGGACCCGGAAGGGGTGGCCGCCACGGCCGCCGAAGCGATCGATGTCCATGTCGAACGGTCCGCCGGCAATGCATTTGAAAAAGCCGAGCTTGCCTTCAAAGATGGGCGAGGGGCCGGTCATGCCGTCGGCCGCCAGCAGGGTTGCGAATACCGCGTTGCGCGCGGCGTTGCCGTCGGCCAGGCCCTTCCAGTTCGATAGCGCCTGTACGCGGATCTGATTCGATGCCAGGTGGCCGCCCAGCGCAATATTCAGCGCCTCGGTCATCTGCCGCGGCGCAAGCTTCATCAACTTGCCGGCGGCCAGCGCCATCGACGGCAGGCTGTAGCAGCTATGGTCCCAGCCGCGCGAGGCGATCTCGGCCGCGTCGGCGAATCGGCAGACCAGTTCGTAGACCAGTGCAATGGACAGGATCAGGTCGCGGCCGTTGGCGCCCTGGGCCTGCGCCACCGCCAGGCAGCCAGGGACATTGTCGCTGGGGTGCGTGATTTCCTTGGCCGCGTAGATGTCGTTGTAGTCGTAGTGCCGGACCGCCGCCCCATTCACGAAAGCGGCCATTTCGGGACTGGTGGTGGCGTGCGTGCCGAGTACGGTGGCGTTGCCCTTGCCGCAGGACAGGGCCAGTTTGCGCGCCGTGCGGATCGGCGTCTGGTGGATCGCCGACAGGCCGCAGCCGATGGCGTCGACGAACTGCCGCTTGACGGCTTCGATCGTTTCCGGCGGCAGGTCCTCGTAGTTCAACGAGGCGGCGTAGTCGGCCAGTCGCTCGGCCAGTGTGATGGTCATGGAAAAGTCTCCGATCAGTGGTCTTGTCTTGTTCGCATGGGCGCCCGGCACGCGGACGTTTTCACGAGCCCACCATGGGGCATGCGCGTCGGGCAACAGTGTAGAAGTCGCGATGGGCGGCATCACCATGGACTTCTGTCTTTAAACGATAGATAAATTATCAGGGCGGCCAGCTCGGCGCCATTCTGACAAACAGCTTGCATATCGTGCCGATGGCGGCGATACGATAGATTATTTAGCTTCTTATGCTATGGGTTTCTTGACACCAAGGCGCTGCTTTTACCGACAATAGGCGCCATCGGAAAACTGGCCGCCACAGTGGCCAAAAAGCGGCCGCACCGCGCCGCTATAAGAGGAGACAGAACCATGTTTGCCCGACCACCATTCCCGGCGTCCGCCGGCGTCCTGCTGCGCTCGGCCTCATCCGCACTGGGCGCCGCGGTATTGCTATCGTGCGCGGCCATCGGCTGGAGCGCGCCCGCGCAAGCCGCCTATCCCGACAAACCGATACGCCTGATCGTGCCGTTCTCGCCCGGCGGCGGCGCCGACAATGCGGCACGGATCATCGTGCCCGCGCTGAGCAAGGCGCTGGGTGGCAACATCGTGATCAAGAACGCCGACGGCGCTTCCGGGGCGATAGGCGAAGAGGAAGTGGCGCGCGCACCGAAGGACGGCTACACGCTGTTGTACGACGCCACATCCTTCGCGATCAATCCGCTGCTGCGCAAGATGACGTTCGATGTGAATCGCGATTTCGTGCCCATCTCCGAAGCAGTCGCGGTGCCCAACGTGATGGTGGTCGCGGCGAATTCGCCATACAAGACCTTCCCTGAGTTCATCGATGCCGCGAAACAGCATCCGGGTCGATTGACCTTCGCCTCGTACGGGCCGGGCAGCCTGGCGCAGCTGATCGGCGAGCTGCTCAAAAAGGATGCGGCGATCGACATCACGCATATCCCCTACAAGGGCGGCGGTCCGGCCGTGATCGACGTTATCGCCGGGCGTGTCGATACTTTCTTCGCCAATGCGGCATCGTCGGTCGGATCGATCCGCAGCGGCAAGCTGCGCGCGCTTGCCATTACCGATAGCCACCGGATGGAGGCGCTACCCGAGGTGCCGACGGTCGAAGAGTTCGGCTACAAGGACTTCAGCGTCCTGCAATGGAACGGCTTTTTCGCGCCCGCCGGCACGCCGCCCGACGTGATCGCCAAACTGCAGGCCGCCATCAACCAAACCCTGCATGACCCGCAGGTCAAGGAACAGTTGGCGAAGCTGGGCCTGGATACGATAGGCAGCACGTCGGCGGAGTTCAAGGCGCTGATCGAAAACGAAACGCGCCGCTGGTCGGATCTGATCAAAACCAACCATATCAAGCTGGATTAGGCGTTTGCGTGCGCAGGCGTGGCTCCTTCCAGGGTTGACAGGCCCTAGAGGACAGGAAGATCGGGTTCCCTGATTATCACGGGTTCCCGGGCGCCTTGCGCCACGCGCCGTCGGACAGCTTCTTCGATGTCCTGGCTATGGCTTCGGTAGGTATCCATGGGATCTTCGCCATGGGCATCGGAGCGGTAGAAGTAGTGCAGAACCTCCCTGCGTATGCTGGCGGCGACCCAGTTGGAGTCGATCTCGACCCAGAAACGCACGGAGGACGTACCGTGATCGAAAAATGGTTGATGTGACATGGATGAACTCCTTAAAAGAATCAGAACATGAAGCATCCAGGCTATAGCGTGATCACCACGCCATGCCGCCGGCCATCCAATGGCAGCGATACTTCCCCGGCTTCGCACGCCAGGGCAACACCATCCATGTAAGCGGCGGACACTCCGCGGCCTCGGCCCGAAACGTTATCCACGCGTATTTCGTAGTGGCTCCCGTCAATCGCCAGGGTCACGTCGAATCCCGGCCAGGACATTGGAATGCAGGGTTTCACCGTCACGACACTGCCCGCCCGCCGTATGCCCAGAATGCCTTCGACGCCTGCCCGGTACATCCAACCCGCGGATCCGGTGTACCAGGTCCATCCTCCGCGGCCGACATGCGGAGCCACGGAGTACACGTCCGCCGCCACCACATAGGGTTCCACCTTGTAGCGCTGCACATCGGCGAGGCTGCGTGCGTGATTCACCGGATTGAGCATCGAGAACAGCTCCATCGCCTTGTCGCCATTTCCCATCCTTGCGTAGGCCAGGACCGCCCACAGCGCGGCATGGGTATATTGACCGCCGTTCTCGCGCAGTCCCGGCGGGTATCCCTTGATGTAGCCGGGATCGTGATCGATATGATCGAAGGGCGGGGTGAACAGCAAGGCCATGCCGTCTTGATGCCGGACCAGGTGTTTATCAAGGCTGGCCATGGCCATGGCGGCGCGCTCCGGCCGTGCGGACCCGGACAGTACCGCCCATGACTGGGCTATGGAATCGATCTTGCATTCCTCGCTATTCGCGGATCCGAGCCAGCTTCCATCGTCGAAGGTCGCGCGCCGATACCATTCGCCGTCCCAGGCATGGGTTTCGATCGCCGCGCGCAAGCGGTCCGCATGCGCCCGCCAGTTCGCCGCGCGTACCGGATCGCGAACGCGGGCCATCGGTTCGAACATATCTACTGTACGCAGCAACAGCCAACCCAGCCATACGCTCTCGCCGCGGCCCGCCTGTCCCACCCGGCTCATGCCGTCGTTCCAATCGCCGGTGCCGATCAGCGGCAGGCCATGCGCCCCGGTGAGCGCCATGCACTGGTCCAGGCCCCGTGCGCAATGCTCGAACAGCGACGCTGATTCTTCCGCCAACGTGGGTTGGAAGAAGGCGTCATGTTCTTCTTCATTCAGCGCGGGGCCATGCAGGAATGCCACCTGTTCGTCCAGCACCGTCTCGTCGCCACGGCTCAGCACGTAATTGGCCGCCGCGTAGGCCAGCCATACCCGGTCATCCGAAATGCGTGTGCGTACGCCTTGGCCCGATTGCGGCAACCACCAATGCTGAACATCGCCTTCGACAAACTGCCGGGATGCGGCGCGCAGCAGTTGCTCGCGCGCCGCATCGGGCATGGCGAGCATCAGCGCCATGCTGTCCTGCAACTGGTCCCGGAATCCATATGCGCCGCTGGATTGGTAGAACGCCGAGCGAGCCCAAAGCCGGCATGCGATCGTCTGGTAAAGCAGCCAGCCGTTCAATAGAACGTCCGTGGCGCGATCAGGCGTCCTGACCTGGACGACATCCAGCCGCGCATGCCAATGCGCCTTGACCTGCTCGAGCACGTCGTCGAGTTCCAGCTGGCGATAGCGTGCCAGCAGTGCCCGCGCCTGGTCGGCCGAGTCGCATTGGCCAAGGAAGAAGACGACTTCGACCGACTCGCCCGGCTGCAAGTCGACCACGCATTGCAGTGCGGCGCAGGGGTCCAGTGCCGCGCCGCAGCGGCCCGACAATATGTCGTCTCCCGCGAGTGCGGAAGGCATGGCCGGTTCGCCGTTGTCGCCCAGGAACTCGCGCCGGTCGGCTGTCCAGGTGGTCTGCCGTCCAGACAGGTCTGCAAAGGCGATGCGCTGCCCAAAATCCAGGCTCCACGGATTGGCCGCGAACATGGCGCCCGTGGCTTCATCCATGTGGGTGATCACGAACGGTGCCGAAATGCTCCGCGCGGTCCCCAGCGTCCACTCCGCATAGGCGGTGACCGACAGTTGCCGCTGCTGGTCCGAACGGTTGACGAGCGTCAGGCGGGATATCTTGATCGGGTCCTGCAGCGGCACGTACTGCAGCAGTTCGCTGGCTATGCCGTCATGTTCGTGTTCGAAGCGGCTGTAGCCGAAGCCATGGCGCGCCACGTAGCCGGTCTGGTGGCGTATGGGTAATGGCGTGGGGCTCCAGAGATCGCCGTTGGCTTCATCGCGAAGATAAAACGCCTCGCCGGATGGATCCATCACCGGGTCATTCGACCATGGCGTCAGCTGATTGTCCTTGCTGTTCTTGGACCATGTGTAGCCACTGCCTTCCGCGGAAACCTGGAAGCCGAAATGCGGATTGGCGATGACATTGATCCATGGCGCCGGCGTGTCCAGGCCGCTGTGCAGGGTGACGACGTATTCCCTGCCGTCCGCGTCGAAGCCGCCCAGGCCGTTGAAGAATTCCAGGTCGGTCCGCGCCGGCATATCGGGCAGCCCGGTCATCAAGGGCCCGGGTGCCGGGTGGGATTTCGCATACACCCGAGGCGTGGCATCGACGATACGGGCCAGTTGGTCGGCGACCGTTCCATGGACCGCGAGCAGCACGATACGGGCCATCGCCTGCACCAGGTCCCGGCCCTGCACGGTCATGAGATCCGCGCGCAAGGTGTAAACCGAACCTGCGGCCAGCTCATCCACGCCGAAGCCGGGCCGGCCCTGGCTGCTGCGCACGGCCGTATCGATGGCGTTCTGCAGTTCCTGCGTGTACGAGGATGCACGCTCATTCAGGATGACCAGATCCACCGGCAACCGTTTCATCCGCCAATACTCGTGCGCGCGCAGCATCTGCCTTACCAGGGCCATGTCCTGCACATCGTCGATTCGCAGCAGCACCGTCGGCAGATCGCCGGATATGCCATACGGCCAAAGTCCGGATTGGCTGCCGGCACCACGCGCGATGACCGCCGATGGCGGCCGGAATCTCGAATCCGGATACATCAGCGGCGCGGCCAGGCGCTGGAAGGCGGCCGCTTCGTCGGCGTGCATCCCCAGGTGGCGCAGCTGGACTTGCGCCTGGGTCCAGGCCAGGGTTTCGGCCCGCTCGAAAGCACTGCGGTCATGATGCTTGTCCACCAGGTCCAGCAGCGCTTCGCGGGTGTCCGCGACCAGCGTCCAGAACGACAACCGGGCAACGTGGCCTGGCGCGATGCGCACGCTGTGCCTCAGCGAGAACACGGGGTCGAGCACGGTGCCGGTGGTGTTGGATAGTGGCCGTCCCTGCGCGATGCGGCCGGACAGCCCCCCGCCGGTTCCGCGATCGGCAAGGCGCGCCCGATCGGTTTCATACTGCACCGGCGCGATCACGTCGCCTTCTATCACGGCGAAGTGCGCGGCCCACACCCTGGGTTCCTCCGGGGACCGGGGGCGTCGAGTGGCAATCAAGGCGCCGAAGTCAGGAAGGAATTCGGTTACCACGAACAGCTTGGAAAACGCGGGATGGGCGCGATCGGCGGCCGGAGTGGCCAGCGCCAGTTCGGCGTATGTCGTCAGCTCGATCTCGCGCGACCGGCGACCACTGTTCACCAGCGATACGCGACGCACCTCGCCATCGTCTTCACCCGACACCAGAACCTGGGTGGTGGTTGTGAGCGAGCCGTCGCGGCGCATGAAATCCACCCGGTCTTCGGAAAAGCCGATCCTGATCTGCTCCAGGTCCGTCCAGGTCGGTTCCGGGGCGGCCGACCACGTGTTGCCGCGGTGCATATCGCGCAGGAACAGATAGGAACCCGAGTCGTCCCGGGTCGCATCCCCGTGCCAGCGCGTGATGGCGATTTCGCGCCACCGGCTATACCCGCCGCCGGCGGTGGTAAGCATGACCGTATAGCGTCCGTTCGACAGCAAATGGGTGTGAGGGGGACCGGCGGGCAGGCGCTCGAAGCGGCGCACGGAGGCCGTTTCTCCATCGGCTGGAGCCGCCGATGCCTTGACTTCCTCGGCACGCGGATGGGCCACGGCCGTATCGCGTGGCACGCGCTCCTGAAGCAGCGGTCCGCAGGCCTGGATCATGGGTTCGCGATGGAAGCGTTCGCACATTCGTCCATCCATCAAGGCATTGGCGATCGCGACGATCGTCATGCCTTGATGATGCGCCATGAAGCTGCGCACTATGGCTACCGCTTCATCCTCGCGCAATCGGGATGGCGTGAAATCCAGGGCTTCATGAAAGCCATAGCGGCCCAACGCTCCCAGCCGCGCCAGGTGGCGGAAATTCTCGCGCGCGCCTTCGGGATCGACCATGGCCGCCAGGCCGGTGGCGTACGGCGCCACGACCCGATCTTCGGAAAGGCCCCGCTTCAGCCCCAGGCCGGGAACACCAAAGTTGAGGTACTGGTAAGTGAACGCCATATCGCGCGCGTTGTAGGCGGATTCGGAAATTCCCCATGGAAGGCCCAATCCGGACGCATAGTGCTGCTGCCGCTGCACGACCATGCGGTTGGTCTGCTCCAGCAGGCTGCCTATCGGCGTGCGCATGATCAGGGAAGGCATCAGGTACTCGAACATCGAGCCCGACCACGAGATCAGCGCGGACCCGCTGCCGATCGGCGTGGACGTGCGGCCCAGGCGCAGCCAATGCCGCGAGGGTACATCCCCCTTCGCAATGGCAAACAGGCTGGCCAGGCGCGCTTCCGAGGCCAGCAGGTCGTAGCAAGAGGTATCGCGGCGATTGTCGGCCACGGAATAACCGATCGAAAGCAGCTTGCGCTCGGGGTCCAGGAGAAACGCAAAGTCCATCGCCAGGGCCATCTCGCGCGACGTATCCGCCACGGCGCGCAGGCGGGCCTGGAGTTCATTCGTGGACCGGGCGGCTGCTTCCGCATCCTCGGCATATTCCTGCGCCGCGTTCGCTAGCGCATCCGTCCAGAACGCCAGGTCCACGCTATACCTGTCCGCGTCCGCGGGCATCAGGGCGCGAGCCGATCTGGCGGACTTCGTGGCGAGCCGCCCCAGCGCCGGCAGCAGGGATGCCATGTCCTGGTGGCCTTGCAGCAGCGTATCCATTTCCTCGAGCCAGGCGGCAAGCTGCCGGACACGCTCATTGCCGGGCGAGATCATCTCGGACAGGGCATCGCGCGCCAATGCCAGGTTATCGAGCAGCCCGGCGCGTGTATCCGCGTTGAGGTACGCGTGCGCCCATTCTTCGCAGGTGTTGGCAACGGTAATCAAATGGCCGGCGAGATTGCCGCTGTCGACCGACGACACATAGGCGGGCGCGAGCGCGCGCAGATCATCGGTGGCGTACCAGTTGAAGAAATGGCCGTTGTGCCGTTCCAGCTTGCCCATGGAGGAAAGCGTGTCTTCCAGGCGTTTGACCGCCCGGTGCGTGCCCGTCCAGCCAAAGTCGCGCGCCGCGACGATGGACAGTAGATACAGTCCCATGTTCGTCGGCGAGGTGCGCCGGGCCAGCACGGGCTTGGGCGTTTCCTGAAAGTTGTCGGGCGGCAGCATATGGTCGTCCGCCGTCACGAAGGTTTCGAAGAAACGCCAGGTGCGGCGGGCCGTGCGCCGCAACGACAGCGCGGTCGATGCCGATACGCGTAATTGGGCGGCCACCGCGCGCGGCCGGCTGATCCACCATGCGTATGTCGGCGCGGCCAGCCACAGCAACGTGAACGGCGCCACCAGCGGCCAGGATGCCGGCTGGACCAGCAGCACGCCGATCGCCATGGCCAAGGCAAGGCAGACGCTCTGCCACATCATGCGATATACACCCGCCACGTCCAGCCGGGCGGTGCCGGCCGACTGCGCGGCTGTCGTCCATTCCAGAAGATGGCGGCGGGTGATCGCCAGACGGAACAGGGTGCGGACGATCGCATCCGTCATCTTCCACGCACTATCGGCCAGGAAGATGAAGGATGCCAGGACTTGTTCGGCCGCGAGGGACAGGTCCTGGCCGAACAGCATCGTACGATTGCGCAGCAGTACACCGTCGCGCCGCGATACGACAAAGCTGAAGGATGGCAGCACGGCGGGAATCGCGTGGCACAAAACGATAAGCAGTGTGGCGAGCGCCGCGGCGGGCAGGGGCAGCATCCAGGCCGCGCCAAGCGCCAGGAAGCCGGCGGGCGGCAGTACCGAACGGCGCAGGTTGTCCAGCATCTTGCCGCGTCCCACGGACGGCAGGGCGCTATTGCCCGCGTGGCGTCCGAACAGCCAGGGCAGCAGTTGCCAGTCGCCGCGCGTCCAGCGATGGGTACGCCTTGACGCCACGTCATAGCGGGCCGGAAATTCTTCGATCACCTCTATGTCCGAAGCCAGTCCGGCCCGCGCGAATATGCCCTCGAACAAGTCATGGCTCAGCATGGCGTTGTCGGGCACCCGACCGGCCAACGCCGCCTCGAAGGCATCGATATCGTAGATACCCTTGCCGGTGTAGGACCCTTCACCGAACAAGTCCTGGTAGACATCGGAGATGGCCGCGGCATAGGGGTCCAGGCCGGCTGGGCTGGAGAACAGGCGCTGGTAGGCAGAGCCGGCGCGATGGGGCGGCAAGGATGGCGTGACCCTGGGTTGCAGGATGGCGTGCCCCTCGACGATCCGTTGTTTGGCGGCATCGAATCGCGGCCGATTCAGCGGATGCGCCATTTTTCCGATGAGTTTCTGGGCCGCGTCCCTGGGCAGGCGCGTATCGGCGTCCAGGGTGAGCACATAACGCACGTTGACCGGCAATTGCTGGCTCAGGCCCGGGATGGGGGTATAGCTGGTATCGTCCGCGCCGCGCAGCAGCCGATTCAACTCGTGCAGTTTTCCGCGCTTGCGTTCCCAGCCCATCCAACGGCCTTCGGCCTGGTTGAGCAGCCTGCGCCGGTTCAGCAGCAGGAAACGGCTGCCGCCAGGGGCAGGGCCGTATTGAAGATTGAGCTGGGCAATGGCGGCGGCGCCCGCGGCCAATATCGGTGCGTCTGCCGGCGTGGTTTCGGTATCCGCGTCCGGTCCATCGGCAAGCAGCGCGTAAATCAGATCGCCGCCGGATCCAGATAGATAAAGCACTTCCAGTTGCTCGATATGAGCCAGCATTTCTGCTTCGTTCGTCAACAACGTGGGAACCGCCACCAGCGTCCTGCATTCTTCCGGGACGTTGCGCGTGAGGTCCATGGCAGGCAACAACGTTGCGCCCAATTTCCACGTAATGATCCGGTTCAGAAGGGCGGTGACCAGTTCGCTAAGAGGGAAAAGCGCCAGGAGCAGGAACAGGCCCAGCCAGACTTCGGGCATACCGGACGACCAAAGTACCCACAGCGCCAGGCCGGCAAGGCCGACCGTGGTGACGATGATCGCGCCTATATAGCCGGCGTTTCCGCTGCGAATGGCGATCCGGTCCAGGCGCAGCCGCCATGGAGGCGTATAGCCTATGGTGGCTTCCAGCGCGGGCCGGCCTTGCGCGATCAGGTAATAGCCGGGGTCGCCGACCCGCTCCCTTTCGCCTTCGCATGCTTTGGTGCTGGCCGTGGCCGCGGCATCCAGCGCGGCTTGCGCCACCTGCACTTCGGTTAGCGACGAGCCGCGCGCGAGGTGTTCTATTTGCTTGCGATACAGATCGCGCGTCGCGAAATCCATGTCGGCAAACGCGCTGAACCGCCGCAGGCGTTCATCGGGCAGGCTCACGCTTTCAAACCAGTCCGCCCAATCTATATCCGAGATCAGCCGCATGCTGGTGATGACATTGCGCACGCTGACATTGGACGCGCCTTGCCGCTGCTGTGCCTGTTCCACCACCGCATCGGTGGAGCTGCCTTGTTCGGCCAGCCGTTCCCGTAACCACGCCAGGGCTGGCATTTCCCGCGGATCCTGGTCACGCAAACGCTTGCTCAACTGTTCCGCGAAAATTTCGGACAGCGGTTCTTTTGAGCGCGTGGCGGCATCCAGGTCCAGCGCCGTGCGCGCCGCGCCGGATCGCAGCAAGGCGTCGGCCAGTTCGTCGGCGTTATCGCGCGCCTTGCGGTCCGCGCTGATTTCATCGGCAAGGCGGCGCAGGTTTTCGACCAGCACAATGCGCAAGGTAATCGCCACGGCCCATAGCTCGCCGATGGTAAGCGCCTGCACGGACTGGTACGCCGACAGGAAGCGGCGCAGCGTGTCCGGATCGAAGTTGCTGTCGGTATGTGCCACGAAGGCCCACGCCACGCCAAGCACGCGCGGATAGCCGGCGAAGGGGCCAGCCGAAAGCTTCGGCAATTGCCGATAGAAACCTGGCGGCAGATCATCCCGGATCTGCCGCACTTGCTCTTCTACTACATGGTAGTTATCAAGTAGCCACTCCGCGGCGGGTTCCACACCGCGACCGAACTCAAGTTCCACCGCGCTCGCGCGATAGGCCGCCAGCAAGACGGCGGCGTTCTCGTCCAGACGCCTGCGCAGCGGTGGCACCCGGCGCGGCTTGGATGTGACTGTCTGCGCCGCGGCCAGGCTGCGGGCATGTTGGGCAAGCCTATCTGTACCAAAAAGCTCATGCCTGATCGGGGCTTTGTCCCGCCAGGGCGTGGACCTGGCTATTTTCGCTTGGACTCCGATGGCTGTGATCCCCCCTTGGAGGACGTCGCGCCAGATCCGGATACCGGGATGGGGGGAGCTTTGGGCGGCTGTTTGGGTTTTTTTGCTTCTTTATTGCCGCGGACTTGACCTTTGGCCATGATGGATACTCCCTAATGACTGCAGTGTGCGCAATGCTCCACTCAGCATACGGGGTTATCCACCATAACGCTTATCTTCTTTTGTTACCGGCGCGTATTGGTCCATCAATGCGACCAGCCGCGCCGCCCAACTGCAAGCATCAGCGCTGCCATCGGACCTCACCACTGAGCCAGCAGCCCGGCGCATCCTCGCGGGCACGCAGATGAATCGCGGATGGCGCGCCCATTGCAACGCCTTGCCGTACCGTATAGGTGCCGCCGGCCGGTACCTGGCCTTGCGCGTGCAGGTAGCCCCACAACGCGGCGGCGGCAATGCCGGTGGCGGCGTCTTCGGGGTAGCCGGACGCCTTGGGAAACTGTCTGGCGCAGGCACCGCCATCGCGCAGTGCATAGGGATACAGGCCCGTCGAGCCTATCGCTTCGCACAGGGCCTCTATCGCGCTGAAATCGGGCGCGAGTGTATCCAGCGTGTCGGTGTCGGGTAGCCGCACCAGCGTCTTGACGCGGCTGGTGCTGGCGTTGACGGCATGCAGGCCTGGAGTATCCGGCGCTATCCTCAGGACGCGGGCAATCGCTTCGAGGTGAAATGCGGTCAACGGTGCGATCGTGACGCCGGGCTGCGACACCCATGCCCATCCACGCGCTTCGTCCCACACGATGTCCACGCTGCCGCTCAGGGTCTGCACGCGCGCGGCGGGCGCGGTCCAGCGCCCCCATTGGCGCAGGGCCCAGAGCGTGCCCACGGTGGCATGGCCGCACATCTCCATTTCATGATCGGGCACAAAGAAGCGCAGAC
Source organism: Bordetella sp. (assembly GCA_035493915.1). GTDB lineage: Bacteria > Pseudomonadota > Gammaproteobacteria > Burkholderiales > Burkholderiaceae_B > Bordetella_C. The sequence continues at coordinate 17,641 of DATJHN010000349.1, forward strand.
GCCACGCGTGCGCGCGCGGATCTTCCGCAGGCAGCACGAACGCGGACTCATGCCCGTGGGCCGCCGCCAGCGCCTGCATGCCGGAAGACGACATCGCGCTGGCGTCCAGGACGAGAGGAACGGGATTGCCGCCGCGTTCGCCCTGGCTGGGATCGACGAAGACGCGCAGCAGTACGGCTTCGCCAATGAGTGGTTCGGATATCGCCATTGGAATCGATTGCTGATCTGTCAAGCCGGGCTCCTTCATGGGGGTGTCCGCCATCACGGGAACGGGTGATATCAACCCCGATACGAGCTGCGTTGCTTCACAGCCCCGTTCGGCAAATAGTTTTACACCGCAGGTTGTAAGCGCGATTGCAACTCTGTCAGGCGGAAACGACGCTAAATTTTTTTTGGCGCAAGGCTCATATGGCCAGGGCATGGTGATGACACTGACTGGCAATCAGTCCATTAATGCCTTGGCGCCGGGCATCAGGCCCATCCTTAATGACAACGTTCAAACCACCGGGTCTAACAAAATCAACGATGCCGAAATGACATCCAGTCATTTCAATATTCCCATCGTCAAGGCAACAGCCGGAACTTCAAGCACTATCACCAGTAAACTCAGCGCCCATGGCTTCGAATATGACACCCCTGTTTTGGGGAGTTACGGGGACAGCACGTGTGGTGATGTCGGGCGGCGAAATCACCAGTAATGGCAGCCCTCTTGTCGGCAAGACTTGCGTGGCATGCACCTATGACGAGTCTGCCATGCAAATAAATCCCTCGCGGGCGAACGCGACTTTCTGGAACGAAAATTCGCTTACATTGAATAACGTCGCGGTCGATTTAACCCAGAGAGTCTTATTGCAGGCCAATGCAAAAATTTCCGTGAAAGGCGACTCAGACTCATCCATAAGAGGCGGGAGATTCACCATGAGAAGCAGCGCGGATTCTGTTTGTAAAGTTAATGATATCCGCGTCAGTTGCTAGATAGC
>DATJHN010000350.1:0-16689 GCA_035493915.1 Bordetella sp.
GGGCAGCGGCACGTCCATCCATATGGCCGGCGAACTGTTCAAGCTGGAGGCCGGCGTCGACGTGCTGCACGTGCCCTACAAGGGCAGCGCGCCGGCGCTCACCGACCTGATCGGCGGCCAGGTGCAATTCATGTTCGACAACATGCCCTCGTCGTGGCCGCATGTGCAATCGGGCAAGCTGCGTGCCCTGGCCGTCACGACCAAGGAACGTTCGCCCACCGCGCCGGACCTGCCGACCATGGCTGAATCGGGCTTCCCCACCTTCGACGTGTCGTCGTGGTTCGGCCTGATCGCGCCCAAGGGCACGCCGCCGGAGGTCATCAAGACGCTTAACGCCGCCATGCTCAAGGCGCTGGACAAGAAGGAGGTGAAGGACGCCTTCGACAACTTGGGCGCGGTGCCTGCCAAAACCAGTCCGGAGCAGTTCGGCGAGTTCATCCAGTCGGAAGTCAAGACCTGGGCGACCGTCGTCAAGGCGTCCGGCGCGCGCGTCGATTGATCCGCATGCCGTAACGCCCGACGGGCAAGCGGTCGTCGATCGCTTGCCCGTCGCGTTTATTGGCATTCAGGCATCGCGCCGCTTGCCCGTCGTGTTTATTGGCGTTGAGGCATCGCGCCGCTGGTTCCCGTCGCGTTTATCGACGTTCAGTTATCGTTCCCCGTCGCCGCTTCGAGCCGCTTTCAGCATCGCGGTGCAAACGCCGCGCAGCATATCAACCTCATCGCGGGTCAGGGCGCTGCGGCTGAACAGATGGCGCATGCGCGGCATCAATTTCTTGGGGTGTTTGGGGTCCAGGAATTTCACCGCCACCAGCGCTTCTTCCCAATGCGCCAGCAGGGCCTGCACTGCTTCCACCGGCGCCGGCGCGGCACCCGGGTCGGGCGCCAGCGCGGTCGTGGTCGGCAGCAGGCTGCCGCCTTGCGCCGAAAGTAGCGCGTAGCGCAGTTCCCAGGCCGCCAGTTGCAGTGCCTGCGCGACGTTCAGCGAGCTGTACTCCGGATTGGCAGGAATGTGGCAGATGCGGTGGCAGGCCGCGATCTGCGCATTGGTCAGGCCGGCGCGTTCGGTGCCCAGCACAATTGCCACGCCACCCGTGCCGGGCGTTGCCAGATGGTCGCGGGCCAGCACGGCGGCTTCGCGGATATCGCAGGGTGGCGGGCCCAGATCGCGCACCCGGGCGGTCAGCGCGAAGGCCAGCGTTACCGGTGCCAGCGCGGCTTCCAGCGTATCGTGCACGCTGGCGGCGGCCAGCACGTCGCCGGCACCGCTGGCCAGGGCCACCGCTTCCGGCTGCGCCGTCACGTCTTCCAGGCGCGGCGCGACCAGCGCCAGATCGGTAAATCCCATGGTTTTGATGGCCCGCGCGGCGGAGCCGACGTTGCCTGGATGGCTGGGCTCGACCATGACGAAACGTACCCGCGGAAAGCCTTGCTGGGGTGTTAAAGCCTGAGTCATTTAAAATGCCACGTTTGGCGCAGCGGAACCGGCCGTCCGGCGGGCTTCCGACAGCGCATTAGCGAATCGTACGGAATTTTATGCACCCGATGCTCAACATCGCCATCAAGGCGGCCCGGCGTGCCGGCACAATTATCAACCGTGCCAGCCTCGACCTGGAAAGACTGAATGTGGCCAAAAAGGGGCCGCGGGATTATGTCACGGAAGTCGACCAGGCCGCGGAGACGTCCATCGTGGAAACGCTGCGCACAGCCTATCCCGACCATGCTGTCCTGGGTGAGGAATACGGACTGCAGGGCGATGAAAACGCCGAATTCCGCTGGATCATCGATCCCCTGGACGGTACGACCAATTTCATCCACGGGCTGCCCAACTATGCCGTGTCGATCGCCCTGATGCAGCGCGGGGTGGCGGCGCAGGCGGTGATCTACGATCCGTCGCGCAACGAAATGTTCACCGCCAGCCGCGGTGGCGGCGCCTTCCTGAATGACCGCCGCGTGCGTGTTTCCGGCCGTACGCGCTATCACGATGCATTGCTGGGCGCGCATTGGCCTGGCTCGGCCGGTCCGGACCAGGGCGGCGGCAAGTTCAAGCAACTGGCGCAGGGCAGCACGGGCCTGCGGCGCATGGGCGCGACTGTTCTGGACCTGGCCTACGTGGCCAGCGGCCGCCTCGATGGTTTTTGCGGCGTGGCACTCAAGCCCTGGGACATGGCTGCCGGCAGCCTGCTGGTAATGGAAGCCGGCGGTTTGGTATCCGACTTTACCGGCGAACAGGGTTACCTGGAATCGGGCAACGTACTGGCGGCCAGCCCCAAGATCTTCACCCAGATGCTCGCCATCCTGCAGGGCACAACCGCTTGAGCCGATTTTCCCCAACACGCGTGAACCGCGTCTAGCCCGACCGGAACGCCGCTAGAGACAGGTGCAGCCCGACCGGGGACGCCGCCGGAGCCGGCTTCGCCGGTCCGCCAGCGTCGCCCCCCTTGAGGGGGGAAGCGCGCAGCGCTTCGGGGGGTGGGCCAGGTCAGACCCGTCGGGCCTGGCGTCGCGCGCGCGGGGCCAACTTGTGGGAAGGCCGGGGGAGAGGGGCCGCGGGCGCTCGGGCAGGGGGCCGATCGGGTCTGTACCCATATTTCAACGCCGGCTCGATGATCGCACCATCGTCTGCACGGACTAAGACGCGGGCCATTTCTGCACCGCACGGCCTACGGCGTGCGCACGAGTTTTTCAACCTTTCCGTGACCGGCATGTAGCCAGATTTCCGAGTACGATTACCGGTCCGTTACTGCTGGAGTTGCCAATGGAGTGGCTGCTGGACCCCGCTGCCTGGGTCGGCCTGCTTACCCTAGTCATCCTCGAAATCGTCCTCGGGATCGACAACCTTATTTTCATCGCCATCCTGGCGGACAAGCTGCCTCCCGCGCAAAGGGACCGCGCGCGGATACTCGGCCTGTCACTGGCGCTGGTCATGCGCCTGATACTGCTCTCCGTCATGTCCTGGCTGGTCACGCTGACCGAGCCATTGTTCTTCGCCGGCCCGCTGCATCCTTCGGCACGCGACCTGATCCTGATGGCAGGCGGTTTCTTCCTGTTGTTCAAGGGCACCGTGGAGTTGCACGAACGCCTTGAAGGCAGCATGCAGGCCAGTTATGGGCCGCGCGTCTACGCCAGCTTCTGGGTCATCGTCACGCAGATCGTCGTGCTGGACGCCGTGTTTTCGCTGGATTCCGTGATCACGGCCGTCGGCATGGTGGACCATCTGGCGATCATGATGATCGCGGTGGTCATCGCGATCGGCATCATGCTGGTGGCATCCAAGCCGCTGACGCGCTTCGTCAACGCGCATCCCACGGTCGTGGTGCTGTGCCTGGGCTTCCTGCTGATGATCGGTTTTTCGTTGGTTGCCGAAGCATTCGGCTTCAAGGTACCCAAGGGTTACCTGTACGCCGCCATCGGTTTCTCGGTGCTGATCGAGGCCCTGAATCAGGTAGCGCGGCGCAATCTGCTCAAGCTTGACGCCCGGCGTCCCATGCGGGAACGCACCGCCGAAGGCGTGCTGCGCATGCTGGGCAAGCGCCCGCCCCAGCCGGTCATGGACGAACCCGAAGCCGCGGAATCGGACTCAGACCAGGAAATGCCCGCATTCGGAGTGGAAGAACGCAACATGGTCAGCGGTGTGCTGACGCTGGCCGAGCGTTCGATCAATTCCATCATGACGCCGCGCACCGATATTTCCTGGATCGACATCGACGATGATGCGCAGACCATACGCGCCCAGATCGAGGCCGCTCCGCACACATTCTTCCCGATTTGCCGCGGCAGCCTGGACGAAGTCCTGGGCATAGGCCGCGCCAAGGAAATGGTCGCCGACCTGATCACCGAAGGCCACATCCGCCGCGACCGTCTGCGCGAGCCGCTTATCGTGCATGAATCCATCGGCATTCTGCGGCTGATGGATACGCTCAAGCGCGCGCGCGGCCAGCTCGTGCTGGTGGCCGACGAATTCGGCGCCATCGAAGGCCTGGTCACGCCCATGGACGTATTCGAGGCCATCGCCGGCGAGTTCCCCGACGAGGACGAACTGCCCGACATCGTCCATGAGGGCGAAGGCAAGTGGAAGATCGACGGCGCCGCCGATCTGCGGCATGTTGAGCAGGTGCTGGAAATCGACGGCCTGGTCGACGACGCGAACGACTACGCGACGTTGGCCGGCTATCTGCTGTCGCGCTTCGGCCATCTGCCGCGGCCCGGCGACGGCTGCGAATTCGTGGCGCCCCACATGCGTTACCGCTTCGAGGTGCTGCAGCTGGACGGACGCCGTATAGCCTCCGTCGGCGTGCAGCGCCTGCCCCTGGAGTTTTCGCCCGCCGACGAAAGCGCCTCTTCCTGACCTGCCGAGCTGCATACCGTGACCGACTACACCCTGTATCTGATCAAAGCATTTTTCCTGGGAATCATCGAGGGCCTGACCGAATTCATCCCCGTGTCGAGCACCGGCCACCTCATCCTGGTCGGCGATTGGATCAATTTCCAATCGAGCTCGGCCAAGGTGTTCGAAGTGGTGATCCAGTTCGGCTCCATCCTGGCCGTGATGTGGATCTTCCGTGCCCGCCTGTGGCAGTTGATCCGTGGCACCCTGACCGGCGTGCGCACTGAAATGATGTTCACGCGCAATCTGCTGGTAGCCTTCCTGCCCGCGGCCGTGATCGGCGCCATCTTTATCCGCGCCATCAAGAACCTGTTCTATCACCCGGGCGTCGTGGCGGTCACCCTGGTGCTGGGTGGACTGATCATGCTGTACGTGGAACGCCACACGCATCGTACCCGGGGCGCCAGCGCCGGCGCGGGCGGTGACGACAGCGCGTCGGAAACGCACGCCACCGCGCACAGGCTGGAAGAAATCTCCTGGAAACAGGCGTTGGGCGTGGGCGTGGCGCAATGCCTGGCCATGGTGCCGGGCGTATCGCGTTCCGGTTCCACCATCATCGGCGGCATGATCGCGGGCATCCAGCGCAAGACGGCCACGGAATTTTCATTCTTCCTGGCCATGCCGACGATGCTGGGTGCCTCTGTGTACGACTCCTACCGCAACATGAGCGTGCTCAGCCAGCACGATGTCGTGGGGATCGCGGTGGGTTTCATCGCCGCGTTCCTCAGCGCGCTGCTGGTGGTGCGCGCCGTCCTGCGCTTCGTGGCGAATCACACTTACCGCGTGTTCGCGTGGTATCGCATCGCCTTGGGCATCGTGGTCGGGCTGGTGATCTTCGCGCGTTAACAAGACCGCTGGAAGCCGGCGGTCCAGCGACTGCCGTCTCTCCAGCGGCCGGGTGCTAGCTCAAGGCTTGCAACCGCTCCGCCAGTTCCGCCGCGGGCATCACGTCGGCATATTTACTGGCCATATCGAACAGGTTCACCGCGTGGGATACCTGGGACCGATCGTAGACGGCGTCCTGCGGCACCACCACCTTGTAGTTCAGCGCGCAAGCATCGACCACGGTGGCTCGCACGCAGCCGCTGGTCGTGCAGCCGGTCACGACCACCGTATCCACCTGCAGCCCCACCAGGTAGCTCGCCAAGGAGGTCCCATGGAAGGCGCTGGCCTGGCGCTTGGGAATCAGGATGTCGCCTTCGCGCGGCGCCACGTCCTTGACGAACCCGTAGTCGGGCGCGGCTACGTCCATGACGCCAGGCACCTTGGCTTCGAACTGTCCGCGATCGTGCGATAGCTTGGGCGCGACGTGCGGATACAGCACGGGCGCGCCGATTTTGCGGAACGCCGCCAGCAGGCGCGCGATGTGCGGCACGGCCCGCCAGCCGTATTCGCCGCAGCTGGTCGACATGGCTTCGATGGCCTGTTCGATCGGCATGGGCTCGTAGCACATCGACCGGTATTGCACGTCGATCACCAGCAGGGCTGGCCGCCGGCCGATGCCTGTCGGCGCTCCCCACCCCGCCTTGCGATAGATCTCCAGTTCGTTCTCGGGAATGATTCCATCCCAGGGACGTGCACGTTGTTCCAGAACTTCGGTCATGTCGTCAGATCTCCACGGACGTCGCGTCGTACTGCAGCAGCCACTCGTAGCGTTCGCGGACGGCTTCGGTCGACCATTGCTTGTTGATATACGGCCAGGCGGTGGCGCTGTCGCCAAGTTCGGGGCTATGGAAGATGCCGAACATGTTCAACGATTCGGCCTTGGTGCGGTTCGCGCGCTCCACGCGGGCGCGGTCGTAGCGTTGCAGCGCCGCGGGGATGCCGTCGGCGCCTTGCTCCAGGCAGCGTGCCAGCACATAGGCGTCTTCCATGGTCAGGTTCACGCCCATGCCCAGGTAGGGCGTCATGGAATGGCAGGCATCGCCGACCAGGGTGACCTGGCCCTTCGACCAGGCGTCCAGCGGGTCGCGCACGAACAGGCCCCAGCGGAACAGATTTTCCGAGCCGACGAACAGGTCGATGATGTCCTGGTGCCAGTCTTCGAAGTCCTTCAGCGCGTCGGCCAGGTCGCCTTTCTCCGACCACGATTCGGTGTGCCAGGTGTCGCTATCGACCTGCGCGGAGAAGCTGACGAACAGTTCTCCATTGCGCTGCACCGGATAGGTCGTCACATGCGCGGTCGGTCCCACCCAGGTGGATGCCAACGGTTCGCGGTGCTGCGGCTTGAGTTTGCCCATGGGTGCGAGGCCGCGCCAGGCCAGGGCGCCGGTATAGCGTGCCGGCGCGGGGCCGAACATCGATTGCCGCACGCGCGAATGCGCCCCATCGCAGCCGACGACTACGTCACCTTGGATATGGCGGCCGTCATCCAGCACCAGGCGGGCGCGGCCGTCGACCGTTTCCGCGCCTATCGAGCGCACGCCGAAATGGATCGCATCCGGCTTGAGCGCGATGACGGCTTCGTACAGCACTCGCTGCAATTCGGCGCGCAGCACCTGGATCAGCGTATGGTCTGCTTTGGAAGCCTTATCGCCGCGGTTGTAGACCGATTTGCTTTCGCCGGTTTGCCAATAACGGATCAGCCTGTCCTGCGGCGGCAGATTGATGGCGTCGAGCTTCTCCTTCAGTCCCAGGGCCGCCATGACCTTGGCGCCGTTGGCCGAGATCCACAATCCCGCGCCCACTTCGCGCAGCTCCGGCGATTGTTCATAGACATCGACATCGAAGCCCTTCTTCAGCAGCGCGAGCGCCAGAGTCAGGCCACCCATTCCGGCACCCGCGATGATCACGTGTGTTCGAGGCCGGGTGTTCTTGGAATCAGACATGGATTCTCCTATTGATAATTGTGTGGGTTGCTGATGAGGTCCATGATGGCCTCGAGTATCTTCACGTACCCGGTGCAGCGGCAGATGTTGCCGCGCAGGTAGTGGCGCACCGTCTCTTCGGTGGGGTTGTCGTAGCGTGCCAGCATCGATTTCACCGCCAGGATCATCCCGGGCGTGCAGAAGCCGCACTGCAGGGCGCCGTGGGCGATGAAGGCGCGCTGGACGGGGTCCAGCCGCTTGCCTTGCGCCAGGCCTTCGATGGTCGTGACTTCACGTTCGTGGGCATCGGCGCACAGCGTCGTGCAGCTGGAGGTAGGGTTGCCGTCCACCAGCACCGTGCAGGCGCCGCAGACCTGCACATCACACGAACGTTTGGTGCCTTTCAGCTGTAGCTTTTCGCGCAGCACGTCGATCAGCATTTCGCATGGTTCGACCTCGACGGACGCGGGCGCCCCGTTCAGCTTGAAATCCACGCGCACCATGGGAATGTCCGAGTCGGTGCGGCTCGACGTCTCGCTCATTGCCTTGCCCATCCCGGGGCTTATGGTCTTGCCTATGGTTTCGCTCATGGCAGGCACTCCTTGATGGCCCGTTCGGCGAGCACGGAGACGAGGTGGCGTTTGTAGTCCGCGCCGCCGTGCAGGTCGTCGTGAGCGTCGATCGCTTCGGCATCGGCGACCACCGCCGGATGAAGGCAGCGCCAGATTTCTTCGGCGGGAAGATCGGCGGCCAGATCCGCCGCGGCATCCTCGGCGCGCGCCAGGCGGACAGGGCTGGCGGCTATCGCGCCGGCCCACAGGCTGAGACGGTGCGGGTTGTCCGTCGACCACACCGCCGCCACGCCCACGGCCGGCCGCTCGGTATGCCCGAAAGACCGGTAGGCGGAGCGCGTGCCGGCCGATTGCGGCGCGATCTCTATCGAGACAAGGATTTCGTCATCCTCGCGCGCCGTCACGAACTCGCCCACATGAAAATCCCGTGACGGGACTTCCCGTTCGCCATCGGGACCCAGCAAAACCATCCACGCATCCAGGGCACAGAGCATGGTCGGCGCATCCGCATGCGGTTCGGCAAAGCAGAGCACGCCGCCCAGCGTGCCCGCGATGCGCACGCGGATGTTCGCCACGTGTTCGCTTAGCTCGGCATATCCGGGCAGGCACTCGCGGACGATCGGGTCGTTGGCTATCCTGTCGTGCGTGGTCAGTGCGCCTATGGATATCGTGCCGTCGTCCTTGACGCGGACACCTTTGAGCTGGCTGATCTGCTTCAGGTCGATCACGTGCTGGTATTGCAGCACGTGCGCCTTCAGCGCGACCAGCAGCTCGGTGCCGCCGGCATGGAACGTTGCGGCATCGCCATGAGTGGCTTTCAGCGCGATGGCTTCGTCCAGGCTGCCGGGCCGATGCAGGAAGAATTTCTTGGCCCGCATCAGCTGCCTCGCTTGCCCAGGCTGGCGGCCACGCCGAGCAGCGGAGCGGCAAGCCACCACCAGGGCGACTGGCCGAATGCCACCGCCCCATGCGCCACACCGATGGCGACGGCGACATTGATCCCCAAGCGGGGCCACAGGAACACAAGCTCCATCATGCCGGTCTTGCGATCGTTTTCGTTTGTCGCGGCATGCCGCGGCGCAAGATGCCGCGCGGTCCGTGGTGCCGCATCGGTATGCCTGAAAATATCGGCGGCGGCCGCCTGTGCGGCGCCCACCGATGGCGCCGCGGTATCCATGTGTTGCGGCGTGGCTGTTTGAGCAGGCGCGGTAGGCCCGCCATCCGTGGCCGTCACGAGACCGGCATCCACGGACGCGGATTGGCCGCCGTCCAAGTGCGACAGCTCTGCCCGCAGACGCGCCTCGAATTCCGCGAACAGCTGTTCCGATCGTTTGCGCACGATCGGATACCCCAGCGAGGCCAGCCGGCCGGCTACCTGCATGCTGGCGCTGACATCCAGTTTGCACAGGACATCGTCGCCGTCATGCTGCTCCTGCAGGTTCACCACCATCCTGACGTCGATGGTGGTACCGGTGGCCTTGTCGGTGCCCAGCGCTTTCAGCGCCACCCGCCGTTCGATCTCATAGGATTCAATGTCGATCTGCGTCGGAACTTCAAGCTTGAACGGCCCGATCTTCTGCCGCATGACGGCCGAGAAAGTCTTGAGCGGTTCTACCTCCACGACGTTTTCGCAGCCGGGAATAAGCGCGGCGACCCGTTTTACGTCGAAGAAGATGGCCCACAACCGCGAGGCGGTCGCGGGCAGCAATGCATCGATTCTGAAGTCCATGATGTCGGTGTCTATTGGTCGGAGTTCTTGTCGGTCAGGTTCTTGTCTCTCAACGCGCGCCAGACGCGTTCCGGGGTCAGCGGCAGTTCTTTCAGCCGGATCCCCCATCCTTGGAACAGCGCATTGGCCACCGCGGGCGCCACGGGCAGGATCGCGCCTTCACCGCCGCCTCGCGCGCCGAACGGGCCGGGGCCATCGCCGCTTTCTAGAAGGGTGGTGCCAACGTGTTCCGGGACTTCTTCCATCGTCGGCACCTTGTAGTCGAACAGCGTCCCGTTCACGACCTGGCCATCTTCGTAGATGTATTCCTCGGAGAGCGTGTGTCCCAGGCCCATCACCATGGCGCCTTCATCCTGGCCTTCCGCGGCCTTGGGATTGATCACATGGCCCAGGTCGGCGGCGCCCCCCGCGCGCAGGATGCGGATGGCTCCGGTGCCTTCGTCAACCGCGATTTCGAAGGCGCCCGCGCCGGTTTCCCAGAACAGGGGCTGCAACTTGAAGGCGCCATTCCTGGTATTCGGATTCACGCGGCCGACGCCGAGGAATTCGCCAGCCGCCATGCCGTGGAAGCGCCGCAACAGCTCGATGAACGCGATAGAGCCGTTCGGCCCTTCAACGGCGCCTTCCACCAGCGTGTAGTCGTCGGAGGATCCGCCCAGCTCCTGCGCGGCGATCTCGCGCACCTGGCGCAGGATGTCCTCGCAGGCCAGTTGCACCGCCAGGCCGATGATGACGGTCGAGCGGCTGGCGCCCGTGCCCCAGTCATAAGGCGCCTGCAGCGTGTCCGGCTGCGCGACGGCGATCATTCTCAATGGCTGATTCAGCGCTTTCGCGGCGATGATGCGCAGCACGCCGCGGCTGCCTTGGCCAATCTCGACCGTATTCGCCGAGACATTCACCGAGCCATCCGCGCGCAACCGGACGATGGCGCCGCCGATGGGCATGATGCCGGGGTCGGTCGCGCCTACGGCCACGCCCAGGCCGCGACGGCCCTGGTACTTGGGTTCGGGCAGGTTCCGGAGCGTGTCCACCGCCGCGCGCAGCGAGCGCCGCATATCGACATCGATGGGCCGCAGGTCGTGCTTGATCGTCTGGCCTTTTTCCGCCAGGTTCCGCATGCGGAATTCGATGGGGTCGATACCCAGGGCGTCGGCGATGATGTCCATCTGCGACTCGGTCGCCCAGACGGCCTGCGGGCCGCCGATGGACCGGAACGCCGCGCCCGGCACGGTGTTGGTGTAGACACCGACGGCTTCCAGCCGCAGATTGGGTATGTGATACGGCCCAATGGCGCGTATCGCGGCCTTTACAGCGATCGCCGGGCCGGTGTCCGCATACGCGCCGCCGTTCACTACGGCGCGTACCGTCTTCGCCACGATCCTGCCGTTTGCATCGACCGCGGTCTTCAGCGTCACTTCCGCATCCAGGCGACGGCACGTCAGCATGGATTCGGCGATTGTCAGGCAGACACGGACCGGCGCGCGCGCCTTCCACGACAGTGCCGCCACCAGAGGATCGATCTTTACCGAAGCCTTGCCGCCAAACCCGCCGCCGACGTAAGGGGAGTGCACCCGCACGCAGGCCAGCGGGATGCCCAGCACTTCCGAGCAAACGCGCTGCACGGCGGTGGGCGTCTGGCCGCCGCTCCAGATTTCCAGCGAATTCGGCTTCCAATGCGCCAGGCAAACGTGGGGCTCCATCGCATAGTGGAAGACCATCGGGAAGGTGAAGGTATCCTCGAATATCTTCACGTCACCCTGGAATGCATGGTCGACGGCGCCGCTTTCATAGGACCACTGCTGGAATTGATTCGTCCCCGGCACCGGCGTGCAATATCCCCTGAAGTAATAGTCCTTCAGAACGTCCATGTCTTCATGGACCAGCGCGGCGCCTTCGGCAAGGGCTTCCCGGGCCGTCGTCGAGTGCGGCAGCGTTTCGTAGCTGACGATGATGGCGTCGAGCGCTGCTTCCGCGGTGGCCTCGTCAATTGCCGCCACCGCGGCGACAGGGTCGCCCACGTAACGCACCTTATCCAGCGCGATGACAGGGCGATCGCGCAGCGACAGGCCCCAGCGAATCTCGGTTCCTGGCATATCCTTCAGGTCCTCGCCCGTCAGGATGGCCACGACACCGGGAATCGCCAGCGCGGCGCTGGTGTCCAGCCTGGCGATGCGGGCATGCGGTACGGTACTGCGCAGGATCTTCCCGTGCAGCATGTTCGGCACTTCCACATCGCTGGCGTAGACCGCCGTGCCGGTGACCTTCTCCAGGTAGTCGGCACGCGGCTCGGCGCTCAGGGAAAATTGGGGCTTGGAATCCATGGAATGGTCCGGGTTCAGTCTTCGAGCGAGATCTTGGAGCGCGCGATCACGTCTTTCCACAAGGCCGTTTCATCAGCCTGTCGCTTGATGACGGCTGCCGGCGTGCTGGACGCGGGCTCCACGCCCACGGCACCCAGGCGTTCCTTCACTTCCTTGGACGACATCGTTTTCGCGATCTGCGGCACGACCTTGTCAAGCACGTTCCGCGGAACCCCCTTGGGCGCATACAGCGCGAACCAGGTCACGGCCTCGAAACCGGGCAACACGGTCTCCGCCAGCGTGGGGACCTCGGGCAAGGCTTCGGACCGCTTCGCGGTGGTTACGGCCAGCGCCTTCAGCTTGCCAGACTTGATGTACGACAGCACCGCAGGCCCTTGCTCGATCGCCATCACCACGCGTCCGGCGATCAGGTCCACCACCATGGGCGAGCTGCCCTTGTATTGCACGGGAAAAACATCCACCCCCGCACGCTGCTTGAAAAGCTCCATGAACACGTGCTGCGACGTGCCTGTGCCTGCCGAGCCGTAGCCGAACTTGCCGGGGTTCTTCTTCAGATAGGCGATCAACTCCTGGATGTTGTTCACCGGCAGCGCGGCCGGCACGACCACGTACGAAGGATTGAAGCCCAGGATAGAGACCGGTTCGATCTTCTGATAGACGCCGTCCATGCGTTTACTCAGCAGCGGCAGGATCGAAAACATCGAAGACGCACCGATGAGCATCGTGTAGCCGTCAGCCGGCGCGCGCGAGACGTAGTCGGCGCCGATGATCCCGGAAGCACCCGCACGGTTGTCGACTACCGTGGATTGGCCAAACTCGCTCAGCCCCGCCGCGACCGAACGCGCATACAGGTCGGTCGCGCCGCCCGGCGGATAGGGCGCCACGATGGTAATGGGCTTATTGGGATACGTATCGGCTTGGGCGGTGCCCATCAGGCAAATGCCGCACGCCAGGCTCGCGAAAGCCTTTTTCCAACCTGAGTCGATCATTGATAACTCCCCTTGAAAGTTGGCCGGACGAGGTGTCGGCGAGGGCCGGTTCGTGCGTCCGTTCTGTGTAGAAGAACTGTATTCTGCGGAACGGTACGCTACAATGTCAACTAGGACATGCACTAAATCGAGCAGATAAATGTCGGAAGAACCGGAAAGCGACACGAAGGCTGGTGGCGTCGCGGCGGTGGAACGAGCGATCGCGATACTCAATGCCTTTCGCGCGGGCGACAGTTCGCTATCGCTGAACGAGCTCGCGCGGCGCACCAAGATGTATAAAAGCACCATCCTGCGGCTGCTGACCACGCTGGTACAGGAGCACTGCATCGTGCGGCTGGATGACGGCAACTATCAGCTTGGGTCGATGCTCTTGCACTGGGGCGGGCTGTATCAGTCGGCCTTGCGGCTGGACGACCACGTGCCGCCCATCCTGCGCCGGCTGGTGCAGGAGACGGAAGAGGGCGCTTCATTCTTCACGCGGGAAGGGAATCACCGCGTGTGTCTTTTCCGGGTCGATTCGCCGCGGTCCATCCGCGATCACATCCGCACGGGCGATCTGGTGCCGCTCGACAAGGGTGCGGCCGGCCGTGTCCTGACCGCCTTTGATCCAACCATCACGCCGCCCTCCAGGATGCCGGAGCAGCCCTACATCATTACCGTGGGCGAGCGCGAGCCCGACATCGCGGCGATCGCCGCGCCGGTGTTTGGTCCGCAGAAAAATCTGCGTGGGGCCTTGGCCTTGTCCGGGCCGGCGGCACGATTCTCGGTGGAATTGCTGCCGTCCATGTCCGCACGCCTATTGGCTGCCGCGGCCGACCTGACGCGGCGGCTGGGCGGAGATGCTTCGATATTCGATAGCTGGCAGGCCAAGAGCAGGTCTGCGGCGTTGGGGGAAACGGCGAGCTGACAGGCGCTGTATGCCATGTATGACGCGCCGTTCACCATCTCTTCCGTGTCGGGCGCGCGGAGCATTCAAGCGTGACGTTCCACCCGCATCTCGGGGTGGATAACATCGCCATCCTTCAAAATCTGCGTATCGTCGAGCCACAGGCTGCATAGACGCATCGGTAGATCCAGATGGCAAGCCGTATCGTTGTCCCCGCCCACCTCCAGATTCGGCCCCAGCGAGAACAGCACATTGCCGTAGAAGGCCAGGGCGTTCATCACATGCTCGGCCTGTAGCTGGCGCGTAACCGAGAATTGATACCAGCGCGCTTTCTCGTTCAGCCCCCAGCCGATGTGTGAGATCGCGTACGCTCGATCGTCGTGGAAGCTCTTGATATAACTGTCGATCAACTGCGCGTCCATGCCCGGGCCGGACAGGTCGACGACGTAGCCGTCCTTGATCTTCAGCGTCACCGGTGATTCCACATACTTCTTGAACGCGCAGAGGATATCGCCTGGCTGTAGTACGACCGTGCCGTTCACACCGCCATCGTTGCCTTGCGTGAAAGAAAAGCCTGACGGGAAGTGGTCCCACCGGCCTGGCTCATAGGTGTAGCCGTATTCGGAGATCACCGGGTATTGGCCCAGCTGATAAGTCACATCGGTGCCGGCGGCGGAAGTGAACCGCAACTGCCTGGCTTTCTCCATGATCCCTTTGGCGAATTCCACCCGCCGCCGCAAATCTTCAGTCGGGAACATCTGCTTCAGCACGTGGAAAGGCTCCATCACCCGCAGGATCCGCACGCCCGCGGCCTGGATTTCCGCCTGTTCGCGCGAGAACAGCAGGCCGACCATATCGATCACCATGTCCGCCGATTTCAGCGTCCGCATGGCCAGTTCATTGCCCGCCAGCGGATGTCGACCCTGCACGCCCACGGCATTCTGCTGCTCGCGGCGTACGTTCAGGTTGAAGGTCTTCGCGCCCAGGCGTTGCGCCGCGGCCATGAAGGCATAGGCGTTTTCTTGCCATTCATCCTCGGCGGTCAAGACGATAACCGTCTCGCCGGGTTTGACGCCGCACAGCGTCATCTCTTCCGTGAACAGATCCAGTACTTCCGCATCGAGTTTCAATCGCGGTTCCCCTCTATTTCGATATGCCTGGAAAAAATGCCGGCCAGCGCCTGCTTGAATGCCGTGAAATTCTCGGCCTGCATCTGGTGGCCGACGCCAGGCAGGCGCACGGCGTGCAGATCACTGCGCAGCTGTTTCATTTCGGCGATGTCATCGTCGGACACCACGCCCCCTTCGCCCGCGCAGAGCAGGGAAACAGTTTCTTTGGTCTGGGCAAGATCGGCGAAGATGTCCTGATTGTGGAAGTCGTCATAAGCCACGTGCACCGCGCGCTCGTCGCAGGTGGATAGCCACTCGGCGCGAAGCTGTTGCAGGTCTTCCGGCCACGGCACGGCGCTGCTGCTTCGGATCGCTTCCAGCGCTTCGCCACGATGGGCGGCTCTTAACAGATCCACGGTCCTGCTCTTGGGGACCGGGTACGGACGCCGGCCGGGGCCACTGGTCGGCGGGTCGATCAGTACCAGGCCACCGAATATCCCGGGCGCCTGCGCCGCCGCGCGCAGCGCGATTCTTCCTCCCATGGAGTGGCCGAGCACGGTGGGTAGGTGAAGGCCTTTCGCCTGGATGAAGGAAATCACGTCCCGCGCGCATGCGTCCGCCCCATAGTCCAGGTGCGCCCCGGCCTCGCTCAGCCCGCGGCCCCGGACATCCATCACATAGCAGTCGTAGTCATCCGCCAGCCACTCTCCGACGTGGCGCCAGAGAATAGCGGGACTGACGATGCCCGGAACGATAAGCACGGCCGGCCCGGCGCCGGGGAAGTTCAGGTAGTGCTGTCGGATGCCATTCGCGCGCACGTGTGCGCCTGTTCCCTGGGTCACGCTTGGTCCTTGGCAGGTCTTGATTGCGAGGGAGAGATGCGACGCGCGCCTTGGCTTCAATAGCGTTGGGTACGGCATCGTTATGTTCAGTAGAACGCAATTCTACCAAACAGAAGGCGCGCGTCAATGGGCAACCTACGCGTTGCCCGTCGCCGCTTTTCGTTTTGAAAACCATCGGGCGCTTCTGGCGCAATTGAATGCGTGTATCTTTATGCGTAGGATGTTAAAAAATATATCAATCGATGTAGCGAAGTTCATGAGCAAGTTGCGCGGACCGGGCACCTGGTCGATGGCATCGAACAGGGTTGGTCCTTGATGGCGCCGCGAAGACGCTATCCGCCGGCAGGCGTGGCCGGGAGTCTTCCGCCTGCGCAAATCAAGCCATAAAGGACAGTGCTTTGATTTACCAATGCGGTACGTGCCATAAGACCACCTTTGAAACGACATGCCCCACTTGCATGCCGTCTCTGAACGCGCCAAGTCCGGCCAACCCTTTGCCCCCGCAACTCATTCCGCTGGATCCGTCCTTCTATCCCGAATTCCACTATCAATCCAAAGGCTTCATAAAGGACTTCCTGGGAAAGAAGAAAGAACAGGCCCAGCTCAATGACTTGTTGAACAGCGTATTAAGAAAGTACGCGGAGCTCAAGACACCGTACTTCACCAATTTCGTCCACACCACCACCATGTTTGCTGCCGCGGCGGACGAAACCAACCGGCCCGGGCCGAGGATGAATGGCGCCTATTCGGATCGAGAGCTATTCAGGGAAGTTTTGATCCGTAGGGGCTTCAATGAATTGGAGGGGTTTCCTGCCCTATTGGACAAGCTGCTTCTCACCACGGCCTTCAATGCAACATACGCGGGATTTTCCAGGGAGTTGGCACGGCACATGAAGCCATCCCTGACCGAAAGCCTGCGGTCCTGGATCAACGAGGCCGGCACCAGCTTCCGCGCCGACCTCAGTCTTTTCTTCTACTTCGGGTGGGAACACGACTTCCAATATCCGGAAATCCAATATGACCCGCAGGCCGCCAACACCGTGGGGA
>DATJHN010000351.1:0-2196 GCA_035493915.1 Bordetella sp.
CGCTGGAGTGATCGGCGTAAAGCACCTGGACTTCCGCGTCGTCGACGGAAAACGGCGGCCCGTCCATTTCTTGCTGCGGGTAGTCCAGGGTGATCAGCAGGCCTTGATAATCATCCGGCAACTGGCCGTACACGTGCCGCACATAGGGTTCGCGCATGGCGCGAGGCAGGGCGACCAGGGCCGCGCGGTCGAACACGCCGGCGCAGCCGCGCAAGGTCTCGGCATCGACGTCGAAGATATCGCCACGGATGATTTCGATATTGCCGGCGATGTAATGTTCGCCCATCGCGGAGCGCCGCACTTGCGGCGTCAGGCCGTGTTCGTCAAAGAACTGTTCAACCGCCAGCGGCGACAGTTCGACGCCCAGTACGCGCAGGCCGCGCTGGGCCAGCCAAGACATATCCAGGGATTTGCCGCACAAGGGAACCAGGATGCGGCTGCCGGGGGCGAACTGCAGCGTGGGCCAGAATCGCTCCAGCGGGGGCGTGATGCGCGCCTGATGGAAATGCGTACGTCCTTCGCGCCAACGTTCCAACCAGAATTCCGCGTCCATGCCGCTGCTCCTCGTTTTTGTTGAATCGAACTATTGTAGAGAAGCGGCGTGTGACAGGTGGGTGTCAGCCGGCGTGGCACTACTACGCCATGCGCCGGCCGCATCGCGCGGCCGGCGGCCATGCCGGCTGTGCGATCAGATCGTCGCCATATCGATCACGAAGCGGTACTTGACGTCGCTCTTCAGCATGCGGGAGTAGGCGTTTTCGATATCGTGCATGTTGATCATTTCGATATCGGCGGTAATGCCGTGTTCCGCGCAGAAGTCCAGCATTTCCTGGGTTTCCGGGATGCCGCCGATCAGCGAACCGGCGATGGAGCGGCGGCCCATGATCAGGTTGCCGACGTTGGGCGAAGGATGCGCCGTGGCGGGCACGCCGACCAGTGTCATGGCGCCGTCGCGCTTCAGCAGCGCGGTAAAGGCGTCCAGGTCGTGCGCGGCCGCGACAGTGTTCAGGATGAAGTCGAAGCTGCGCGCGTGCTTGGCCATGGCGTCGGCATCGCGCGACACGACGACTTCGTCGGCGCCCAGCTTGCGGGCTTCCTCGACCTTGGACGGCGAGGTCGTAAAGGCGACGACGTGGGCGCCCAGCGCGTGCGCCAGTTTGATGCCCATATGGCCGAGACCGCCGATGCCGACCACGCCGACCTTTTTGCCGGGACCGACGTTCCAGTGGCGCAGCGGCGACCAGGTGGTGATGCCCGCGCACAGCAGGGGGGCGACGCCGGCCAGGTCGGCGTCGTCATGCTTGATCTTCAGGGCGAAGTATTCATCGACGACCAGATCGGCGGAATAGCCGCCGTGGGTGTTGTCGCCGCTGCCGTCCAGCCAGCCGTTGTAGGTGCCCTGGAAACCGTGCGGGCCTTCGCAATACTGTTCGAAGCCGTCGCGGCAAGAGGCGCAGGTGCGGCAGCTGTCGACCATGCAGCCGACACCGACGATATCGCCCAGCTTGAAGCGCGATACTTCCTTGCCCACCGCGCTGATGCGGCCGACGATTTCGTGTCCGGGCACGGACGGAAAGCGGATGCCAGGCCATTCGCCGCGCACCGTGTGCAGGTCGGAGTGGCAGACGCCGCAATACAGGATCTGGACGGCGACGTCGTTGGGGCCCGGTTCGCGCCGTTCGATGGTCAGCGGGGCCAGCGGAGTCGTGGCGGTTTGTGCGCCAAAGGCCTTCGTTTGCATGGTGATTCCTTCCTGTGAGGCGCGCATCCGCGCGTGGCGCGGGCATAGTCCCGCGGTCGCGGATGCGGATAAAACGGGATTGCACTGTGGGATTGCACTGCGTCGCCGGATGCGCCGGGATGGGGGCGCGGCTAGAGGGGGCGGTGCGGCCTGGGTGAGTATAGGGAAGGTGAATTGCTGGGTCTATGGCCTAGAATTGGCATGACCTAGTGGCGATTACCCATGAATCAACGTCCCAGCCTGACCGAATTGACCGCCTTTGCCGCGATCGTGCGCCACGCCAGTTTCCGTGCCGCGGCCGATGAATTGGGCATGTCCGCTTCCACATTGAGCCATATGATGCGCGCACTGGAACAGCGGCTGGGTTTGCGCCTGTTCCACCGCACCACGCGCAGCGTCGCGCCGACGGAGGCGGGGGCGCGCTTCTTCCATAATCTGGCGCCCATCCTGACCGA
>DATJHN010000352.1:0-2382 GCA_035493915.1 Bordetella sp.
TGCCGCGAGATGGAGCAGTTCACTTTCACCCATCCCGCCGTGGCCACGCGCATGTCCGGCATGCTGCTGCTGCGCGCCGACGTCACGGCGAATAATGCGGACGACCGCGCGTTGCTGAAGCGATTCAAGCTGTTCGGGCCACCCGGCATCATGTTCTTTGACGCGGCAGGACGTGAGCAGAATGTCCGCGTGATCGGCTTCCAGGATGCAGCCCGCTTCACGGAATCGCTGGACCGCGTCGCGGCGCGATAGTTGAAGGGCCGAACGCTGGCAAGGCAGGCGGAGCCGATTCCGGTATTCCTGGAACAACAGGTCGACCGCCTGCGCCATGTGGGCGATTACGCGGTGGCGGAATCCCTGGCGATCCCCGTGGACTGCGCACCCTATGCGAAGAACAGCGGTTTCAAGCCGCGGTAGATCTCACGCGTGATCAAACCGCGGCGTTGCTGAATCAACCCTTCATCAAGCGCGCCGCGTCGATGGCGAAGTAGGTCAGGATGCCATCCGCGCCGGCGCGCTTGAAGCACAGCAGGGATTCCATCATCACCTTGTCGTGGTCCAGCCAGCCGTTGGCGGCGGCGGCCTTCAGCATGGCGTATTCGCCGCTGACCTGATACGCGAAGGTCGGCACGCGGAAAGCGTCCTTGACGCGCCGCAGGACGTCCAGATACGGCATGCCGGGTTTGACCATGACCATGTCCGCGCCCTCGGCCAGATCGGCCGCGACTTCGCGCAGGGCTTCGTCGATGTTGCCGGGATCCATCTGGTAGACCGCCTTGTTCGACTTGCCCAGATTGGCCGCCGATCCCACCGCGTCGCGGAAGGGGCCGTAGAAGGCGCTGGCGTACTTGGCGGAATACGCCATGATGCGCGTATGGATGTGCTGCGCGTTTTCCAGCGCCTGGCGGATCGCGCCGATGCGGCCGTCCATCATGTCGCTGGGGGCGACGATGTCGACCCCGGCCTGCGCTTGCACCAACGCCTGCTTGATCAGGATTTCGACCGTCGGCTCGTTCAGGACGTAGCCCGACTCGTCGATCAGGCCGTCCTGGCCGTGGCTGGTGTAGGGGTCCAGCGCCACGTCGGTCAGCAGGCCCAGGTCGGGAAATCGTTTCTTGAGCTCGGCGACCACGCGCGGCACCAGGCCATCCGGATTGGCGGCCTCGATGCCATCCGGGGTCTTGAGAGAAGTCTCGATGACCGGGAACAGGGCCATCACGGGAATGCCCAGTTCGACGCAGGTCTCCGCCACCGGCAGCAGGGTATCCAGCGTGTAGCGCACCACGCCGGGCATCGATGGCACATCCTGCCGCAGGCCTTTGCCTTCGGCGACGAAAACCGGATAGATCAGGTCGTTGGCGGTCAGCGCGTTTTCGCGGACCAGGCGGCGCGTGAAATCGTCGCGCCGCAGGCGGCGGGGCCGGGAAGCGGGGAAACCTGCCGATACGATGTGGTGGTTCATGGCACTACCTTGGGAGATATCCAGTTTTCGATGTGTTCGCCGGCTTCTTCCAGGCCGATGCGGTCGGGCGCCGAAAAAGGCACGGTGTGCAGCGCGCCGATGTCGGCCAGGTCCTTGCGGACGGCGAAGACGGTGCGCATGCGCTGGCCGTAGGGCAGTTTGTCGGCCTTGGTCAGCAAAGCCAGCACGGGGCGCCCGGTTGGCGCGATGAAATCGGCCAGCCGGCGATCCAGGTCGGTTACGCCGCGCCGGATATCGATCAGCAGCACGACGCCTACCAGGGACGCGCGCGTGGCCAGATAGCCGCCCAAGAGTTCTGCCCACTTCTCGCGTTCGCCCTGGCTGATGGCGGCGTAGCCGTAGCCGGGCAGGTCGACCAGGTAGCCCATGGCGTGTTCAGGATCGTAGGGATCCGGCATGCCGAACATATTGATCAGCCGCGTCCGCCCCGGCGTTTTGCTGGAAAAAGCCAGGCGGCGCTGGTTGGTCAGGACATTGATGGCCGTGGACTTGCCGGAGTTGGAGCGCCCGACGAAACAGACTTCCGGCGCGCCAGGGGCGGGCAGTTGGTCCAGGCGGGCTGCCGAAATGAAGAACGAAGCGCGATGGAGCAGGGACACGGGGGATGGGCGGCAAATAGAGGAGTATGAGCCCTATTGTATAATCCGGCGTTTGCAAGGGTGGGCGTCAGTCCGCTGACGGTGTAGCACGCCGCGTCGCATCACAGAACTCGGGGTACACCGGCAGGTCTGGGCAGGCGAATGGAAAACATAGGCAAATCATAAACGGCGCGTATCAGCGCCGTGTGTCGATGCTGCGAACGTCGAGGTTTTCATGAAGCGTGTGCTGTCCCGGATGTTGGTAGTGGGCGGGTTGGTGTTGGGTACGACCGCCGTTTCTCCAGGTTTCGCGGCCGATGC
>DATJHN010000353.1:0-11691 GCA_035493915.1 Bordetella sp.
GCTATTTCCATGGCGACGCGCATGGTCGCGGCTTCGGGGCGGGTGATGTGCGTGCCATCGGAATTGCAGCCGAATCCGACGATTTCGGCGTGGATGCGCGCGCCGCGCGCCTGGGCATGATCCAGGTCTTCCAGCACCAGCATGCCGGCACCCTCGCCGACGACCAGGCCGTCGCGCGCGGAGTCGTAGGGACGGGGAGATGTTTCGGGCGCATCGTTCCGCTGGCTGGTGGCATACAAGGCGTCGAAGACCATCGCTTCGCTGGGGCATAGTTCTTCCGCGCCGCCCGCCAGCATGAGCGTCTGGCGTCCGTAGCGGATCGCCTCGTAGGCATAGCCGATACCCTGGCTGCCGGACGTACATGCACTGGACGTCGGGATGATGCGGCCTTTCAAACCGAAGAAGATGCCGATATTGGCGGCGGTCGTGTGCGGCATCATGCGCACGTAGGTGTTGGCGCTGAGATCGTCGGTGACGCCGTTCAGCAGCATATTGCCGAAGGCCATGACGTCGGCCGTACTGCCGGTGGACGAGCCGCAGGCCACGCCCATGCGGCCGTCCGCGATATCCGGATCGTCCAGCAGGCCCGCATCGGCCAGCGCCATTTCGGCGCTGCGCACGGACAGCTGCGATACCCGGCCCATGCTGCGCAATTGCTTGCGTGTCCAATGGGACGGCGGCGCGAAGTCCTGCACGGGGCCGGCCAGGCGCGTGCCCATTTCCTTATAGCGTTCCCATTCAGGCATGTATTGGATGGCATTGCGCCCGCTATCGAATGCCGCGCGCACGGTGGCCCAGTCCTGGCCCAGCGCGCAGATGCCGGCCATGCCGGTGACGACGACGCGTTTCATCAGCAAAGTCCTCCGTTCACGCCGAGTACCTGGCGTGTGATGTATGCGGCGGCCGGCGAAAGGAAAAAAGCTACCGCGGCGGCGACTTCATCAGGCGTTCCCATGCGCGCGGCGGGAACTGCCTTCAGGATTTCGTCCACGGGGACGTCGTCGCCGATCATGTCGGTATCGATCAGGCCGGGCGCCACGCAGTTGACCGTGATGTGCCGTTTGGCGAGCTCCACGGACAAGGCCTTGGCGGCGCCGATCACGCCGGCCTTGGACGCGCTGTAGTTGACCTGCCCGCGGTTGCCGATGATGCCGGACACGGATGTCAGGCAGACGATGCGGCCTGGGGCGCGGCGCCGGATCATGGGCATGACCACGGGGTGCATGACGTTGTAGAAACCGTCCAGGTTGGTGCGCAGGACATCGTCCCAATCGTCGCCGGTAAGCGCGGGAAAGGCGCCGTCGCGGGTCAGGCCGGCATTCAGCACCACGCCGTAATAGGCGCCGTGCGCGTCCATGTCGGCGTTCAGCGCGGCGGCGGCGGCGGCGCGATCGCGCACGTCGAATTGCAGCACGCGCGCCGGCCGGCCCAATTCGTTCGCGGCATCGCGCACGGCTTCGGCTTCGTCGCGCCGCGCGCGGCAGTGGATGATGGGGGTATAGCCTTCGCGGGCCAGGGTCAGGGCGATGGCGCGGCCGATGCCGCGGCTGGAGCCGGTCACGAGTACGGGCAGCGAAGGCGTGGCGTTCGGAGCCTGTGTTTTCGGAGTATCCGCGTTCGCGGTCTTTAGGTTCGCGGCTTCTGTCATGGCGCGGTCTGGCTGTTTTTGTAAGAGGAGGTCAAAGGGTGGGCGTCGTCGTTCCCGGTAGCGTCGACAGCCGGCGTTACGTCGTCGTCCGGCGCCGCCTCGCGCGTGAAGGCGCTGGCATCGGCAGGCTGGTACACGTTCAGCCGCGCGAGCGCCAGCAATTCGCCGCCGGCCCGCAGTTCGCATTC
Source organism: Bordetella sp. (assembly GCA_035493915.1). Classification (GTDB taxonomy): domain Bacteria; phylum Pseudomonadota; class Gammaproteobacteria; order Burkholderiales; family Burkholderiaceae_B; genus Bordetella_C. The sequence goes on from DATJHN010000353.1 coordinate 1,837, forward strand.
GAATACGCCCATGCCGATGGCGTCCCGCAACGATTGCTGGACGCGGATGGACAAGCGGGTGCCCGGCAGAAAGCGCTGCACATGGCATTCGTAGCGGCGCGTGCCGAGCAGGAAGCCCAGGCCGACCTCCTGGCCCTGGTGCCGTGCCTGGCAGCCGGCCCAGGCGCCGACGGCTTGCGCCATGATCTCCAGGCCCAACCACGCCGGCAGGCTGCCGTCGGCATCGCTGTACAGGCTGTCGGCGCGGACCACGGCCGTGGCGCTGAGCGTTTCGTCGTCCCAGTCATCCACCGTGTCGATCATGATGGCATCGCCGGAATGGGGCACGAGTTGCGCCACCGGCCAGGGGCAGGCCGTCATGGGCGGGCTCCGAAAATCAGGCTGGCGTTGCTGCCGCCGAAGGCGAAGGAATTGCTCATCACCACGCGCGGTGCATTGGCGGGCAGGCAGCGTCCCGGCGCCGTCAGGTCCAGCGCGGGCAAGGCGGGATCGGCGGCGCCGTCCCAGCGTTGCGGCGGCAGGCGGCCGGCCAGGCAGCCGTCGTCGACCACGGCCCAGCACAGCGCGGCTTCGATGGCGCCGGCGGCGGCCAGGGTGTGGCCGGTCAGGGGCTTGGTGGACGCGCAGGCGACCCCTTGCGGAAACACGGCGTGTACCGCCTGGCTTTCCATCGCATCGTTGTGCTGCGTGGCGGTGCCGTGCAGGTTCAGCCAGCCGATATCCCGCGCGGACAGGCCGGCGTCGGCCAGCGCGGCGCGCATGGCCTGCGCCGCGCCCGCGCCGGTGGGATCGGGCGCCGACATATGCCAGGCGTCGGCGCTGCCGCCTCCGCCCAACAGGGCCACGGCGGGGCCATCGGGGCGTTCACGCTGCATCAGGAACAGGGCCGCGCCTTCGCCGATGTTGATGCCGTCGCGATGGGCGGAAAAAGGATTGCACAGGCCGTTCGACAGGGCTTCCAGGGACGCGAAGCCGTTGATCGTCAATGGGCACAGCGTGTCGACGCCGCCGCAGATCACGGCATCGCATGCGTTCCGCGCGAGCAGGCGCTTGGCCGTCAGCAGGGCGCGCGCGCTGGACGTGCAGGCGGTGGACAAGGTGTAGGCGGGGCCCGCGACACCCAGCCAGTCGGCCAGGAAGGATGCCGGCGAAGACAGGGCCTGGCGGCGATAGTCATAATCGGGCGGCCAGGCGCCGTCCTGTTCCAGCACGCGATAGGCTGGCGCGTTTTCGTTGACGCCGGACGTGCTGGTACCCAGCACGATAGCGACGCGCAGCTTGCCATGGCGGGCGATGGCGGCGCGCAGGGCCGGTTCGATCTGCAGCGCCGCGTCCATCAGCAGGCGGTTGTTGCGGCTGTCGTAGTGCGCCGGCATGCCCGCCGGCAGCGCGGGCAGGCCGGCCTGGGCCACGCCGAGCACGACACTGCGGTCCTTGATCCAGCCGCCCCGCGCCTGCATGCCGGGCGATTCGCCGCGCAGCGCCGCGACGGCCACGGCGTCGATGCCGCGGCCCAGCGCGCAGACGATTCCCGGCGCGCCCAGCCAGGCGCTCCCTTCGGGCGGCCGCGCGGGAACGCTCATGGCGTCTCCTTCAGCGGCTCCACCCGCCAAATCGCGCCGGCGGCGGTGGTGATGGCGAAGGTGTCGGCGGGGGCGCCGGGCTGCCACGTCACGCGCCAGCGTGGATTGCAATCCTCGTTCATTACCCTTTCGCGTCCGCCGTCCTTGGCCGGACCGTCGTGCCAGTCTTTGCCGGCATAGGCGGACGGCAGGGCGGCAGCGGGCGTCCAGGCAAACAGGATCGCCGAGAATAGCTCGGTGGCCCGGCCGTTCGGCCGCATGAAACCGTCATTGCGCCATTTGCCATCCTGCAGGATCTGCCGCGCCATCGGCATGCCCAAGGGGTCGAACATCGACCAGCGAGTGGCATCCATTCCTTCGGCCTGAACGACGAGCAGGGCATCCTGGCGCGGTTCTCCGGGCGCTTGCAGGCTGACGTGCAGGCGGCGCGGCAGCCCCAGGTCGGCCTGGGCGACGGGCGTGGGCGGCACGCCGGCGCAGCCGGCCAGCCACAGCGCGCACAGGGCAGGCAGCATCGCGAGCAGGCGGCGGCGGATGAAGGAAGGAAAAGGCGTCATGGGCAAAGCGTACCGGTTTGAATTTACGCAGTGGTGGCGGATGGGATAGGCATGGCACAGAGTTCCGCCAGCGTGCGTAGCCGCCGTGCATGTTCGGCGACGAAGGGATTGTTCCTGTCCCAGGCATAGCCCGCCAGGATGGAAGAAATCATGCGGCGAATCTCGGGCTGGGCGCGTTCGTAGAACACCACGTCGCGGAAGGCCCCGGTATACCAGCCTTCGACGTAGGTGCGGAAGGTTTCGACACCTACCATCAGCGGATCGGCGAATTCGCGCTGCCAGTCCACGGTTTCGCCGCCCAGCTGGCGATGCAGCGCATCGGCGGCCAGCTTGGAGGAATGCAGGGCAATGGTCACGCCGGAGGAAAACACGGGGTCCAGGAATTCCGCCGCGTTGCCGAGCATCGCATAACCCGGGCCGTGCAGCGATTTGACGCTGGCCGAATAGCCGCCTATGGCATTCGCGGGCGTATCCCATACCGCATTGGCCAGCAGCTTTTTCAGGTTCGATGTGCCGTCGACCAGTTCGCGCAGCCGGGCCATCTTGTCCGGTGCTTCGCCGATCAGTTCGTCGCTGCCCACCACGCCCAGAGAACAACGGCCGCCGGCAAACGGTATTGTCCAGAACCACACACTGGTGTGTTCCGGATGGACGGTGATCAGGATTTTCTGGCGGTCGAAGGACGGATCGTCGATGCGGTCTTCGATATGCGTGAACAAGGCCTTGCGCGGCGGCAGGCCGCTGGGGCGCTCAAGATCGAGCAATCGCGCCAGGACGCGGCCGTAGCCGCTGGCGTCCAGGACGAAGCGCGCCGAGATCCGCCGCACCGGCGCGTCGGGCACGCCGGCGGCGCGCACCGACAGTACCGGCTGGGCGCCGGTGAAATCCGCCGCCACCACTTCCTGTTCATAACGCACGTCCGCGCCCTGGCGCGCGGCTTCGTCCGCCAGGATCTGGTCGAAGCGCGAGCGCAGCACCTGGAATGTCGTGCCGGGACCGGGCGAGAATTTGTCGCGGAAATCAAAAGCCGTGTAGCGCTCGCCCCAGGCGAAGGCGGCGCCGTTCTTTTCCTGAAAACCCGCCGCCAGCACGGCCGGCAGCATGCCCGCTTCCTCGATGAATTCGATGCAATGCGCCAGCAGGCTTTCACCGATCGAAAATCGCGGAAAGCGCTGCCGTTCCAGCACCAGGACTTCATGTCCCTTGCGACGTAGCAAGCCGGCGGCGACCGCGCCGGCGGGGCCGGCTCCGATGATGACGACTTCGTGGTTTTCCAAGATGTGCCTTCTCAGTGTTGTTGACGGCCGGACGACGGCATGGAGCCAGGTTCGGCGTTGGGGCGCACCCAGGGCGCCCACAACACGCAGAACGCCACGCCGATACCGACGGACAGGCCGAAATTGGAAATGGCCGGGGTGCTGCTGAAGGCCAGCAATCCAAAGGACAGGATGGTGGCGGCGGCGGCCAGCATGATGCCGACGAAGCTTGCCGCCGCGCCGGCCACGCGTTCGTACATGACGATGGCGTAGTCCAGCCCGATGGCGGAAACCAGCAGCAGGCCGAACAGGCTGAACAATGTCAGGGGCTGCCCGAGCAGGCCCAATGCGGCCAGGGTGCATGCCGTGGCCGCCAGCGGCACGGCGAGCAGCCGCCAGGTAGCCGAGCGTCCCAGGGTCAGCCATAGCAGCCCGGCGGCGACCAGGTAGGACAGCAGTTTCAACTCGGCCGCGCGTATGCGGGTCTGCGCGAAGGTTTCGTTCAACTGGCCGCTGCGGTCGACGAAGGACACGCCGTCCAGGCCTTGCGCGGCAGCCGCGGCGGCGGCCGTATCGTGCAGGCCCTGCAGCACCACCATCGCGGCGACCTGGCCCTGAGCCGCTCCCAGCCACAGCATGCGGCGTGTCTGGCCCAGCGGACCCTTCAGCACGTCGTCCATGGCGATGGGTTCCTGCGCGGCCAGGGCATCGACCTGTTGCAGCAAGGCCTGGGCGGGGATGCCGACGGTTTCGAACGAAGGCGTCAGCCGGGCGCGCCAGTTGGGGTCGCGCAGCGCATCGAGCAGGGCGCGCTGCGCCCCTTCGGGCGCTACCAGTTGGTTCAGCGATAGATAACTGTCCAGCGATTTGGCCTTGACCAGGGCGTCCAGCCGCCCATCCAGCGCATTTTGCCTTTCCCAAAGCGCATTGGCATCAGCCGCGCGCACCAGGTAGTACTGGCTGGTCGGCTGGATGCCGGTGATGCGGCCGATCTGCTGTGCCTGCTGCAGCAACGGCGCGGGTAGCGACAGCCACTGGCGCAGATCGTCCTGTATGCGCAGATGCAATACACCGGCGATGCACAGCAGCGCGACGCCAGCCGCCAGCCAGGGCAAGGTCGGGCGCCGGCCGCTCCAGGCCGCGAGCCGGCGCAGCAGGGCATGTGCCAGGCCCAGCAGCGGCGTGAAGGGACGCGGCTGCCAGCCGCGCAGCCAGTTCGGCAGTTCGCAGACCGTGCAGGCATAGGCACCCAGCAAGCCCGCGGCGGAAAAGACCGCGGTTTGGGTCAGGGCCGGGAAGGGCGTGAAGATCAGCGCAAGGTAACCGACCAGCGTCACCGCCAAGCTGATGGTCAAGCCCGGCAGGACGCGATGCAGGGCGGGCCAGGCCTGCCAGTCCGGCATGCCATAGCGCTTGGCCAGCAGATTCATTGGAAAATCGATGGCGATGCCGATCAGGCTGGCGCCGATCACCAGGGTCAGCACGTGGATGGTGCCGAACAGCGCAACGCAGGTGACGACGCCGCATAGCAGGCCCACGGCCACCGGCACGAAAGCCAGCAGGGAGCGCCAGCCGCGGAGGGCCAGCAACAGCACCGCGATGATGCCGATCACCGCCATGGCGCTGATCCAGGCGCTTTCTCCGACCGCGCGGGCGCGGCCTTCCGCCGCGTACAGCGGGCCGCCCGCCACCAGCATCTGACCGCCATCCTTGATGATCGAGGCGCGCGTCTCGCCGACCACGCGGGCGACCTGGGCGGGCGATGCGCCATCGAATGCATCGCCGCTGGTCTGCGCGCGCACCAGCACCCAGTCCTTGTCGCCGTCGTGCGCGATCAGCGTGCCGCTGACCATGTCCAGTTGCACCGCGCCGGGCGTGCGCAGGGCGTGTTCGGCGGCGTGCGACAGGCCCAGCAGATCGTCATTGGCCGGCACCAGTCCGGTGGACGAAAAAGGATCTGCCAGTTCGCGCACGCGCCGCGCCGCATAGGACGCCGGATCCTTGATCAGGGTTTCGCGGTCGCGCGGCGGCAGCAGCGCCAGGGGCTGGGACAGCAGCTGCTTGCGTACGGCATCGACGTCGACATCGACGTCCACCTGCACGTCGGCGAACACACCGCTGTGGCGCCATACATGCCCCATGCCGCGCGCCAGTTCGACGGCATGTTCGCGGTCAGTGGCGCTGACCAGGGCGATCACCTGCCGCTGCAGCGGTTCCTGGATGCGGTCGTCCGCGCGCTGTTGCATGGCATCGCCCTGCGCGGCGGGGATCAGGTCGAGCAGGCTGGACGATACCGGCCAGCCGTGACGGCATTGCCAGAGTCCCAGGCAGACGACCAGGGCCAGGACGATACGGAACAGGACAGTCAGGCGCCGTTCGCGCGCCGCGCGGGGGTCAGGGGTTGAAATCGCGGCTCTCATCATCGTTCAGCTTGGTGTCGGCTCGCGTGTTCTTCATTTCCATGACGGTCTTGTCGCCCTGGGTCTCGCGCAGTTCGATGCGCTGGACCAGCTTGCCGCCGGAAATGCGGATATCGGTAAAGATCTGTTTGAGCAGGGCGGACTTGGGCGTCATGACCAGTTGCCAATCGCCGGCCGAGCCGCTTAGCGTCATGTCGAAGTTGTCCTGCAGCGCCTGCGTGTCGCCGCTTAGCACCGTCAGGAACATGCGGGTTTCTCGGCCCGCGCCCACGGCCTGCGGCAGGGCCTGCCACTTGCCGCCGTCGTCGCGCCGGAAGATGGCGCTGGATGTCAGCAGCAGGTCCTGGTGCAGCGGCGCGCGCAGTTCCCACAGCAGGCCGTTGGTGGCCGACAGCGTGAAGAGTCCCGTGCTGGTCAGCGGCTGCGGCAATGAGCGCAGGTATTTCTGCTGCACGAACTGGCCACGCACCACAGGGGCTTCGCGCAGTTGCGCCTGCAGGTCGTTCAGGCCGAAGGCCCAGGCCGGCAGCGAACATGCGCCCAGCAGCACGGTGGCGGCGATGCGCCGGGCCCAGCGTTGGCGGCGCGGCGTCATGCCAGCACCTTGCGCACGGCGTCGAGCAGGCAGGCGGGGGACACCAGCTGCATTTCACGTTTATCCATGCAGACGGCAACCTGCACGGAACTGGCCCGCGTCAGGCGCGTGCCGCTGGCGGCATCGGTAATCAGGTAATGGATTTTCAAGCGATTCTCCCACTCCACCAGTTCGGCGCGCACGATCACGCGCTGGCCGAATATGGCGGGGTTCATGTAGCGCAATTGCAGATCGATGACGGGCCAGGCATAGCCGGAGGCGAACATGGCGTCATACCCGTAGCCGATGGCGTTCAGCAGGTCGCAGCGCGCGACCTCCAGGTACTTGACGTAGTGGCCATGCCACACGACGTTCATCGAATCCACGTCGAAGAAGGGGACCGTCACGGCCGTTTCCACGGCGAATACACCGCGTTTACGCATGGCGGCTCCAGAACGGATAGAAATTGAACCACTGCTGCGGCGCGTCGCGGCATTCGCGCGCCAGGCGGTCGGCGTAGCGCTGCGCCCAGTGGCGCACGCTGTCCTCGCGCCGGCCACGCGGCAGCTCGATGCGATCGGCCAGCCGTTCCAGCGTGACGCGGTAGCGGCCGTCGATCTTGGTGCAGAACAGCAGATTGGCAGGGCATTTGAGCAGCGCCGCCAGCAACCATGGCCCCTGCGGAAAGGCGGCCGGCGCGCCCAGGAAATCGACCTGTACCACGCGGCCGCCGTGCACCGGCACGCGGTCGCCGGCAATCGCCAGCCATTCGCCGCGATCGATGCGCTCGTTCAACTGCAGCATCAGGGCGGCGTCGAGTTCGGTGACCTGGATCAGCCGCAGCCGGCTGGCGCCTGCCTTGGCCAGTATCTGGTTGAAGGCTTCGGCGTGGCGGGTATGCACCAGCACGTTCAGGGTCAATTGGCCGCCGCGCTCCACCAGCGCGCGGCACACCTCCAGGTTGCCCAGGTGCGAGCCCACCAGGATCTGGCCGCGGCCGCCGTGCATCTGGCCGTGCAGATCGTCGGGATCACACATGGTGATATCACGTATGGTCAGTCGCCCCTGCCAGACATCCAGCTTGTCCAGGATGGCGTCGGCAAAGGCCTGGAACTGGCCGTAGATCGGCCGGTGGCCGGGCAGCGCATCCGCGGCGTGCGCCTGGCGCAGGCGCTGCTGGTACTGGGCGATGCTGCGGCGAGCGGACGGGCTGAAACAGTAGAAATAGAAGACGATCATCGCCACCACGGGGCGCATCGCGCGCCGGCCGAATGCGCGCGCCGCCCACGCCGTCAGGCGCATCAGGAAGGGGGCGCCGCGTTCGCGTCGGGCGGCCCAGTGGCGGGCGGGCGGGGGACTCGTCATGCGTTGCGTGTTTTGAATTTCAACTTTCGGACTATCAGGCCGGGTGCACGCGGCAGCATGCCAAAAAACAGGCGGGCGTGCATGGCGCTGATGCGTGCATTGTCGCGCAGGCCCTGAAAATGGGACACGCCGCCGTCCGGATAGACGACCCGCGTCGGCCGCCATACCATCGGCACGCCGCGCCAATGCAGCAGCACCAGGACGGCGATATCGAAATCCATGCGATGGCCCGGGTCGCGGCGTTCCAGCAGCGCCAGCGTGGCGCCCAGCGGATATACGCGAAAGCCGCACATCGCGTCCGGAATGGCGGTGGACAGCGTGTTGATCCAGACCCACACCCGCGTCAGCCAGCGGCCGTACAGCCGGCTGCGCGGCGCATCGGCGCCGTAGGCCGGCGCGCCGCCCACCAGCGCGGCGGGATGGGCGAGCGACGCGCGCACCATCTCGGGAATGTCGTCCAGCGCGTGCTGGCCGTCAGCGTCTATCTGCAAGGCGTGCGTGTAGCCCTGGCTGCCCGCGTGCCGCAGGCCGTCTTGTACGGCGCAACCCTTGCCGCCGTTGTGCTCGCGCCGTACCAGCATGGCCTTGCCCGATGCCGCCAGCGCGTCCAGTTGCGCCGCGCAGGGCGCCGCCGAGCCATCATCCACCACAATGCAGGGGATACCGTACGCCCGCACGCGATCGATTACCGCGCCGACCGTGTCGCCGTGGTTGTAGACGGGGATGACGGCACATAAGCGGTGCTCCGTCATGACGGGACCCCGCTTGTGCCGGCGGCGGCCGTCAGGATGCGGCCGGACGAGCAGGGCTGATCCGACGACCTGTACTCGAAGTAGAGTTTCGCGCGGCCGGGATTCCAGGTCAGCGTCAGGTCCAGCGGATCACCGGGCCGAGCCAGGCGCTGGAATTTAAGGGCTTCCATGCCGTGGAAGCCCAGGTCCGCGGACACGTAGCGGCGCGCCAGGTCCATGGCCCATTCGATTTGCACCACGCCCGGTACGACTGGGGTCTGGGCGAAGTGGCCGTTGAAATGCGCCAGGTCCAGCGGTACTTCCATGCGCAGGCGCAATTCGCGCACGCCGTCGCCGGATTCCGTCGTGGAATGGACCTGGGCGACAGGCAGGCGCGGGCGCGCCGCGGCCGCGGCAAAAATGTCCTGCGGCAATTTGCCCTGCGCGTTCCAGGGCAGTTCGCGCATCAGGCGCCAATGGCGCGGCACGCCCAGGGGTTCGACCGCGCCCGCCATGTGCGCGCGCAGGCCGTCGATGACAGCCTTGCGGCCTTGATTGCGCAGCGCGTGGATGCCGGCCGGCGTCAGCGCCACCAGCGCCGTCAGCCGCGGCGTGCCGGCCACGCCGAGCCGCGCTTCGCGGACATGGGGGTGTTCCATCAGGCACTCTTCCAGCGCCGGCAGTGCGATGCGCTTTTCTTCCAGCTTGACGATGCGGTCCAGCCGGCCTTGCAGACGGAAGCTGGCTCCGTCCAGTGTCGCGGCATCCTCCGTCAGGAAGCGGTCATCGCTTTCCAGCCATGCGGAGCGCACCCAGAGCGCGCCGTCTTCAACGCCGGTCGCCACACCGGGCAGGGGTTGCCAGGCTAAGGACTCCTGCGCGGTGCCCTGCGGGCTTGCTGCCCCCCGAGGGGGCTCCTTTCGCCTTGGGGCGGCCCGGCGGCGAAAGGCATCGTCGCCTCCACGCCAAGCGACCGCGCCGGTCTCTGAGCTGCCGTAGATTTCAGTGGGGCGACAGCCGAGCCGGTCGGCCAGCATGTCGGACACCGCGCCGGGCAGCGGGCCGCCCGCGGAAAATATCTGCTCGATCCCGCCGGCCAGCGCATCCCAGTCGAGCTGCGTACCCAGGCGTTTGAGCAGCGCCGGGCTGGCGATCCAGGCGAAGGACCGGTGCGCCAGGCTGGCCTGCTGCAAGGCTTCCGGGAATGCCAGCTGGGTGCGGCCCATGGCGCGCCCCGCGGCCAGCGGCCACAACACGCGGAAAGGCAGGCCATACATGTGCTGCGCGCTGACGCTGCCCAGCACGCAGGCCGGCGTTTCCGACCATCGCCACACCTGTTCGAAGGCAGTGATTTCAGCGATCAGCTGCG
>DATJHN010000354.1:0-7885 GCA_035493915.1 Bordetella sp.
TTGCCCGGATGCGCGGGTTCCAGCCCCGGCGGAATCGTGTTCACATAAGCGGTGTTGGGCGAATACGGCATGTTCGCGCCAGACCTGCGAGCCTCGTCGATCAGGCGTTCCAGCAGATAATGGGCGCGGTCCGGACCTTCGCGGTCAAGTACCGCCGCCAGCGCTTCGAGCCACTCCTGGGTTTCCAGGGTGTCTTCGTCATTGGCAGCCGGTTGGGCGCCAGCCAGGGCGTTAGAGGACATCGTGTGTCTCCAGCAGAAAAGGTTGTAGCCGTACGCCTGTGCTGGCGCGAAGGGCATGAAAAATCGCCCGCGAAAACCGGTCCTGGCGCGCGATCACGCGACAGGTGGCGATACCAGGGCAGCTTATGCGGCGCATTCTAGGAAACAAGATTAACCTCGCGCAAGAGAAATTTCATGTTGCGGTACGGCATTTCATAATATGAAAATATCGCCATCCGAAACAAGAGACTAAAATGCACACAGTTCCTGCGACATAGCCATGGCCAGCGCACCCAAGTCGAATATACCCACGCCGTTTCACGACCATGCCCGATTGCGCCGGCGCGGCCTGTATTGGCTGACGCCGGTCGTCGTACTCATACTCTATATATGTGTCATGGGCGTGTTCTTCTGGCTGCAGCGCATCCATGACGACAGCGTCATGTTCGTGACCATCGACCAGGAAATGCGGCAACAGCGCCTGCTATGGATCGTGCTGGCGCTATCCTGCGTGATCGTCATCAGCCTGCTCATGCTATGGCGCTACACGCGCTTCCGCTCTCATGCCGAAGCCGCGCTGATCGCCGAAACCGGCTTTCGCCGCGCGATGGAAAACTCCATGTCCACCGGCATGCGCGTGCTGGATATGGAAGGCCGCATCTCTTACGTCAACCCGGCCTTCTGCCGCATGATCGGTTGGAACGAAGCCGACCTGCTCGGCCGCAGCCCGCCCTTTCCCTACTGGGTGCCCGGCCGCCATGATCAGCACCAGCACACGCTGGACATCCTGCTATCGGGCAAGACGCCCAGCAGCGGCCTGGAAGTGGAAGCCCAGCGGCGCGACGGTTCGCGCTTTACCGCGCGCATGTACGTGTCCCCGCTGCTGGACCCCAACGGCAACCAGATCGGCTGGATGACGTCGATGACCGACATCACCGAGCCCAAGCGCATCCGTGAAGCCCTGACCGCCGCGCACGAACGCTTCATGACCGTGCTCGAAGGCCTGGACGACGCGATCTCGGTCACCGCCGACACCCATGATGGACTGGAATTGCTGTTCGCCAACCGCACCTATCGCCGCGTATTCGGCGCGCAGACAGGCGGCCACGACGAACTGCTGGCCGGCCGCCGCGGCCGCTTCACCGACGAATCGGTCGAAGTCTTCGCGCCGTCGGTGCAGCGCTGGTTCGAGGTCCATCACCGCATGCTGGCCTGGACCGACGGCCGGCGCGTGCGCCTGCAGGTGGCGCGCGACATCACCGAACGCCGCCAGCACGAAGAAGCATCGCGCGTCCAGCAGGAAAAAATCCAGATCACCAGCCGCCTGACGACCATGGGCGAAATGGCATCGTCGCTGGCGCATGAGTTGAATCAGCCGCTGACCGCCATCACCAACTACAGCATGGGTGCCGTGGCCCTGGTCAAGGCGGGCCACACCAATCCCCGCATGCTGCTGCCCGCGCTGGAAAAGGCCGCCGCGCAGGCCGAACGCGCGGGCAAGATCATCAGCCGCATCCGCGAATTCGTAAAACGCAGCGAACCGCGCCGCCAGCGCGTATCCATCGCCAAGATCGTCGACAATGCCATCGGCTTCGCCGAAATCGACGCGCGCAAGCGCCGTATCCGTATCGAGCGCTTCGTGCCGTCCAACGCGCCCGACGTGCTGGCCGACCCCATCCTGATCGAACAGGTGCTGCTGAATCTCCTGAAGAATGGCCTGGAAGCCATGGAGAACAGCGGCTCCGACGAACTAAAGGTGGCCGTCATCCTGCATGAACAGCATATCGAAGTGGCAGTCGTGGATCGCGGCCATGGGCTGGCCGATCCCGAAAGGCTCTTCGAACCGTTTTTCAGTACCAAGGCCCAGGGTCTGGGCATGGGATTGAATATCTGCCGTACCATTATCGAGTCGCACCACGGCCGCCTATGGGCGGATCCCAACCCGGCAGGCGGTACGATCTTCCGCTTCACCCTGCCATGCGCGGCGCCAGAAGCGCAGTCGCAGAACGACCAGTCCGAGGAGCTTCACGCATGAACACCCCCAATCCGTCCAGCACGGTATTCATCGTCGACGACGACGAAGCGGTACGCGATTCGCTGCGCTGGCTGCTGGAAGCCAATGGCTACCGCGTGCGCGCATATGCCAGCGCGGAAAGCTTTCTGGAAGACTACGAACCCAACCAGGTCGGCGTGCTGATCGCGGATGTCCGCATGCCGGGCATGAGCGGCCTGGAACTGCAGGAACAGTTGATCGCCCGCAAGGCGCCCCTGCCCATCGTGTTCATCACCGGTCACGGCGATGTCCCGATGGCGGTAACGACCATGAAAAAAGGCGCGATCGATTTCCTGGAAAAGCCCTTCAACGAATCGGACCTGCGCGAGATCGTGGCCCGCATGCTGGAACAGGCCACGCAGCGCGTGTCCCAGTTCCAGGCACAGCGCGATCACGAAGCCATGCTGGCCCGCCTGACCGCGCGCGAACAGCAGGTGCTGGAACGCATCGTGGCCGGCCGCCTGAACAAGCAGATCGCCGATGACCTTGGCATCAGCATCAAAACCGTGGAAGCGCATCGCGCCAACATTATGGAAAAACTTGAAGTCACCACCGTGGCCGACCTGATGAAGGTCGCCCTGGCCAAACCCGAGGCACACGCATGACGGCACGCATCATCGATGGTTCGGCGCTGTCCCAACGCATCCGCGACGACGTCGCGCATCGCGTGGCCGAACTGGCGAAGCAAGGGGTACGGCCCGGGCTGGCCGTCGTCCTGGTGGGCGACAATCCGGCCTCGCAGGTTTATGTGCGCAACAAGGTCCTGGCCTGCGAAAAGGCCGGCCTGCATTCGGTCAAGGAGCAGTATCCCGCGACCATGAGCGAAGCGGAACTGCTGCAACGCATCGCCGTGCTGAACGGCGACCCGACCATCCACGGCATTCTGGTGCAGCTACCGCTGCCGCCGCATATGGATGCGCACAAGGTGATCGAAGCCATCGCGCCGGAAAAGGACGTTGACGGCTTTCATATCAGCAATGCCGGCCTGCTCATGACCGGCCAGCCGCTGTTCCGGCCCTGCACGCCCTACGGCGTGATGAAGATGCTGGAATCCGAAGGCATCGCGCTGCGCGGCGCCGAAGCGGTAATCGTCGGTGCCAGCAATATCGTCGGCAAGCCGATGGCCATGCTGCTGCTGGCGGCGGGCGCCACCGTGACGCTGTGCAACTCCAAGACGCGCGATCTCGCCGCGCATACGCGGCGCGCCGATGTGCTGGTGGTGGCTACGGGCAAGCCCGGCATCGTCAACGGCGACATGATCAAGCCCGGCGCGGTCGTAATCGACGTCGGCATCAACCGCGGCGAAGACGGCAAGCTGCGCGGCGACGTGGATTTCGAGTCCGCCGTGCGCGTGGCCAGCGCCATCACGCCCGTACCGGGCGGCGTCGGTCCCATGACCATCGCCATGCTGCTCGTCAATACGGTGGAAGCGGCCGAACGGCTGCGCTGAACCCGCGGGCAGCCGGGCCGGGACCAAATCCTGGCCGCGCGCTCGCCCCGCTCCGTCCTTTCCCATGGCAGTGCGCGCCGGCGGCGCGATGAGCTGCGCGCGGCCCGACCAGCTTCTGTCAGCGTCCCCCGGCCGCGGCTCGTCCGCGGCCTCGCCCCGCCGCGCCCGCCAGAGAGCGACAATGTGCGAACAAGCCAGCCGGCCCTTGCAACCTGAACGGGCCGTCTCCATCTACACTGCACTGTTGTTATCCCATCGAGCCCGAATATGAGCGTCAATCCGCTACTCGCCCCCGTCGAAGACCTGGTGGACTATGCCGCCGTTACGCCCGAGCACATTGTGCCGGCGATGGATACCCTGCTGGAAAGCGCTCGGCGGGCAGTGGATGGCGCCTCTGATCCGGCCCTGCCCGCCACCTGGGAAGCCGTGGTCGAACCCCTGGATTCGACCTCCGAACGCCTATGGCGCGCCTGGTCGGTGGCCGGCCACCTGAATGCCGTGGTCAATACGCCGGAGCTGCGTGAAGCCTATAACGCGGCGCTGCCCAAGGTGACCGAATTTTCGACCTGGGTCGGGCTGCACGAAGGCCTGTACAAGCAATACCAGCGGCTGCGCGCCGCGCCCGGCTTCGATTCCTGGAGCCCGGTGCGCCGGCGTGTCATCGAGCTGGCCTTGCGCGATTTCCGCCTGAGCGGCGTGGAACTGCAGGGACAGGACCGCGAACGCTATGCCGAAATTTCCGACCGCGAGGCGCAGGTATCGCAGAAATTCTCCGAAAACGTGCTGGACGCGATCGACGCCTGGTCGCTGCTGATCGAGGACGAAGCGCGCCTGGACGGCGTGCCGGCCGATGTCCGGCAGGCCGCGCGGCAGGCGGCCGAAGCCGACGGCAAGACGGGCTGGAAGCTCACGCTGAAAATGCCTTGCTACCTGCCGGTCATGCAATACGCCGCCGACCGCGCCTTGCGCGAAACCTTGTATCGGGCCTACGGCACGGCCGCGTCGGAACAGGGCGACAGCAAGTTCGACAACTCGCCGCTGATCGAGGAACTGCTGTCGCTGCGCGCGGACGAATCGCGCCTGCTGGGCTTCCGCAATTTTGCCGAACTGCGGCTGCAGACGCGCATGGCGCGCAGCGCCGAACAGGTCATCGCCTTCCTGCGCGATCTGGCCGGCCGCGCCCGCCCCTTTGCCGAACGCGACCTGGCGCAATTGCGCGAATACGCCGCGCAGGAACTGGGCATGAACGATCTGCAGCCCTGGGACGTCCCCTATGCGTCCGAACGGCTGCGCGAAGCGCGCTATGCCTATTCCGAGGACGACATCAAGCAGTACTTCACCGAGCCGCGGGTGCTGGCCGGCCTGTTCGAAGTCATCGAAACCCTGTTCACCGTGCGCCTGCGTGAGATTCCGGTGTCGTCGTGGCATCAGGACGTGCGCGGCGTGCGCGTCGAACGGCCCGATGGCGAACTGGTGGGCTATTTGTACCTGGACCTGTATGCGCGCGCCGGCAAACAGGGCGGCGCCTGGGTCGACAGCGAACGCAGCCGGCGCCTGGCGGCCGGCACGCTGCATACGCCGGTGGCCTACCTGACCTGCAATTTCTCGCGTCCGAACGGCGCCAAGGCGGCGTTGCTGACGCACGACGACGTCATCACGCTGTTCCACGAAACTGGACATGCCCTGCACACCCTGCTGTCCGAGGTAGACGAGCCGGGCGCGGCCGCGTTCGCCAGCGTGGAATGGGACGCCATCGAACTGCCGTCGCAATTCATGGAAAATTTCTGCTGGGAATGGCCGGTGGTGCAGCTCTTGTCCGCGCATGTGGACAGCGGCGAACCGCTGCCGCGGGCGCTGTACGACAAGCTGCAGGCCGCGCGCAACTATCAAAGCGGCATGCAGACGGTGCGGCAGATCGAATTCGCGCTGTTCGACATGCTGCTGCATGAGCGGCCGGAAGGCGCGAATATCCAGGCGGTGCTGGACTTGCTGAACGAAGTCCGCCGCGAAGTCGCGGTGCTGACGCCACCCAGTTGGCATCGCATGCCGCACAGCTTCTCGCATCTGTTTGCTGGCGGCTACGGCGCGGGCTACTACAGCTACAAGTGGGCGGAAGTTCTGTCCGCCGATGCCTACGAAGCCTTCGAGGAAGCCGCGCGCGGCGGCGAGCACGGCACGCTGGATGCGGCGACCGGGGCACGCTTCCGCAGCGAAATCCTGGCGGTGGGCGGCGCGCGTCCCGCGGCGGATTCATTCAAGGCCTTCCGCGGCCGCGAACCGCGCATCGACGCCCTGCTGCGCCACAGCGGCATGAGCTAGAGTCCACCCCTGAGCTGGAGTCCACCCCCGAAGCGTTGCGCGCTTCCCCCTCAAGGGGCTACGCTGGCGGACCGGCAAAGCCGGCTCCGGCGGCGTCCCGGATCGGGCGATACTTATTTCATGCGGTGAGTGGCGTGTAAAGCACAGCGGAGGACTGACATGATGTTGCGATGGGTGATGGGTCTGATGGCCATGCTGGTTGCGGGTGTTGTCCAGGCGGCTGCGCAGCCGGCCGTTTACGATATCCATGGACATCTTCCCGACTTGAAATTCACCTTGTCGGGCGTGCAAGGGCATACGGTCAGCCAGGATGATGTCAAAGGCAAGACGGTATTGCTGTTCTTCGGCTATGCCAGTTGCCCCGACGTCTGCCCGACCACCATGGCGCAACTTACCGACGTCATGAGCCAGTTGGGCAAGGATGCCGCCGATGTGCGCATCCTGTTCGTCAGCGTCGATCCGCACCGCGACACGCCGGACCGATTGCAAGCTTATGTGAACGCTTTCAACCCCAATGCCATCGGGCTGACCGGAACGGAAAGCCAGATCGCCGATATTGCCAGGCGGTATCGGGTCTCTTACCAGATCGACAAGCCGAAACCCGGCTCCGATCCTGACGTCTACAACGTGACTCACAGCCGCGGCGTTTATGTATTCGATCCACGTGGCAACGCCCGCCTGCTGCTTTCCGACAGCAGCTCAACCGACCAGATCGTTGATGCACTGCGGAAGCTTGTCCGCGAAGCGCAGCGTTAAAACAACAAGGCAATTTGTTGTTACATGACATCGACTACCGGGGCCACCAGCCGCCGCTATGATCGCCGTGTTGCGGTTTTCCCTTTGACGCGTATCGAAACGGAAGGAGCACGTATGGACATCATTATCATGATCATCGTGGGTTTCATCGTTGGCCTGATCGCGCGCGCGCTCATGCCTGGCGATCAATCCATGGGCATTATCCTAACGGCCATCCTGGGTATCGTCGGGTCGGTCGTGGCCGGGTTTCTTGGCCGAACGCTGGGCTGGTACGCGCCAGGCGAACCGGCGGGATGGATCGCCTCCGTGGTCGGCGCGATCATCCTGCTGTTCGTGGTGGGAATATTCACGCGCCGCCGCGCATAGGTCGGCACACGGGCGTTGCCGGCCAGGTGGCCGGGCAAGCCGCGCAGCATCAACAAGCCGCACCCCAAAAGTTGGATACCCATCCAGCTTTTGGGGTGTTTTCATATGGCCGGCTTCATCACGTTGACGGCAACGTCGACCGCATCAGTCATTCGACGCAAAGAACGGAAAAATCCCGCGGCCGTGCTGGCAGTTGGACATCGTAGGCTACAGCCGCGCAGAAAAGCAGAAAAATCCTGCTGCTGGACGAAGGAATCAACCCGCGTCCGAATCACACGCACATGGCATCGGAGTCGCGGCATTGTTTTTTCCTGGGCCGTGCGGGCGTCACCGATCCATATGGAAAAACCAGATGTCTCAAAGCTCTATCTTCAACGTCCGTTTGACGGCATTCCACACGATCAATACAGCCTCCACGTCGCAAGATTCCGAACTCCCAGCCTTCAAATCGGAAACCGTGTCGCAGGCGCGGGCCGCCCGCGACTGTGCGCCAATCCGCGCCGACTCCCCCGCAGTTCCCATCCCCACCGCCGGCTCGGCGGTTCAGCTCACTCGCGCGGGTGACGCAGCTGACAGGAGCAACGTCGGCAACGCCAGCCCCCCCAGCAGCCCCGGCGTCGTTCTGCGGCATGCGCCGCTGCGGCCGGCGCGCGGGCATATCGTGGATATGCCCATGGCCATGCACTGGGGCAGCAACGGCAGTTTGAACAGCCGCGCCAG
>DATJHN010000355.1:0-2963 GCA_035493915.1 Bordetella sp.
AGCCATGCCACGCGTGCCAGGAGGATGATCGGATTCCAGTCGTCACCCGCGCTGTCGCGGTCCGTTGCAGCTTTGTAGCTCAAATCGGGGAGGCAACGATATTCCGTTCCGGAATGGCCCCCAGGCCCCCAGGGCCGTCAGGTGGCGGCGATCGTTCGCAGATGCCGCAAACGATGGTCATGTTCGATCGTGATAAGGCGGATGTCTTCCAGGATAAGTCGGACGGCGTTGGTGTCACGGTCCTGGAACGGTCATCGCCGTTCCAGAATTCAAGGTGATCCCGGATGCGTACCTGGCTGCAGACCGTCCTGTCCCTGCTGCAGAAGCAGCGCGCCGATGCGGTTTCCGCTTGCCGCGTCGTATTGCGTGTAGACGCCGGAACGGCCGTATCGGTGCAGCGGCAGATTCCCGCCCAGTTTGCCGCGGGCGACGATGGATGGCATGGCACTGATGGCGTCGTCGGCAAGATTGGCGGGCAAGTCACGCGCGCTCCACCAGCCGTCGGCCATGTTGGCGCCGCGCATCCTGCTGGACGCGGCACGCAGGCTGTCCGCCATATCGGGATGCGACGTTCCAAGCACGGTGGCCATGTAGTCCGGATCCAGTGACAATATTCGTGCCCAGGCCTTGGTGACACCCCGGGCGACTTTCTCTCGGATGGGCGTATGGTCCTGCGGCAGGATATCCAGCGACCGGGCGACCGCTTCGCCTATCTTCAAGCTCAGCCAGCGCCGGTCGCCCTTGTCGATGGTTGTGCGCGGCAGCGAAGATGCGAAGGTTCCGCCCAAAAAAAAGCCACGCGTTGCCGCGTGGTGCGCCAGGCAGCCTACGCGCCCCAGCCCAACAGTCGACGCGCCTTGTCCATGGATACGTGGTTGCCGGACTCCGCGATGTTGTAGACGCCCGCGCGTCCATCGTCCATCGCGAGCAATGTCGCCCGCGCGGCGCCATCCACATGCAGCGGCATGCTTTTGCCTTCCGCGCTATCGCTGCCGGTACCGGGTCCATAGAGCTCCCCGAAACGCAGCACGATGCCGGTAATGCCGGCTGTGTGCAGCACGGCATCTTCCAAGGCCTGGACCGCCCGCGCCGTGCGTCCACGCTTGCCGTCGGCATGGACGGCAAGCGGCGCTTCTTCCCGATAGGGCAACGGACCGTCGGCATAGGCCCACGCGATACTTTGCGCCACCATCAGCCCGGCGCCACCACCCAACGCGGCAGCCACCAGATTCGCCGTCCCTTCTTCACGGATGCGCGCGTTGCGATCGCGCCACTCTTCCATTAACGCGGGGTCCAGTCCGGGCGGCAGATCGGTCAACTGATGGATAACGACCTCGGGGCGCGCAGCCAGCACGGCCTCGGACAGCCAGCCGCGATCGTAGACATCACCCACCACGGGAATAGCGCCCATGCCGCGCAACGCATCGGCGCGCGATTGCCGGCGCGTCAGCCCGTATACCTTGTGGCCGCGGGCGGCGAGCAGCGGAACCAGGCGGCTGCCGATAGCGCCGGTGGCGCCGGCGACGAAAATGGTCTTGGTCATCATGGATTCTCTATCCCGGCCGCGAGAATGTTCGCCGCCAGCGGTCAAGGGCGAAGCGTCATCGCCAAAGGTGCAGGAATCCGTAGGTTAAGCGCCCCATGTCCTGGTGCACAGGGTCATATTCGAAGAAATGGACTAGGACATGACTTGGCGGGACCGCAGGCTACAGAATGCCTTCCTCCGCATACGGTTGGCCGGCTTCGATACGCTCATATCCCAGCCTGGACAAATCTATCGTCTGGAAGCTGCCGTGGACGATCAGTTCGGCGATGGCGCGGCCAGCTGCGGGCGCATGCATCATGCCGTGGCCGGAGAACCCCGCCACGGTCAGCAAATTAGCCAGACGGCTGTTCCAGCGGCCGATGACCGGGTTGCCGTCCAGCTCGTTCTGCTCATAGAGACCAGACCAGGTGCGATGGCACTTCGCGGCCTCGAAGGGAGGAAAGCGATGTGCGACCGCCGGCCAGACTACCTCCTCGAAGTAGTTGTGATCGACCTCGAAGTTGTAGCCGCGCGTAGCGTCGCCAGCAACCAGCCCGCCCGAAAACCCCTGGCCTTCCGAACGGAAGGCCAGCCGCGCGACATCCTTGACATAAGGCAGCGATTCAACCGGACTCCCCGCCGTAAAGTAATGCTCGAAGCGGCGCAACGGCGATATGGGCAGATCCATGCCAAACAGCCGGGCAACATCACCACTCCAGGCGCCGGCCGCATTAACGAACGTGTCGGCACACAACATTCCGCCACCTTCCAGTCGCACCGCTTTCGCCTTGGCCGCATCGGTTTCTGCGCCGATGACGCGGTCCTGAATGTAATCGACGCCCAACTCCACCGCCTTGCGCCGCAAACCCCACAACAGGCCATAAGGATCGCACCAGCCATCCAGCGGCGTGAGCGCGCCAGCGCCCAGGTCGTCCACATTCATGGACGGAAAGCGCTGCTTGAGCTCCGACGGCGTCAGCAAATCCACCGTGCAGCCATGGGCCTGCTGCCGGCGGACATTGCGTTCCAGATTAGCGGTGTTCGCGGGCGGGACAATAAAAAGATATCCGCCTTGCACCCAATCGACGTTGGCTGCATGCGTGGCAGTGGCCATCGTGCGCTCGAACGACTTGATGAAGTCGATACTAAAGAGCGACATGGCGATATTTTCCGGGCACGTGAACTGCACCCGGCAGCCACCGGAAGCTCTTAGCGCGGATGCGAACTCATATGTGGGATCAGGTTCGACCACGCACACCGACAGGCCGGGAGCCGCCTGCTTCAGAAAATAGGCCGTACTGGAACCGACAATGCCGCCCCCGATAATGGCGACGTCATGGCGGGGATATTCGGTTGCAGGCATCTTCGCGTCCTGTGGAGAGAACTGCCTATGATGCCAGTTCAGATGCCGAGGGGCAGTTGGAGATTCCCCTTGTAT
>DATJHN010000356.1:0-9302 GCA_035493915.1 Bordetella sp.
AGCGAGTAGTGCCCTGGGTGCACTCGCGCACGATGAGCAGGCTCCACCACTCGCCGACCTCATCCAGGGCGCGAGCGATAGTGCAATTCATGCCGGTAAAGCGTTTTCGGTACATGGGGTTTTTTTACCACTATAAGTTTCTTCATGCAACTTTTATGGGGTTATGCCAGCAAAACCGTTGCGTGACGAAACTGCCGGTCTTATAGTTTCGTCACGCAACTTATACGCATGACCCTATTCAAGGACCTTCCCATGGATCGCCGCCTTCTCGTATTGGCCCTAGGCATGTTCGCGCTGGGCACGGACAGTTTTGTCGTCGCTGGAATCCTTCCGCAGATTTCCCAGGCATTTGGCGTGGGTGTCGGCGCGGCAGGGCAAATGACGACGGTTTACGCGATTACCTATGCGCTGCTGGCGCCTACCATCGCGGCGTTGGCGGCATCGGTGTCACGCAAGCGGCTGCTGCTTTCGGGACTGGCCGTGTTCGTGGTGTCCAATTTGGCGACGGCCGTGGCGCCGACTTTCGGCATCGCGCTAATGACGCGGGCGCTGGCCGGATTGGGCGCGGCGATGTTTTCGCCGACCGCGACCGGCGGGGGGTCGATGCTGGTACCGCCGGAACGCCGCGGATACGCGCTTTCCATCATCATTGCCGGCCTGACCGCGGCCACGGCGCTGGGGTCTCCGATCGGCGCGGTAATTGGCGGACTGGGCGATTGGCGCTGGACCATGGGTTTCGTTTCGGCGCTGGGCGCGGGCTCTTTTATTGGTGTGTGGCTGCTGCTGCCCGAAATGCCATTGCCTCCGGCGGTGACGCTGCGCAAGCGCCTGGCGCCGCTGGCCGATAAGCGCGTCGGCTTGACGCTCGCCACGACCTTGCTCGCGATGAGCGGCCTCTTTACCGTTTACACCTACTTCTCGGTGGTATTCGCCGAGGCAGTGGGCGGCAGCGCCGTCGTGCTGGGTGTGCTGCTGGTGACGTGGGGTGCGGCTGGGACGTTTTCGAATCTGGTCGCGGGACGCCTGATCGATACCGTCGGGTCGCGCAAGGTGCTGGTGTCGATGTTGACCGTGCTGGTCATCGATATCGCGCTACTGCCCTGGACCGGCTCGAATGTCTGGACCGCGGCCGTGGCGATTGCGGTGTGGGGCGGTTGCGGCTGGGGCCTGCTGGTGCCGCAGCAGCATCGGCTGGTCACGATGGCGCCGTCGATCGCGCCGGTGCTGTTGGGGCTGAATACCGCCGCGACATATATCGGCGTGTCGGCTGCCGGATTGATAGGCGCAGGCGCCATCCAGATGCTGGGTGTCGACGATCTGAGCTTCGTGGCGGCGATCCTGCTGGCCTTGTCGCTCATCGTTTCCGAGCTGGCGACACGGCGCATCGCGGTCGTGGCTGCCGGTGGGGCAAGGACGTCCAGCGTTCCTGCATAAGCGACGTGAACGGCAAGCACGGGCTGTTCGGGTGCGCCTGTTCGAGCGCGCCTATTCGAACGCGCCTATTCGAGCGAACTACTTCTTTCCTTGCGAAAACGTAGACCGCGGGACAGGGCGGATCGCTAATCTTCCATGCTGGGCGGTGGGTACTCGCCGCCCAGCATGGTCGTCAATTTGCGCGCGGCCTGCATGACCGGTTGGTCGTAGTCGGCCTTGAAGCGGTCGCTGGGCATGGTCAGGGTCATTGCGCCCAGCAGTTCGCCGTCCGGATTGAATACCGGTGCGGCGACGCCGGCGATTTCCGGGATGCGGTCGCCGACCAGTACGACGATCTGTTCGCGCCGGATGCGTTCGTACATTTCGCCGGGCGCGCCGCCATAAGCCGTGATGATGCGGCCGCCGGCGCCGCGGTCCAGGGGTAGCAGGTCTCCCGGGCGGATGTGGTCGCGGACCGGGCGCGGAGAATCGACGCGATGCAGGCACAGGCGGTGATTGCCCTGGCGCACGTGGAAGGCAGCGCTTTCCTTGGTCAAGGCGACCAGTTCGCGTAGCGCGGGCATGATCAACGACTCCAGCGAGAACGATGACGCGTAGATCTGGTGCAGGCGGACGATGCCCGCGCCCAGCGCATAGCGGCCATCAGGCTGGCGACGTACCAGATGTGCATGTTCCAGTGACGCGAGCAGGCGCAGGACGGTGCTTTTGTGCATTTCCGTCAGCGCCGCGATGTCGGCCAGGCCAAGCAAAGGCGTGCTCGCGGAAAACACCCCCAGCACGGATAGCGCGCGATCGACCGCGGCAACGCCGCCTTCCGCGGCGTTGCGATCTGCGAGGGAAGGGATGGCGGATTTGCGGGGCATGGCTCGGTGAGAGGAGGTGCGCGAAAGAACGAGCGGCGATCGCGTCGCCTTGGGCCGATTGACATCGGACCCAAGGACAGACATCATAGATAGAACACTATTCTATCTAATGAAACGAATGGAGACAAGCCCCAAGAGGCCGCGGAATGGCGCATATGCCGCCGCCGACCCCCACCCGGCATCCGGTAGCGCCGCTTCGGCGTCCGGCGTCACGATATCGACCGCCTCCGGCACCAGACACGGCATCGATGCCGCATCTACCGGCTTGGATTCCGCATCCGAGTCCGGCGGTGCCGGCAACGTAATCGTCGAACATCACGAAGGCTGGGCTGTCGTGCGCATCGCGCGCGAAGCCAAGCGCAATGCGCTGGATCGCCGCACGCGCATTGCTCTGCTGCGCGCCTTCGACGCATTGCAAGGCCAGGCGCGCTGCATCGTACTGACCGGCTCGGGCGGCAGCTTTTGCGCCGGACTGGACTTGAAGGAACGCGCCGCGGAACGCGCGGCTGGTCAACGCGACACTTCCGGCGATGAGTGGGTCGCGGTGAACATGGCAATACGCCGGCATCCAGCGGTGTTCATCGCGGCCGTCAACGGCATGGCCCTGGGCGGTGGCATGACACTCGTGAATTCCTGCGATCTGGCCTTGGCCGCGGAAGACGCCTGGCTGGGCTGTCCGGAACTGGCGTCGGGGGCGTATGCCGGCGCGGCCGGGCCGACCGGCATGCTGTCCTGGCCGCGCAAGCGGGTGGCGTGGATGCTGCTGACCGCGGAACGCATCGACGCCCATACGGCGGAACGTTGGGGCGTCGT
The DNA here is from genome assembly GCA_035493915.1 of Bordetella sp. Lineage (GTDB taxonomy): Bacteria > Pseudomonadota > Gammaproteobacteria > Burkholderiales > Burkholderiaceae_B > Bordetella_C. The sequence goes on from DATJHN010000356.1 coordinate 3,111, forward strand.
GAACGAAGTCATCGCGCCGGACAAGCTGCTGGAGCGCGCGGGCGCATTGGCCGCGCGCATCGCCGGCTTCGACGTCGAGGCCATCGAGGAAACCAAGAAGTCGCTGGATCACGTGCCGTCCCAGGTGTCCGATTGGGAAGGCGCGATGCGCTACGGCCAGACCGTGAATGCCGCCATCCGCACGCGCCGCGGGCAGGAATGACACGCAGCGGACAACAAGATAGCCAGCCGTATACCTATCAAGAATCAGACCTTCCATAAAGGAGACAACATGAATCCACAACGCCGCACCCTGCTGGCCGGCATGGCGGCCGCGCCCTTGCTGTCGCTGCCCGGGATGGCACGCGCGCAGAGCAAGTACCCGTCGGGTCCGATCACCATGATCGTGCCGTTTCCGCCGGGAGGCGGTACCGATGCGTCGTCGCGCACGATCGCGCAGGCCATCACGCTGCTGACCGGCTGGAACATCGTGGTGGAAAACCGCCCCGGCGCCGGCGGCAATATCGGCCTGGGCCTTTTGTCGCACGCCAATCCGGACGGCATGACCATCGGCATGGGGCAGACGTCCAACCTGGCCATCAATCCCACGCTGTACAAGAGCATGCCCTACGACGCGCGTACGGCCTTCGCGCCCATCGCGCTGGTGTCGGGGCAGCCGATGATCCTGGTGGTACGTGAAGGATCGCCGCACAGCACTTTGAAAAGCCTGGTGGATGCCGCCAAGGCCAATCCCGGCAAGCTGAATATGGCGTCCGCCGGCATCGGCACCGTCGGCCATCTGGCCGGCGAAATGTTCGCGATCCAGGCGGGCATCAAGATTTTCCATGTGCCGTATCCCGGTGCCGCGCGTGCGCTGGCGGACCTGGCGGGTGGCCAGGTGGATCTGTATTTCGGTACGCCGGCCAGCGTGCTGCCGCTGATGCAATCAGGCAAGCTGCACGCGGTGGCTGTGACCTCGCAGCAAAGGCTGCCCGCGGCCAAGGATGTGCCGACGATCGCCGAGTTGGGTTACGCGGGTTTCGAGGCGGAAGATTGGAAGGCCCTGGTCGCGCCCCGCGGGACGCCGACGGCCATCGTCGAAGCCCTGAACCACGCGACCAACGAAGCCCTGAAGCAGACCCTTACGCAGCAGCGTTTCGCCGCGGAAGGTAGTGTGACGCTGGGCGGTAGCGTGGCGGATGCGTCCAAGTTCATGGCCAGCGAGTACGAACGCTGGGGCCGCGCGGTACGCGAGTCCGGGACGAAGATGGAGTAATCAAATGGCCGTGGTCGTACGGAGTTCGCACTGCATTGCATTGCCGGCACCGTGGGCCATCGGGCCCGGACCCGGATCGCTCGGTAGCGGCTCGGTCCGAACGCCCCAACGCGCCGTCGGACCGGCGGTGCCACGGCCAGTGGCTATTCAAAAGAGGCCTGTCTGGGATGTCCCCGGAAAAAAGGTCCTTTCAATCAAGGAGACATCATGAAGCAAGCCTGGATCACCCGCCTGTTCGGCACACTGCTGGCATTCTGCATGGCCGCGGCCGCTTCGGCGGCGGACGACTATCCCAGTCATCCCATCAATATCATCGTGCCATTCAGCGTGGGTGGTTCCACGGATCTGGTGGCGCGCCTGGAAGCCAAGGCGCTGGGGCAGGAGTTGAACACGTCGGCGGTGGTGGAAAACCGCACGGGTGGCGGCGGCGTCATCGGCTGGGGCAGTGTGGCGCGCTCGGCGCCGGACGGCTATACCTTGCTGACGCTGGAGATGTCGTACGCCATCGCGGCCAGCCTGATCAAGAATCTGCCCTACGATCCGGACAAGGCATTCGCGAACATCACGACGCTGGTCCAGGTGCCGCACGTTCTGGTGGTGCATCCTTCGGTACCGGCCAAGACCGTGCAGGAATTCATCGCGCTGGTGAAGGCGCATCCGGACAAATACTTTTTCGGATCGGGCGGCGTGGGCACCAATACGCATCTGGGCGGCGAACTCTTCAACAGCCTGGCGGGCGTGAAGATGTCGCACGTTCCGTTCCGCGGCGCGGGCGCGGCCCTGCAGGATCTGCTGGCTGGACGCGTGCAGGCGATGATCACGTCGGTGCCGACCGCGCTGGCGCAGATCCGCGCGGGCAAGCTGCGCGCGCTGATGGTGGCCAGCGATCACCGCATTGATGCGCTGCCGGACGTGCCGGATGCCAAGGAAGTCGGGCTGCCGGACATGGATATGCAGTTCTGGGTAGGCATCGCGGCGCCGGCCGGGACACCCAGGCCCGTCATCGACAAGCTGAATGCCGCGATGGTGAAGTCGCTCAAGACCCCGGAAATGCGCGCGCAGTTGAAGGACCTGGCGCTGGAGCCGGTGGGCAGCACGCCGGAGCAGGCGACCAAGCTGGTGCGCGACGAGGTCGCCCGCTGGCACGCGGTGATGGAAAAGGCCGGTATCAAGCCGGAATAGCGTGATCGAGGAATAAGGCGCGCGGCCCTTGTCTGAACCTGGCGTAAATCGCGGGTGTAAAACGGAATCAGGGCTATCGCGCCGTTGCATCGTAAAGAGGAAATACAACATGTCCAAGCCCCTGGCAGGCATACGTGTTCTGGATCTGACCAATGTGCTGGCCGGACCGTTCTGCTGTCATCAACTGGCCCATATGGGCGCCGATGTGATCAAGGTGGAAACGCCGGGCAGCGGCGACCTGGCTCGGCAACTGGGCGCCGATGCGGAACTGAACAAGGCCCATATGGGGGTGTCGTTCCTGGCGCAGAACGCGGGCAAGCGCTCGATATCCGTAAACCTGAAGCACGCGGCGGGCAAGGAGGTCTTCCTGCGCCTGGTACGCGACGCGGACGTGGTGGTGGAAAATTTCCGCCCCGGCGTAATGAAGCGGCTGGGTCTGGGGTTCGAGGTGCTGAAAGAACATCGGCCCGATCTGGTGTACTGCGCGATCTCCGGCTTTGGACAGGATGGGGTGCTGAAGGACTATCCCGCCTATGACCAGATCGTCCAGGGCATGTCGGGCGTGATGAGCATCACGGGAGATGCGGAGACCGCGCCTTATCGCGTTGGCTATCCCATCGCCGACACCATCGGCGGCATGACTGCGGCCTTCGCGGTCGCGGCCGCGCTGGCGGAAAAGCCGCGCACGCAGGCGCGCTTCATCGACGTTTCCATGCTGGAAGCCACGATGGCGACGATGGGCTGGGCAGTGTCCAACTATCTGGTGGCCGGACGCACGCCCAATCCGATGGGCAACGAGAACATCACCGCCAGTCCGTCGGGCACGTTCCGCACGGCCGATGGATTGTTGAACATCGCCGCCAACAAGCAGGAGCAGTTCGAAGCGCTATGCCGCGTGGTGGGGCGCGAGGATCTGATCGCCCACCCCGACTATGCGGAACGTCACGCGCGGCTGCGCAATCGTTTCGCGTTGAAGGCAGAACTGGAATCCGCGCTGGACGCGCGCGGCGCGCAGGAATGGTGGCCGCTGCTGACGCAGGCGGGGGTGCCGTCGGGGCCGGTCTATACCGTGGAACAGGCGCTGGCGCATCCGCAGATCAGCGAACGCGGCATGATCGCCAGCTTTCCGGATGTGCCTGGCGTCGGGCGCGAGGTGCGGGTGGTGCGTACCGGCATCAAGCTGGATGGCGTCGCGCCCGCGGTGGATACGCCGCCGCCCGTGCTGGGGCAGCACAGCGACGAGCTGTTGGCACAACTGGGGTATGGCGCGGACGAAATTAAAAGGCTGAGGGAGCAGGGCGCGATCTGAGCGCCTGCGCAACGATGCTCACCCGCAATCAAGGAACAGGGTGCGGTGTGGGCGGACTCGAGATGACGGAACAGGGTGCGATATGAGCGAAAAAATGCAGCAAGGCGCGGGCAGGCAATCGGCCGATGATGGCCTGGAAAGCCGCAAGTGGTGGCATACGGAAATTACCGATATGCGGCCGGGCGTGATCCGTTATCACGGGTATGCCATCGAGGACTTGATCGGCAACGTGGGTTTCGCGCAGATGGCCTGGCTGATGTTGCGCGGCGAATTGCCCACGCCGGGGCAGGGCAGATTGCTGGACGCTGCCCTGATGGCCGGCGTTGACCACGGCCCGCAGGCGCCCAGCATCGCCATCGCGCGCATGGCGGCGACCTGCGGGGTGGGGCTGAACAATGCCATGGCGTCGGCGGTGAATGTGCTGGGCGACGTGCATGGCGGCGCCGGCGAGCAGGCGGTCGGGCTGTATGAAGACGTGGCGGCGCGCATGCGCGAGGGTGCCACGCGCGAGACCGCTGTCCAGGGTGCGCTGGATACCTACATCGAACACTACGGCAAGTTCGTGTCTGGTTTCGGCCATCGCTTCCATCCCATCGACCCGCGCGCGCCGCGCCTGCTGGCGCTGGTGGACCAGGCCGCGCAGGCCGGCGAAGTCAGCGGGCAGTACGCTGCCATCGCGCGCGCCATCGAAGCCGAACTGGCCGCGCGCAAGGGCAGGACCATCCCCATGAATATCGACGGCGCGACGGCGGTGATCTATGCGGAGCTGGGCTTTCCCGCGCCGCTGGCGCGCGGGCTGTTCTGCCTGTCGCGTTCGGTGGGTATCCTGGCGCACGCATGGGAACAGACGCAACAAGGTGGCCGCAACAAGGGGCCGATCCCGCGCCAGTACATTCCGGTGTATGAAGGCCACCCGCCGCGTCCGCTGCCGCCGGAGGCGGTGCGGGATCGCCAGGCCTGACCGCGCCCTGATTGCGATGGCGCCGCGCATCAGGACGCGCGGCCATGGTGAAGCGCTGACGGAGCGAGTGTCCAGTACACCTGGCAGCAGTGAGCTATGTGACGTTTCATGAGACCGTTCACGGAAAAGACAGTCATTCCAGGAGCAGCAATGCGGATTGAACGTATCGAAGCCATTCCCCTGCGGATGCCGCTGCCGCGGCCCTTGAAGGCGGCCACCGCCTTCATCACGCACCGCTGTACGGTGCTGACGCGCGTCTACACGGACCAGGGCGTCGTTGGCGAATGCTTCGGCAATAACGAAGACACCGGCCAGGCTGAAATCCTGCGCCTGATCCGCGATGAACTGGCGCCGGTGCTGATCGGGCGCGATGCGTTTCTGGTGGAAGCCTGCTGGCAGGCCATGCAGCCCGCCACCCGCGACATCCTGCGCGACCGCCGTCTGGCGATACGCGCCATCGCCTGCGTCGACGCGGCGCTGTGGGATGCCGTGGGCAAGGCCTTGAATGTGCCGCTGCACAAGATGTGGGGCGGCTACAGCGACGACGTGGCGGCCTACGCGATGGGCGGCTATTACCGTGCCGAAGACGACCTGGGCGCGGTGGCGCGGGAAATGGCGGCCTTGCGCGAGCAGGGCTTTGCCGGCTGCAAACTCAAGGTGGGCGCGTTGTCGCCGCAGGCCGACGCGGAGCGCGTGCGCGCGGCGCGCGACGGCGCCGGGCCCGGTTTCAAGCTGATGCCGGATCCCAATCAGGGCTGGAACTACGAACAGGCCCTGGCCTTCGCGCGGCTGGTCGAACCGCTGGATATCTTCTGGCTGGAAGAGCCCTGCCATTGGTCCAATGACCGCCAGGATCTGGCGCGCCTGCGCCGCACGGTGCCCATACCCATTTGCGCGGGGCAAAGCGAAATCAGCGCCGCGGGATGCCGCGAGCTGATGGCCGCGGGCGCCATCGATATGTGCAACTACGATCCCAGCTGGGGGGGTGGGCCGACGGTCTGGCGCAAGGTGGCGGCGTTGGCGCATACCTATGGCATCGGCGTGCTGTCACATCTGGAGCCGCAGGTGGGCGCGATGCTGGCCGCATCCGTGCCCAATGGCGTGGGTGTGGAGGTTATGCAGCCGGATCGCGATCCGCTGTATCACGCATTGGTCGCCAATCGGCCGGCCATCGCGGACGGCAGGCTGAAGCTGCCGGACGGGCCTGGTTGGGGGCTGCAGCTGGATCGCGATGTGGAAAAGCGCCTGGCGGCCTGAAGGCATGGCGCATCCGTGACCCCGGGCTGCGCCGCGAGGCCGATATTCGTGATCGGGAGTGCTGGAAATAGATATGTGGAACATGAGCTTTACGTCCCCGGTGGTGATCGAAGCGCGTGTGTTGACGCGCCTGCCCGACCGCTTCCGCCAGGCGCGCGACAATCCCTGGTCAGCGGCGAACAAGCCGGGCCATTTTGTCGATTGCTTCCTGGAAGGACCGGCCTTCGA